>CAYGMB010000001.1:0-144436 GCA_964350765.1 uncultured Flavobacteriaceae bacterium
ATAGTGTATACAAGTGGAGAAAGTAAATTACATAGGTATGGAAAAATTTATTTAAAAAGAAAAGATACGTCTATAGGTATTTTAGGAAGGTATAAATAATAAAATATATGGTCATCTGGTATGGTTTCTAATAAGTACCGATAGTATTTAGTTACCAATAATACTTGTTGTGTATATGCCTCTACTTCCCATGGCATCTCATCTATACAATTATTTTTATAGAGAAAAGTACAATCCTCTCCTTCCCAGTATAACTTTGCATGATTATGAGAATATATTAATCTACCATCTTCTACTTGCTTTGCATGAGTCATCTCATGGGCTAGTACATTTACCCAAGAGAATAAGTCCATATCTATCATCTCTTTACCAAGATAGATATAACCGTTATTAAAGCTTAAATGGGCTAAAGAGTCTGGTTCTGTTTCCTTAAATCTAAAGCCTACATCTCTAAATAAATCGAGGTCTTCTTTAAATATTTTATAGGCTTTATCTATTTCATTAGGCAGTTTAAGTGACCATCTAATATCTCTTAAAGGGTCAACTATATGTTCTAACTCCTTACTTAAGTCTATAAATACATTTGGTAACATTCTTTGGAGAACTCTGGGTCAAATTTCATGCAGGTGGGTATATCGTTTTTATAAACAATAATAGACTTTGAACCTCGTAATACTGATTTATACCCTTTTAAGGGAAAGTTTCCTATATTAGTTTTTACAATTGTTGCGGCATTATAATTAATATAATCTACTTCAAGCACAATACCTACTTCTGCCTCTTGGGTAGATTCTGGTTTATTATCTACTTTTTCTATTAAAGCTAATCTATAAACAGTCATTCCTGCTATAAACGATAGCAGCATAAAAGCTAATAAGGTTAAAATAGAATTCGAGTCTTTACTGTCATTATCGGATATTATTCTATACTTTAGACTCACTTTGATTTTCCTCCCAGTATAATTTTAGAGCTTCTTTTACTAATATGTTTTGGAAATTAGCTGCTGAGATAGAATTATAAGTATTTACCAAATCATTTATAAGATCTAAGTTATCTTCTACATTTTCTTCGTCTCCATTTAAAATCCTAGCTGCCATTTTCCGTTTGCCTTCATAACTAATATTTCCAATAGTTATTTGTCGGTCTAATCTTCCTCCTCTCCTTAATGCTTGGTCTAGACTTTGAGGATTGTTACTTGTTACAATTGTTAATACCCCGTCAGAATTCTCTACACCTGAAATACAATTCAATAATGCGTCAAGGGTTAATTTACCTTTCCCGTTAAAATCTTGATTTATTAATAAATCTCTTCCATTAAATACTCTATCTAAATCTTCAAATAAAATTATGCACGGTGCTCTTCCTGTGCACATTTTCCATGCTTTAGTTAGCTCTTGATTATCCATAGAGGGTAAATCAAATTTAAAGATAGGTATTCCAAACATTTGTGCAATTACTTTTACGAAGCTAGATTTTCCAGTTCCTGGTGGTCCGTCTATAGATATACCCATTCTCCATGGAACTTTTCTTTCCACAAACCATTGCTCATCATTATACCATAGTTTAATTTCTTCAATTAAAGATAATACTTCATCTGAATAATATAACCCTTCCATAGGTGATTTTGGTTTGGGAGCACCTATATCTGTATGATGCCATCCTAAAAATTTGGTATCTTCTTTATTATCTTGTCTTAACCTCGCACCAGTAGGTGCACTCTCTTCATTTGTCTCTGATGAACCCACTTTTTCAGAATTATGTGAACCGAATATATTTTGAATAAAATATCTATCCCCATATTTATTTAAATCATCTTTTTCCTTTTCTTTATTATGTTCTAAATGGTTTCTTCTGTCTATAGAATCTTTTACAATTTGTTCATAATCTATCAAACCTCTTATGGAACTCATTGTGAATTCGCTTACTGTTCCACTATTATCTTTCCCCTCTTTATAGGAGATAAATAAAGGTTTCCATCCTAACCAATATAGACCATATTTTGTAGGATTTATTACACCAATTTTTATAACTCTACTTAAAGGAATTACGTACTCTGTTGTGTAACTATATCTAGGTACATCCATTCCGCTTTGTTTATAGTTATGGTCAAGATACCCGAATACATACATTGCTAGATTTTCATTTATCTCTGCCTTGGATATGTATAAGGCATTAAATCTAGTTACTAACCCTTTTATTTGAGTCCATGAAGATGCAAATAAGGTTGCTAGTGCAATTGTCCCCGCTCCAATTCCTAAAGATTGTGCGTTTAGTTCTGGTAGGTTTTCAATCATTCCTCCTCATCCTCATAAATACTGTTGTCTACTTCTCTTAAAGCTTCCTTCATTAATTTTTCTGCTTTATGTTTTGAATCTAAAGCAATTCTTAAAAGTGGAAACTCTTCAAATACTTCTTGGGCTTTATCTTTAAAATCTGACCATCTGGTTATATCTCCTTTTTCTTTTAGGAAATACTTTATCATTCTTTTATCTTCAACTGTTAAACTCATACTTTACCCTTTTGTGTCACCCAGTCAGGTGGTGATTCTTCAAAATAGGATGTATCTATTTTCTTATCTCTAGTAGACCAATCTATGAATTTTTCATTTATATAATTTCGATAAGATTCTGCAATATTTCCTTTGATGATAAATTCTTCAGGCATACAAGCTGGTGGATCTACCCATCCTAAATTTTTAAGTATATTCTTTGGAGAGTCTTTTAAAATACCTCTCGATCTAAATCTATCACAAGCATGAGAGTACCCTTTATGTTCTTTAAATTTATCAAGTAGGTGGCAGAATAAATCATACAGCCAATCATAATGCTCTTTTCTGGTACGTACCCATTGTGAACTTGGATGAGTTACATGAGTAGGTCTATAAAAATCCATAGATTTCAGTACCATGAACCCGTCTACGCTTTCATACTCATCTCCTGGTAAGTGCAGCCAATCTATTTTCTTTAATACTTTATGCCCTAATTTATTATGACCCCACTTATACACTTGAAAAGGTGTTTTGGTTCCATCTGAAATTCTATGTGCCGTAGATAATATTTGTGCATACTCTGTTATCATCTTTCGAGTATGAACTTTGCAATGGTCACGTGCACATACTTTTGGATTGTGATTTGTTAGAAATATGTTCAAGGTTTATTTTCTATTGAATCCCATTTAGATATGAATCTATCGAGTCCTCTACCTTCTTCAGGTAGTCCGTCTCTCATCCATTTCTCTTTCCCCGATAGGTATACATTCCAGTACTCATTACCCATCAGCACCTTTACATGATAGGTACTTTGTCGGGTAAATTGAATACCTTTCTTCGCTAATTTAAGAAGATTTTCTTGTATCTGTTCTAATTTATTATTTTGATTGACTATTAAATCTCCTCTATTATGCAGATGGAGATTTCCTACTGTTTCAATATTTACAGTAGAGTTTTCAAGCTCGAAAGTGTAATCCTCATTGTCAGAATCTTCCTCGAAATTTTTTCTGGCTTTCACTTCTTTCTTAAATTCATCTAATATTAATTTCTTAGATAATGTAGGTACGTTTGGTACTAGGTCTAACACTTTTTCTAGTAGTTCTTCGTAATCCTCAAACTTCATATATTACACTCCGAGTTCATGTTTTAATTTTGCATAAGGTTTAGTGTGTTTGGCTTCTCTACTTCGCATAGCATAGTCTACATACTCTTTTGAATGAAATAGAATTAAATGGTCAATGGCTCTTGAAAGTTGTACATATAATATGCAACCCTCTGAATACTCATCTTCATCATCATGTTCTATAGCTTTGGCTTGGTCTCCTGTTATAACAATGGGGAATTCTAAGCCTTTGCTTCCATGCGTAGTCATCAAGGTGACAGAATCTTTTACATTAGAAGTATCAATCTCAGTAAAATCTAATAGAAGTTTATCAAATATTTCATGAAGGTCTCGGATACCCATGTCATCATAGTAATTAAATACAATCGTAGATACAGTCTTATTTATAAGTTCTAACTCTTTTGCTGTAGTAAATGTTTCCTTAAAGTACTTTCTTATTATCTCCTCAAATCCTAATAAAACAGAAGATAATTTTGAAGGTTTAGTAATATCCTTTATTGTTTCTATCTCTGATTTCAAGTTCTCCAATATAGTCATTTTATTGGATTCAGATGGAGTTAAATTTGTATTTTTATTAGTATACGTTTGTCTTTTTATTTTAGCTCTAAATTGATCTCCGATTCCTTTTACATGATTAGATAATTCAATCAAGGTGAATAAGTTATCTGGATTATTTATTAATGAGAATAGATTAAAATATGCATGAACGATAGGTTTATCAAATAACTTCTTTCTATTCTTTGTAGTTAATCTATAGGGGATTTCATTTTGAGTTAGAACAGGTTCTACTATAGTTTTCAGATAATTATTAGTTCTTCCTAAGATAACTATATCAGATAGATTGTAACCTTTTTCCTGATACTCTTTTATCAATTTTGCGGCTTGGACTCCTTCTCCTTTATTGGTTCTAGTAGTTATAACCCTCACTGAGCCTTTAGCTTCCTCTTTGAAAGGTTGTGCCATAACATCCTCTCCTATAATTCTTCTTATTCTATTACCGAGGTTAACTATGTTTGCCGTAGACCTGTAATTGAATTCTAGAGAATACGTAGCCACTGATTCGAACCGTGTCGAGAGTATATTCTCCTCGAGCATGAAGGGAGCAGCCCATCTGAAACTGTAAATTGTCTGTGCACTATCATAAATGGTAAAAAGATTATTACCTGAGGTTAATTCATATATAAAATGGAATAATAACTGGTCACAATCCTGAGCCTCGTCAAGGAAAAATACTGGGTACTTTTCTTTCAAGGTGGATTTTAATGTTTCATCATTTCTTAACTTGGCTAGTAACTTATAAATCAAGTCGGAGTAATCAACTTGATTTGCATTATGCTTGTATTCCTCATATAACTGAAAGCATTTTATAAACTCTTCAGGTGTTACAGGTATATCTGGATAATCAAAATCTCTGTAATTGAAATTAGAATCCTTTAATTTTTCATGTAGATTTTCTTCTACAGTAAATACATTAGATTTATACCAGTGAGTTGCATCTACGGTAGCTCTTGCTATTGCAGTTAATTCTCGTTTAGTAGTTAATTGATAAGTTTCGTCAAGTTTGAGTTCTTCCATGACATCTCTCATAACTAAAATGGATGACCATTCGTTAAGTAGAGAGGGTTTTTTATCAAAATAATTTTTAATAATATTTAATGCAAATGAGTGGCACGTGCTCATTACAGGTCTTTCTTGATAACCTGTTAATTTATAATATTTATGATTTAAATCTCGTGCCGACTTATTACTAAAAGTTATGAATACGATTTGTTCTGGATTAAACTGCCCTGAATCTATTAAGGATTTAATTTTTAGAACTGAGGTAGTTGTTTTTCCTGAACCTGCGACTGCTCGTAATCTTACGGCTTGATTCTTTTCAACTTTATGGTCTATGAAGGCTTGCTGAAATTTATCTGGGGATACCACTAACTTACTCCAAATTGATTGGATAAGCTAATACAGTATAATTAATTAGATTGAATAAAATTTGCCCTATAATACTTAAGCATTGCTATTGACTCTCTTATGTCGGCTAAGGCTTCGTGACACTCTGCTCCTTTAAATGCTTTTAGGGTGGGTGACCATCTATTTGCTAATTCCTTAATAGAGGATACATCAATGTGTTTATGATTGAAATAAGATTCAAGATTTTGCATTCCTTGGTGTTTCATAAACTCTCTATCGAAGCTTACCGTGCTTCCGCACATAGGGGATTCTTTTGCTCCTACATATTCTGAGATGAAATCAAGGGTTGCTTGCTCTGCTTGTTTTAAAGTTATATTAGACTCTAAACATTTTTTAACTAGACCTGAATTCGTATGAGTTTTGGTACACCAATCATCCATTGAATCTAATTTAGATTGTTCTGTTTTGATAGCAATATTAGGTCCTTCTGCTAATATATTTAGATTAGAATCTGTTGCAATTGTAGCAATCTCGATAATAGAGTCTGACTTGGAATCTAGTCCAGTCATCTCCATATCTACCCAGATTAAATTATTACTACTTTTCTTGCTGAATATTTTCATTAATCAAAGTCTTGTGGGTTCTTCTTAATATAGTCTAACCCTTTATTTACATGTTTCTTAATCTCTTTTGCTTTTTGCTCCATAATAGATGCTAATTCTAAAAGTTCTTCCATTTTATTTAAAGCATCTTTAGAGTCTTCAGATTGTTCTACAGTAGCCTCTACATAATCATCTACACCTTTAATAGTTCTTAAAGGACTTCCCTCTAATTGACTGTGTACTACTTCTAGCATACCACTTTGGGTATTTGTCAAGTCTTTTGCTATTGTTTGTTCTTTACTGAATAGTTTCATTAGTCTTCGTCCTCTTCTTCGAATCCCCCTGCTGGTTCAAATAAATATCCAGTTACTTTTGATAACTCTTTTGCAAACTCCGTAGAATTTTTAGCCTTAGTTTTCTTGATAGCCTCAACAAGAATCTTTGATCTCTCTTCAGTACCTTGTTTAGGGTACTTTCTAGGATGCATCAAGTTGGCTGGGCTAATGTTGATACCAGATTCATTAGTAAATAACATCTTCTTTGACTTGGAGTCATACTCGATACGGTTATTTGCTTTAGGTCCTGACTCTACGTCTACTACCATCAAGGTGTTTGACATAGGAAGTGAATTTGCTTGTAAGCTGCTAAATATTTTCATTATAAAATCTCAACCGTAAATTTGTAGTATTCCGTTAAAGCCCCACTCTACTTTAACATTGTTCTTTTTAGCAATCTTATTTACTTCTTCTCCTAACTTCAAATGCTCTTCAGTAGACTCTACAGTTCCTCCAAATAATAAATCTGATAAACTTTCAAAATTATTAGTCCAAATATAACCTGGTTTTCCTTTAAACTTTCTGTCTAAAGACTGAAATCCGCTTCTTTCAGGATATAGAATCTTTGCATTTTTATTAAGTAAATCAGTAATCTGTTTCTCTGCTTTTTCTAAATTTGAAACAGCAGTTTCTAAATTGCTAAATATTCTCATTTTATTCCTCGGGGTCTTCCTCGTCTAGGTCTGGATTACCATACCGTATATCTAAAAACGCCATCATTGTTTGGGTAAACAATGCCCCTATATTTTCAAGAGGATGACTTTGTGATGAATGCATATAAGATAAAACACCGTCTTCATCTTCCATTAATAGGAAAAACTTTTTTGGCTTCTCATCTAATAAATGCTCTGCGGCTACAGTATAATCTTCTGCGGGAATTGACTTATGTTTGAATAAATCTATTACATCTGCTTTTGTTTTATCATCTGGCATAGGAAATCCTTAAAGAGGTAATAGAAGTAACACTTTATCACATGTATATAGGAGGTCTACCTTTGGGAGGTTCTTCTAACTTAGGGTCACATTCTTTTCCAGTTAAAACTGTACTAGAATCTGATATTTTTTCTATTCTATTTAATTGTATATTTTTGGCAATATAACCTTTTTTAGATGCAGAATAATCTATACGTTTTAATAAACAAAAATGACCTGACCAACCTGATACTACTGCTTCCTTATATACCTTTTCCTCTAAAGTAGATACTACAGTATTAAAGTAACCTGACCTATGTAGACCACTGGTTATAATAGAAGATAATGCCGCAGCTATTAATATTCCTGCCCAGTACTGAAAGTTAGTGTACTTTTTCATTTATTTACCTTTAAATTTATTCATACAAGATGTGAAATCTATGTCTACGTCATAAGTCTCTGAAAGATGCTTCAGGTCATTATATAACATAGAGCCTAAATCTTTAGTTTTAGATAAAGTCAAGAGTTCTTTTAACTGTGGATTTAATTCTTGTAATTGAGACTTCCACTCATTGACTGTTTCAGTTATTTTATCTAATCTTTTCCTTAGCTCTATGTACTCTTCTACTAAAGGATTTATCACTACGTCATTCTGTCCGATAAGATGAGATATCTCAATCTCACGTACAATAGACCTAACTTGCATTTGCTCTTTAAATATATGCTGATAGGACTTATAAATCTTCTCTACTCTTTTCTGTTTTATATTATTAGGTAAAGAGTGAGGCAGATACCTTTCTAACTTCGAGGGTAATGTTTTAAAATAATTTGAACTAGGGTACATCTGGATTTAATGCCTCTACAGTTATTTTAAGCTTAGTTCCTGGTGAGTGTTTTCTAATAATACTGTTATAAAAATCCTTTACATCAAAGTCTCTGTCTCTTTCTTCCGCATCAACAGTATAACTAGTAAATCTATGAGTAGGAGTATCGCAGCAAACACATTTTCTAGCACCCTCTTCTGTATACTTAGCCTTGACTATAACTTCTTTTTCTATTACTTCTTTTGAGTATACAATCTCACCATCAAGGGTGGCTTTATAGACTCGTTTCCTAGGGTCTTGGTGTTTATTATGAGCTCCAATCTCATCAATAAAAGCATATTTATGCTTTAAGATAATTTCTTTCAATAAATCTTCATGATAATTATACAATTTAAGTCTCATGATACTACTCCTGACCATACATCATCTGAAAGTTGTTGTTCTTTATTGAGACAACCTATAGAATCAAGGTATTCATTTACCACTACGTTATCTTCTGAGGTTTCATCTGCTAATAACTTTAGTACTTCTTCATAAAAATGCTCACCTGCTTCGTCGGGGTTCATTCCTTCAGTTTCTGCAGTACAGGTATTATGAAGATTAGTTACTACATCTTTATACAATTCCTTTAACATAAGATTACTCGCTGATGTTGAAAAATTGAGGGTTGAATCCAGATAAAGTCAGATGGTCATAAATAGCATCTTTATCATCTGAGGGTACAGATACCAGAGTATCATTATCATAACGCTCTGCTCCGAAACGATTTAATGCTGAAAGTACATTATCTACTTCAGACGATGCGATTTCTACTATAGTTTGAGATAAGTTCATTTTATTTCTCCAGATTTTCCATGATTAATTTTGAAATAATTTTCTTATTATGAGATCTAACTATATATTTTCTAAGAGGATTATTATCCGTATTTACAAAATCACGTTCTAGCTCGAACCCATATTTTGAATTAAGGATTATAGTAAATTTATAAAAATCTTGATTCAAGATTCTATTTAGAGTTTCAGGGGTATTTATTAAAGTAACTTTATCTCCATTAGGGTAAGTTATAATTATAAGGTTAACCCATACAGATACTTTATCTTGTCTCCTAAAATACTGTTTATTAAGAATTCTGTCTATAGCTAACACTTTATTTCTCCAGATTTATAATTAATTATACCCACAAGGCTTTTGAACCATCTTTCAAGGTGATGATTGTACCTTTTGCTTCAAGCCTCGATAACTCATTTCTGTATTGAAGCTCTAATAATTCTGAAATACTTAATACATCTGATTCCATAACATTTCCATCTGTATCGATTACTTCTAAATCATTGTGACCTTCACATGCTTCCTCAACAATTTCAGACCATGACCATTTAGCCAATTCTACTTCTATAAGA
Organism: uncultured Flavobacteriaceae bacterium; assembly: GCA_964350765.1. Taxonomy (GTDB): domain Bacteria; phylum Bacteroidota; class Bacteroidia; order Flavobacteriales; family Flavobacteriaceae; genus CAYGMB01. The sequence goes on from CAYGMB010000001.1 coordinate 9,591, forward strand.
CTCTCAATCATTTTAGAATCTTTCTTTTGAAGGATTACTTTAACATTATTGATGTCAGTTGGAATTTCTGCGTGAAGTGTATACATGATTTATTCTCCAGATTGAATTTCAAATTGCTTTAATAGTGTATACAGGTGGGGGAAATAAATTACATAGTTTTGGAAAAATAATTGAAAATACTTTAAGAAAGGTGAAAATGGTAGGAGTTCAAAATCTGGAGAATTCGGAGGTCTCCTACCATTTTCAAGTTAAGGGTTCTAATCTCCCTTGATATATAAGAAGCTGCTTCTTACAGTCCTATAATCATTTTGATTATTTTAAACTGAGGTGTTTCACCGTCGAGCTTCATTATTAGTTATAGAGTGCAATCAAGATAATTCAATAACTAATTTAAAGTAATTCTGTTTCATTAGGTTTGAATCTAAATGGGAGGTTAAGGAATTCAGCTGCTCTTACAGGTTTTATAGAAACATTTATTACTTTTGTTCTAGGGTCCATTGAATGTATTTTATAATCTTCCAATTGACCATTTGCTTTACTTTTTTCTAGTTCTTTTTTATAAGCATCACAGAATACACTGAAAGGTGTCTTAAATGGAGTTACATTTGACATTTTGGAAGCCCGTAATTGACGTAGGTCGAAAGTAAATAAGTTAGGAAGGTCACGACACGCCCTCCTTCTTTCTCTTTCTTCTCATATCCCGAAGTTTCCTCCAATCATTGTTCTTTACGAACTCTTTCATGGATTTCTTTTTAATCTCTTCAGTAGATATAGTTTCTTTTAATCCTGTAATCATAGAAGCATTAGTAGTTCTTTTTATTATGAAACCCCTATAACTACCTTTATACACTTCTAACCAGTCTAATAAGGATACTCCATAAACTTTTTTACAATGATAAACTAAAGATTGTTTCTTCCAAACTTTCCTATAAGTACTATCATGAAGTGAAGTTACTTCATAAAGTTTTTGAGTTTGCTTTGAAATCTTCTTTTTAGTTTCTACATCCATTACATCGCTTCGAGGTAGAGTCTTAGTTTAGCCTCTACTTGTTCGTCTCTGGCTTTTTTAGCTAATAAAAATTCCTCAGGTGCTTTAGTAACTTTCTTTGCATTTCTCAAGTGCAGGCTGGCTGAAGGTACTCCTTGTAAATTTAATCCGCATGCTGACTCTGCAAGGGATAATACAGTTTTAGTTTTTCTTTTTTGCCTTACTATAGTCACCCTATCAAGACTACCGTCTCCATTAGCATTTGAATATCTATTTGTAATTGTTCCATTGAATTTTAAACCTACAGATACTCTATGCAAATTTAAATCATCAATATATGCATAACGGTACATTGATGCTAGAATTCCTGCTGAGTGTACTACGTGCCTATACATTTCTACAAGGTTTGCTGTATCTTGCATAGTTTTTGCAAGTTCATCTGATACCCACGGTAGATTCTTTTCACCTACTTTTCTATAAGAAGATAATACATCATCTCCGCTTCCGAATGTTATTTTTTCTCCGTCCTTTAATTTCTTTTTCTGGACTGCACAATAAAATAACTCTTTAGCTTTAACTTGATATTCTTTAAATAAATCCTCCTCTGTGAAATCATCTTTCCCTTGATTTCTACGATAGTCGAAGTAGGCATTCATTAACTGGAATCCAAGGAATCTTCCTATTTGGTCAGGTGAACCTAACTCTACTTTAGGGTCTATTTTTGAAAATCTATCTAGTAGAATATACTTTCTTCTAAATAAAGTTCTTAGATTTAATCTTACAGATTCATAATCTACTGGAAGTCCTGCTCTTAACATCCACCTTGTATGGTCTTGAGTTTTCATGTCAAGTCGCATGGCAAACTTATTGACTTTATAAGGATTCTTTTCCTCATGATTTAATGCATACATTAAAATTGCATGAGTGTTTGCTGCATCTGAACAACCGTATACCATACAGGTTTTTGCAGGTAAGTAATTGAAAGGTACGAATTCTTTAGTTCCAGAGAGGTCTTTGATTTCTAACATCTTTCTTTTAAGCATCTTCTCACCTAAGACTTTTAAAGCTACGGTGAAATACCTTGCCTTCAGATGCATATTTATTGCTAAAAGTTGAGTATCTATATACTCTTCATTTAAATATATTCCGTGAGTTTCCTCAACCTCTCTATCATATGCTGCATTGTGATAGACTAGAATATAATCATCTTTTTGAAGTTCCTGCAATAAAGCTAGACCTTCTTCCATTGTGTAATTCTTGATTCCATCTTTACCATTATGTTGTATAGGTATATAATACCCTTCATTCTCATGGCAAGATAAACATATACCTACTATCTCCTCAGGTATATTAGGTTTACCTCCTACTAATCTAATAGTTTTATCTAGACCCGTTGTTTCTAAGTCGAGGGATACTAGTTTAGGTAGTTCTGGATTCTCTTCGTCTACAGATACAGGTAATACATATGCAGGGCATTCGGTTGCATTTGATAATAACTTAGGTAAGAAGTCTTCAATCAAGTCGGGATAATTGTCTGGATGAATTAACTCCATCTTTACCTTTTCCATCCACTTATGGTCTGGTAACTTTTGAAGCTCTTCTTTATCAAAGATAGGATTATGAGGGTGGTTCTGATACTTAGGAACTTGTAAGCATTGCTTTACTAGAGCTAAGTTATCTTGCCCTGCTAAATCTGGGTGTAGGTATTCAGAATGCTTATGATTCATCTACTTCTTCCATTTGTTTTTCAGAGTTCAAATAGGCTTTCAAATAAGGGTATAGTTTAACTGGGTCTTTTATAGACTCAACTTCCTTTTTGAAAGTATGGATAGAAATGTCTGGATTTTCTATAAATAGAGATGAAGTAGCTAATCTAGGTGCTAATACTTTTTCAATATAATTATCATGAGAACTGAAAGCATTTTTTAATATACCCTCTTCTCCATAAATATTAATAAGAGTAGATATTAATGATTTACTTTGAGTTAACTGATTGTCTAAATCATTAATTATATTTAATTCAGTAAAAGTAGATTTCAATTTAACTAGGTCATCAAGGTGGTCTGTGATGAGGTCTAATACTGAGCCTAAATCAAATTGTTGGATTTCTTCATAACTATTCATAATACTTCCAGTTAAATAAAGTCAGATTCTTTTATTGATACTATTTTATCGTAAAGTTTGCTTAGTTGTTGAACTCCCCCAAGCTTACTATCTATGTATAAGCTTTTAGAAGTCAGATTTAATACAGTAGGAGTCGACCATTTTTTAAGATACGTTATTATTTTAGCTACTTCTTCGTTTTTAGAAATATCTGATGTATCTTCAGTTAAGTCTTCTGGAACTACGTAATTATAGTTCTCTTCAAAATGTTTTATTATATCTGGAAAACTAAATCCATGTAGAGTTTGAACTACTCTATAAGGTGTGAATACCTCTCCACATGAAAAACAGTAAGATTGTCTTCCGAGTTCCGAATAGACTCTTAAAGATGGTTTTGTATCAGGATGGTCTATACAGCTGATGTTCTTGTCATATCCGTAGATTTCATCTCCACGTTCTCTTTCAAGGACATCAGCTACATGTATAGTATTGTTTAGATGGTTTATTATTTGTAAAGCAGAATTTTTTGACATCTAACTTAAATCGTCTAATCCCTCACTTTTAATCTCTTCTGACTTGGTAGGATTTACTACTGCGAGGTCTTCCTCATTAGAGTCCATAGGAGTTATAATCTCTGACCCCTCATCCTCCTCTAAAGGCTCTTTTACATTATTTAAAGTAGAAGGTGCTTGCTCGGGTTCTAAAATTATAAAATCCTTATCATAAGTTAAACCTTCTTTGGTTTCTAACTCAATAGTTCCGTCATTAACCATACAAGATAATTGTGAACATAAATCCTGTATTTCTCTTAAATCAGAAGTACCTTTTCCTCCTCTTCTCCAATGGACTGCTTTTTCAACTATCTTGGATTCTAGTGCACCTAGCTTGTTTACTTCCGAAAAGATTAAAGGGTGTATATATTTTGGCATAATTTCCTCAAGTTAAAGTTTGTGAGGATTATAAATAAACATTAATTAAGTAAATTAAATACTTAAAGTTTCTCTAATTTTATTAAAGACCACTTTTCTATCTGAAAATACTACCTTTGAATTTAATTCCACACCTGACCAGAATGCGGTAAATCCATGATTAGCCTGATAGTTTCCTTTTACCTTTATATCATTAACCTTATCAAGGTAAATCCAAGGATAGTTTCCTGCTAGTTCTACACTGATACCTATCTTTTCTAATCTCCTACAAAATCTATTGAGAGTATTATTCTCATTATCATAAAGGTCTGACATTATGCAGCTTTCTTTTTCTTACGGAATGTTACATCAAGTAAATCCATTAATTGTGAATCTCCCTGCATTTTAAAATCTTTAGCTAACTCCTCTGCAAATGATTTCAGCTGCCATACATAGTCTCCTACTCGTGTACTGGAGATTCCTAACTCTTTTGCAATTTCTTGCTTTTGATAACCTGCTACTAGTAAATCAAATATCTTTTCTACACGTTCTGGATTACGGTCTCTTTTAAACTTTCTTTTAAGCTCTCTTACCATTTCCTCATACAGCATTTTATCTTGTTTGTCCATGTTACGAAGGTTTTTATTAACCTCTCTATCAAGAGCTTCGTCATGGGTTTCATCTTCAAATGGAGTTACTTCTTGCGTATTTTTATGAATCTTTGAGAAATTCTTAGATTCAGTGATTACAGCTCTTTTTAAGATTGTATGAATCCAAGGTTCTATTGCTACTTTAGATTCACTTCCATCATTATGGACTACCCATCCATCAAAATCATTAAAGCTTTTCTTGAAATTTTCTAGGAAAATCTTACTAAATGCTGTCATAACAATATCATAGACATCATCTTCTGACTCATAAAAATTTAGATACTTTTTAGTGATTCCTAAAATCATTTGATTGAAATCTGTGTCATCTTTCACAAATTCAATTAGAGGTGTTCCGCTTGAATTCTTTCCTTTTCTTAATACTTCTTTTACTGCTTTATCAAAGAATGATAATTTACTTCTTAAACTAGCTACGGGTACCATATTAATTTCTCCAGATTTAATGTCGTACCCTTTACTAATAAAGGAATGCGCCATTAATTTAAATAGGCTAGGAGAACTTTTTACAGATAAACCAGTTTTAGCTTCAAAAGCTGATTCGATATCATTCATGATTTTACTCGGGATTAGATAAAAATAAGATCCGAGTACAACTTATATCAGATTAGAAAAATCGAGGTCTTTTGAATATTCTTCAAATACAAAATTATATATTTCAGAATTAGTTAGTTCGCCTAGCAGTTCATAACGTGTCAGTTCTTTAGCCTTATTTTTATAAAGTTCTTTAGCTTTATTATACAGAGCTGACTTCATACCCTTATACTCAATTAATACTAAATTATCAAGCTCGGGTTGGCATTGTTTTAATAATTCCTCAGTAAATTTACCTTTAAATACTGAGGATTCACTTATGGCTAACGCCAGTGCCATAGCCCTTACTGTAACATCCTTAGAATAGATATACAAGGTAATTTTAGAGTCTTCCTCCTCTAATCTCCTTATATAATCTGCTACACATTTACCATGGTCGTCCCATGTAAAAGGTGTGAGTTTACACTCTCTACAATCTTTAGGACTCATACTTAAATCTACTACATCCCAGAATGCAATTAAAATCTCATAAATACTGGGAATGCTTGATACGAAAGATTCTTCAGATAGAGAATCTAGTATAAGTATAAATCTCTGATTCTCTAAATCATCAGGATTATTTGTTACTTTTATATCGGAAATCATTAAGTTAACTCTATCTCATTACCTACTGAGTTTAAATATACTTCTCTCGGTAAAGCTAGATTTAGAATTTGGTTCAAGTGGGCTTTACCCTTATTAGTTAATTGCCACTCCGCTGGTTTTACTGGATGGTGAGGTTCAGTCAATTCTGTAATCAATGCGGGTTCAATTAATGAACATCTATGTAATACATCTATAGACTCTTTAATTGAACCATGATTTGCTCTAGGGTAATCTTCTGAGGATACATGGTAATGCAATAGTATTTGTAGCTCAAGTGGTGACATCATAATTTTTACTCTTCTAGGGAACGTAAATAATGCAGGTATCTAGGGTAGCCTCTTTCAACTACCTCTTCTTTTAAATCTTCTATATTTGTAGCACGTACGCATGTGATAAAATCTAAAGTCGAAGTATCATCTCCATGGAAAGTTAGATGACCATTCTTCTCATCTTTATTGAAAGTAATTTTGGCTTCCCATGAACCGTGAGTACATACAAAATGACCATCTTCTACATAACCTGCAATTGCGTCAGCATTACTATCACTACCTGTTATCAATAAAATATAAAATAGACTGGACTCATCTCCATTTACAATAGTACCGTGAGATGAGCCTACGGGTACTAAATCAACTCCGCAACTACGGTAATTAGCCCTTGCCCATGCTGCTACTTCCTCGTTTGTTTTATCTTTAAAGTAATCCTTACTGTTATGTAAAGCTATTAATAAATCAAATGAGAGGTTAACTAGTTGCTGTGTTGTCTTTTCCATAACCCTTTTCTTCTCGATACTCATTGAATTTATCTATCAAGTACTGGATGTAATCTTTCAGCTCTCCAATTTTACTTGCATCTATTTTACAAGAGTTTACTAAATAGTTAAGTTTATAAATCTCAGTACGGTCATAGAAGTAAGTGTCATGAATCCACATAACATAGGCTAAATCTCTTTTAGGGATTTTCAGATAAGACTCAGCTATGATATCCATGTACTGTAATAGAGAGGGGTCTACCCTGAAATTCTTAAGCTCGAATACTTCCTGCCACTTAGGTTCTCTGGTAACAATTGTACTTGCTAGAGGTTCTTGTGCTGCAATATCTGCTGAAACTACTACGTACTCTGCTGGAACTCTCCTAGGTTTTACATCACACTCTTCGCATACATTACTTATACAAAAATAAGCATCTGTCTTTTCATCATAAACTACATGCTCAGGTATTTCATCTGGAATAGTTACTAACTCTCTTAGAATCAAGTCATCTGAATCTGGTAACACTCCAGTTTTTAAATCTTTATGAACAGCTCGTTTTCCTTCATAAAGAAAATCATCCTGCTGACCTAAATCGAATCCTTCTACATAAGGTCTTGAAGGGTTCTTTGTACACCCTACATTTCTCCTAGCAGCTAGGTAATGAGTCTCCTCTATTTCACCGTCTTCGAATTCGAATCCCTCACTCTCTAAGGATTCGATATCGTCTCCAATGTAATACAGGTCTCCTCTATACTCTACGAAATCGCCGTTCTCAGTATAAAGTTCTAAATTCTCAAATTCTTTTTGAATCATCTTCGCTTCGGTGGGTTATTAAACTTTAATAATAAATTTGCGATATATCTGGAATTAATTTCTTTATAAGATATATCAGGTAAAGGTGAAGATGCATTGTACTTTAGATTAGTTTTGAAAGCTTTGATAGTTTCATTATTTTCCAATGCAAAGAAATAAAATATATTCTTATCCGTAGACATTGCTAATCCTGCCCAACCCTCTTCTTTCTTCTGGACAGGTAGGAATCTCTCATTGAACCAAGATTCCTTATCTTCTGAAGGCGGTACACTTTGCAATACAGCTTTTTTAAATAAGCTCAAGATTGATAATTCTTCTTTATCACAAAGTTCAAATGCAGTTACATCTTTAAATTGAATCGTTTCCAAGTTCATTCTCCAAATTGATTACAATTAATGATACAGTTTGAATCAAATAAATTCATAGAATTTTACAATAAATAATAACACTGTCTTTTGTGACATATCTATTATGCCTCTTACAAGAGTATATTATTGTATCTAATGTCTCCTCTAAGGCTTTTTCTTTTCTATCATTCATAAGACCTAGAGTAGATTTATAATACAATATAATTAGAACTAATAAAAATAAACTAAAGGTTAAGTTCCTAAAGATTTTTTCGGCTCTAATCCTTTCTTCGGAGTGTAAATTACTCATAGTTCAAGTTCCTCTATTGCAGATGTTATATCTTCTTCATCAATATCCATGTTTGCAGTTTCTCTTATCCACCCTGTCGCCCCCTCGAGATGGACTTTATAATGCTTAAAGAATGAAGATTCTCTAGACTTTAAATGTTGTAGCTGGCAGGTTCCTTCTGCCTTCATGTCATCTGTTTGTAGAATACTTATTACGTGAGTTGAATCTCTTTCAATTGAATTATAGTCTCCAATTGCAGTCAATTTATATAGATTATCTGTATTCTTACGTGAACATGCATCTTCAAATCCCGCTCTATTAGTTTGACATGCATCAATAATAGGTAATCCTCTCCCTCTATCGAAAGTCAATCCAAAGTTTCTTAAAGCTCTGTGCATTGCATTATAATCGTCTGTACTGAAAGAATTTCTATTCTTTTTAGGCTTTAATAAAGGTACAGCATAATCTATTAATAATATATCTACGGGCATTTGAGTCATGTGAACTCTATTAACTTCCATAACTAAATCATCAAATGAAAATTCTCCTTCTGGTTGGAAGATTTCTAAAGTTCCATAATTTTCATTTGTAGTAAAATCAGGTACAACTGTATTAAATAAATAATCTTCTGCTTCATCCGATAGAGTAGTTTCTCTTGCGGCTTTTGAAGTTATCTTAGGTACGTTTAACCCGAATACTTTATAGTTATTTGCATGTAGTGTATAAAAAGACAATTCTTTTGAATCAAAATGCATCTCTAGGGTGACAAACATCACATTTAATCCTTGAATCAATAGATTATATGCAATAGTTCTCATCAAAGGTGACTTACCCTGGTTTGTGTACCCTAATAGAGTAATCTTATCTGATGAGTGAATACCTCCGATTGCCATGTCTATGGTATCAAATCCCGTCTTCCCTATATAATAACCCTTATCTGAATTCTTCTTCTCCATGTATTTTCGTTTAAACTTTGCTTGGGCTTCCTCTCCATACAAGGCTCCTCTATTGTGTGAGGAATCTTCTAGATAAGAATTTACTTCAGATATTTTGGTCTGGAAATCAAAGTTTAAATCTTTTAAATCAGATACATTTGCAATCTTGATTTTATTAGAAAAGGATGAATTTAATTCTAAGGTTTGTTGCTTTACGTTATACCTTATTTGAGATTTAACTAATGCAGGTAAATCTTCGGATACCTCTGTGGCATCCATCAAGAGTTCTCTATATGCTTTCTCTGCTATATTATTCTTTTCTAGACTAAAGAAATCTTCAAGGTAGGATTCTGAAGGTATTTTATCGAATTCTAAGAAATAGCTATACAGAAATCTATAAAATGATAGTTCGTGTTTTTCTGTGAAAACTATCTCTTCTCTATCTCCAATTGCAGTGAATGCAGAGGTATCTCCTTGGAAGATAGAATTTAGTATTTTTTGAGAGTACATCTAATACCTTAAATTATCCGAAAGACTTTCTTGCCTCTTTTTCTGTTGGAAATAATTTACATCCCCATACAGATAACCTTTCTTTATTATAGTTAGGGTCTTCTCTACAGATTATATCACATGCTTCTGAGAATGAATTAGCTTCTGTTTCTCCTAAAAATGAAGCTTCACCTCTTTGACCTGTTGCTTGGTAACCCTCTTGCCATACTTCAAACTTTTCCATAATTTTGCCTTTAAATTAATCTAATCTACTTCTCAACCTTCTTAATCTCATCCAGATTATATTCATGATAGTATCCTTATCTTCTATAACACTATTGAAGAATACATCTCCATCACATATAGAGCAGTCTTCTTCAGGATGTTCCATACAATTTGCACAAGCAGATTTTACAATGAAAGGCACATTATCTAATAATGCATCCGATAATAACTCTAACTGAAACCCTGTTGGTTCTTTGGGAAAAACCATATAATGGTCATCAATATCTTGTAAAAGAGATTGTACATCTTCTTTTAGAATATATTCTTCCCTTCTCCAAAAGGTTTTTCTTATAGGTATATTATACCTATGACCTTTATCTCTAAAAATATTAAATAAGGATTTTTTAAATCCTTGACTCCATAAAGGTTCATAAGATTGTAAAGTATCAATTGCATCGCCAGTTGGCATGACAGCTCTCCTTTTATTTCATTGGGGTGAATTCATTTATTAAATTCAAGAATTCTACTCCCATATACTCTCTTATTTTTGAATCAGAGTACGATGAGGTATCTACAAATACAATAGTTTGTTTATTTGTAAGAATTCTATCTTTTAATAAAGACGGTAGTTTATCTTCTGCTATTTTATTCTTATAACCTCCGTATACTAGGAGTATCATAAGGTCTGCTTCATAAAATCTATTATTTTCTAAGTCAAAGAATTTCTCTAAAAATCCATACCAAGATGCTAAGTCATACGTATAATTACGATTTAATAAATACCTGTGAGTTAAATAAGTATTTATGAATGCCCCGAATTTCTTCAAGTCTCCTTTATAACAGATATTCTTATCTACAAATTGTTTATGATTGAATTTCTTTACTATAGGGTAATTTGAAAACATGGGTGGTAGCCATGCCTTAAGTTCCTTCCTTAACTTACATGAACATTCTATAAGTTGATCTGTTTCTGGATTTAACTTATATCCAGTGTCATTACACTTAGTGCAAGGTGTCATTTATACTCTCTAAATTTCTTATGCAGAATAGAATTATGACCTATAGAGGTTTCTTCATTTATATTTAAATAATCATCGGCTTCTTTAAATACGCTTTTCATTTCATTAATCTTTTTTATTCTATTATGAGATAACTCTTCTAAAGATTTTACTCTTTCAATCAAGAGTTCCTTGGGTTGCTCATTAATAGTTCTATAAATTGCAATACCTCTGTGAAGATATGTTATACTTATAAACTCTTTTTCATTTGAATCTCCATCTACCCAAATTCGAATGTTTATAGTCCATAGATTTTTATCTAAATCTGTTAAAGTAGAGAATGAAAATTCATATAAATAATCTTCTTCGCCTGCTTCGTTTAGTGCCTGAAGAGTCATCTCTCTTACACTGTTGACATAGTTAACATCTTTAGGCTCAGAAGTTATTGTGTTGAGCTTAAGTCTTATCTTGTCTTTAATGTAATCTATTCGCTGTTTTTCATCTATATCTTTCATATAAGGTAAGTACACATAACTAACAGATAATTCATAGATATCGAAGCCGTGGTTTGCCCGTAGTGAGGAGTAAATAAGTTAGACGACTGGCAGGAAGGGGTAAATTTTATCGAGATAGAATGTTACAATAGATCTTTTCCAATTTGATAAAATTCCTCTCTCTAAACGATACTGCTCTTCTAACCCTGAAAAGTCATTCTCTTCTATATATTGGAATACAGATTTAATACTTTGATAAGGCTTTATATCATTTTCAATTCTACACAGTCTATATGCAAATTCTTTTTGAAAATTATAATGCTCCTTACTGTTATAAGGAAGCTGTATATGATAAGCATTTGAATCTGTAATACTGTTATTATAAAAGCTTAACCTAAACTCATTTACCCATACTTCTTTTGTGATTACTTTATCAAATAACCTCATACCGTAAATCCTCTACCAAGGTACTTATACTTACGGCTTGTAAATTTAGATAGCATATATTCTTCTGAATCGTCTATATCTATATCATATTCAGTATCTATCAAGCCTTCATCTACTGAGTTCGGTGCAATCTTCTTCATCATACGTAAATCTGATTGCAATATAACTTGTGAGTCTTCCATCACTGAATCGGGTACGATAGTCTTATGAATCGTGAATCGGTTAGAGCTTGTTCCTATACGAGATATACGTCCACATATTTGTGCGAAGTCTCCTCCTGTGAATGGGTCAATCAAGTACCACATATCTTCTACGAATTGTAGGTTGAGAGCTCTCCGTCCCGCTGAGTTAAGGAATAAGATATTATGTTCTTTTGATTTCTCGAATAAATCAATTACGTCTTGTCTATCCTCAATGTCTCCTGTAATCTTTAGCATCTTCTTATAATACTTCGGCATCTTATCAGGTAGGATTTCCTGAAGTAAGTCTACTGGGGTTTTATAATCAAGGTAGATTATAAGCTTCTCAGTAGTGAACTTATGCTTGAATGCGTGGAGCATTGTTTCTACTGGGCTGCTTATGTAATCTCTTGGTAAAGATTCATCAATCAATTGAGGACATACAGATGCAATACGAATTCTTCCTATATTAGCGGGATTACCTGATAACTCTGATTCTTCGTACAATTTTGTATAAGCTTGAGCTACTCCTTCGCACTCGAGAGGTCTATATTTCTTATAAGTGAATGCTGGAAGTTCTGGAGCTACATCTCTTTTGGCTCTACCTAAATAATACGGCTCTAATTTCTTTCTGAATTCCTCTATGTTTTTATAACCTGTATGAACTCTTTGCATTTGTCCTTTTCTTTTACCAGACTTTATTCTAGGTAAATAAGGACTCGGTTCATATACACAATGATTCTTTTTAAAGGTATCTTTCTCCATTAAGTTTATACCGCAACATTTTGCAATGTTATAAACTTCCCATAACTCTCCTTTAGATAAAGTAGCAGTTACAGGTATAGCTCTTTGGGATAACCTTGTTAATAAGTCTCCCATTTGAAAATTAATAGAAGTGGAGTCTTGAAATGCCTCAGCTTCATCGAATGCAGTCCAAAATGGTACACCTTTATTTTTTTCATCTACCATCCATTGTGGTAAGGGGGAAGTGTTGTAATCTACTTTATACCCTGTTGCTGGGTTTTCAAGGGTTATAAATATTTGATGATTTTCATACCTAATATGGACGTGAGTATTGTGTTCTCTTTTCTTTTTATCTTTAAACTTAAAGGTTTCTGTTGCAAACTTGGTTTCTTTTAGTCTTTTCTTGATTAAGTCTGTATCTGCTTCATACCTCATTACCCCTGACTTTATGACCTTGAATGTTCCGAGTCTTCCTTTCATTTTTAGAAGTTTATCTTGTTCAGGCTTCTTCGTATAATGTATTGAACAGGTAAATTTCTTAGGGTCTATTAAGTCTGCTCTAATAGCTCCATAATTAGTTATCAAGATGTCTTGATTGTCCAACCAGTCTCGATAACATGCGAATCTTTCTTCTTTCTCTAACTCGAAGCATGCTACTGCTTTTAATCCATCGAAAAATTTGTAGACTTCTCGGGTGAACTGAACTACGGCTGACTTATCTGTTAGTACCAATAACTTGGCGTTTGGGTACTTGGTTTTATAATAACTGAATGCTGCTAAGATTTGCAATGTTTTACCCAAACCAGTAGCGTCTCCTAAAATAAGAGCTGGTTTCTTGAGCATATTTAGAACTCCAGTTTTCTGGAATTTCTTTAACTCAGTACCTTCTTTTAGGTAATTATTATCCATCTATAGGAACTGATTTCCAATCTTCATATCCAAATGAGTTTTTATCTTTATACAACCATTTACTTGTTAATATACCGTCTTTCTTTTCCCTCATTACAATATATCTCCATTTCTTCCACCCAGATAAGAAATCCACTTCATTACTAGGTTCTATTCCTGCAGATAACCCTGCTGAGAGTTTATTTATAAATGCCCAGTACTTTTCTTTACTTATACGGGTATGAGTATGGATAGATACGCTAACATCTTCTTCTCTTATTACAATAACCGCTCTCCAGACTCCGAGTCCCATCAAGGCTTTTACTATATCTGTCTCGGATGCAATTACGTCCATCAATACGAAATCCATCTCTCGCTTGTTCTTTATCAAGGCGTTGTATTCTACTGGTCCTTTGCTTCCTACTTGACCAGTAGCTACAATTTGAGGTGTTTCACCCTCAGGTATTTGCACCACTGATACGTCTTTCTCTTCAACTGAATAAGCTGGTTCTAGTGCGCTTTGGCTTTCTGACATAACGTCGCCTCATTTCTTTCAGATTATAAACGAATCTATATTTATTTTGTAAGGTTTCAGAATTCCTGTTAACAGTACTTTCAGATAAATTTGCATCTGTACATATCAAGGTAAGATTCCCTTTATAATAATACTCATGGACATACTTAAAATGAGATTTTATTCTAGTAATAAGAGAGTCTACTTCTTTGTTTAATACAATATTCACTGCAAGTACTGGTGTAGGTGTATTTTTCATTAACCTACTTTTCAAGGATAGATAAAATTCGTCCTCATTAAAGCAATCAGGTATATACATCCCGTTGAATGCATCGAGGATTACTATATTTTGTGAATTCCCATTATATTTTAATACGTGTTCATACCCGTCTTTATTAAGTATTTCATGTTCTACATTAAAATACTCCTTAGCTATTTTAATCATTACGGGGTCGATTTCTATAGCAGTTAAATTTATATCTTCCTTCATATAATGTTTAAGATAATTTACTAAAAATCCACCTGCCACTCCTATTAAGGTAATATTGTAATTGTTCATTATAGGGTGGTGGGTTAGAGATAGAGTAAGACTAGCTGGGTAGAAAGGAAATTTAGATATTTTTACCCCTGTTTGTGGTGTAGGGAATCTTGACTTAAAGATAGATTGAACATATCTGTAGCCTCTATCTTCTACTACAGATACAGTTCCGTTATATTCTGACTTTTCTTTATGCAGCATCTACTCTTTTGCCCCAACCTTCTACTTCTGCTTCTTCATACTCTACATATAAGCCTGACTCCTTAAGCATTAGAATCATTATTCTGCCTGCTCTAGTGAGCCTTCTTTCAAGGGTTACTACTTTGGTTTTATAAGGAAAAGATTCGGTTTCTATAGGTACTTGTTCAATCAATCCTTTATTTTTTAAAGATCCTTCAGTTGCGAACCAATTTCTTACATCTTCGGTACAAACAAATCCTTGATGAAGTGAACATAGGCATCTAATCTGTACCTTAGTTAGGGTAATGTTAAATGCGGTTCGGGTGGCATATTGTTGAAAGTCAGAATTCATAATAAAAATCCCTAAAAGTTTAAGTAACTGATAGGGATTTATCAAGTAAATTTAATAGGCAATTATACTTAAATAAGCTCTGCGGCTTCCTCAAACTCTTTTCTAGAGATTTCTAATTGATTCCCTGATTCTTCTTTTAAATCTCCTCTACCTACTAAAATTAACTTACTCCCGACTTCTAATACAGTAATTTGAGTAGGTCCATCCCAGTCTAGTAAGAACTCTTCTCCTTTTTTAGGATTCTGGATAGATTTACCTATTTTAGATTCAGTTGAATTTAATTGACTAAATATTTTCATTTTAATACCTTAACATATCTTCTTCTGATTTTTGGAAATTAGACTCACCTACTTTTTCTAGGTAAATCATAACTTCATCAAGTAGTTTATAAGCTACTTCTAATCCCATATCTTCTTGATCTTCTAAAAACTCCTCTTCTTCTGAACTTAGATTATCTATATCATAATCAAAACTCTCCATCCAAGCGTCTTGCATAAGTGTCTCTAAGGAAGTTAGGTACTTTCTTAAATTACTAGGTCCATGCTTTTTAATAAAATTCCATGCTTGGGTTGTATCATTTCCAAACCCGTTATTATACCCGTCAAATGCAATACGATTAGCAGCTCTAAATAACTCTCCTTCGATAGTACCAGTAGGTCCACTTGGAGGTAAGATATGTTCTAATCTTTTAAATCTTCTTTCATCATAACCTACTTTAGCTTTCATAGTTTGTGAAGCTCTAGACTTTCTAGGATTCTTAGATGCCTCTAATATAATAGTAGAGTCCTTTATTTTTAAATCATCTATCTCTACTTCTAACTCTCCTGAATTTTCTTGCTCTTTTCTAGAAAGGATTTCTAGTCTTTTGCAACTTAATAGAATTAATTTTGCTTTCCAATCATCACAGAACATTAATTCTGTTTCACACATCCATAGATTATCAGTATTTTCTTCATGTATTGATTCAGGTTCAAGTTCTTTTTGCTCTAGACCTGTTACATTTACTAGATAAAGATGAACTCTTTCATTGGATTGACTACCGCAACATTCATGCCCTATGAAACATAGATTGTCTTCAGTTACTTCATAACCTGCTTCTTCTTTTACCTCTTCAATCACTATTTGGTCGATAGTTAATTCTGGTTTATCAAGGCTACCTGTGTAGCAACCTTTTTGATAGACTCCGAATTGACCTCTGTATTGATTAATCAATCCGAAGCATTCCTCTCCTTTATTAGCGTCAAATAAAATAAAGGCTACTGAATCCACTCCTGCTCTTTCCATGAAGTAGTAAGACTCTCCATCTTCTTTGGGAATCTCCTTAATAGTACACCACTCATTTAGTACCTGTTTTACTTTAACAGGTTTTTCTCTTTGAGCTTCTCTGAATTCAGGTGAGACCTCTGCTTTGGTTTCTTTTTTGCTAAATATTTTCATAAGTTTACCTAATTGTATTTCCCATCTTCTAATTCACGCATATATCTTTGGAGATTTTCTTGTTGATTTTCCATTTGATAAAAAATTTGTCTAGAATCATAAACTAAGGTATTCATCACAGAATTATCTAGTTTATCTTTATTATAAGCATCACTAAGTTTTTTCTCTAGAGACTTAATATCTCTTAATAGGTATTGTATAGCCCTTCTAAGATCTGGGTTTTTAATACTAGTAGATGCAGTAGTTTCTTTGCTAAATATTTCCATTTTTACCTCTAAGCTAATGTGTCTCTAAATTGATACCCTATTCTTACGCCAAATTTCTGCTCTATTTTTGCAGCATACTTTTCCCATTCATTTTCTTCTCTATCAATTTTAACTTGCCATTTATTTGCAGCGTCTTCTAGAGATAACATGTACTTTAATGCAGATTTCAGTTGCTTAGGTATATCTTCGGATTCAAGTAATCTCTGAATATCTTCTCCATATAAACTTTCTTTAGGAGCTTCCCATGCTGTTTTATCTATTTTACTAAATATTTTCATATTAAAGGTATCTTGACTCAATCCACTTCACTTGAGGATTAAATCCTGGGTTTGAATTTTTAGATTCTAGCTCTTCATAATCCCAATCTTTTTTCTCTAATACTTTTTTAAACTTTTTATAATGCACTTTTGATTTATCAGTTATAATATCAAGTAATATGTCTAGATCTTTTGCTGGGTTAAAAGGTTGAGTCTCTGCGAAGGTTGCAGCTTTACTTACTTTCCCTTTGAATCCTCTAGGTATAGTAGTAAATATACCTTGACCCATTACCGTATGTTCTTCCATATCTACAAATATATCTAGATGCACGGGGTATTTTTTATTCTCAATCTTGAATTTATAACCCCCATATACAGAACTGAACCTAATAGTTCCTTTCCAACCTGAACCTATGTCTACAACTTTACCCTCTAATTTTTTTAAATTATCTTTATTTAAATCGCTAAAAATTTTCATTCTATTCCTCTACTATAAATTCTTGCCAAGGTCCATAGTACCTTTCCGCACCGTCACTGAATTCTACATACAACCTAACACGCCATGTCCCACACCTAAATAGGTCACATTTTTTAGTGGTGTAAGAGTAATACTGGTTTGCTAAATATATCTGGGTCTCCCCGTCTTCTGCATATACAGGTTCACCCTCTATCTCTAAATCCTCATCTTCTAGAGTGAGACCTTTATGTATGTTTCTTTTAAACTCTAGCTCTTTTGCTGGAGGGTCAAAAATCAACTCTGCATATGTTACAGTAGAGACATCTTCTCCTGCATCTATATAGATTTTTCTACCTTCTTCATTAACCTTCATCACTTTCTACCAAGTTTGCTTTTTCAAAAGCTCTTCTTAAAACAGGATTAGAGTTTACTTTATTTCTTAAATTAATATCGAGTATTTCTCCCTCTTCGTTACATCCTATGGGTATCTTTATGCCATGAATAGATATTACTTTATGGTAAGAACAATCACATGCTAAACTTTCTATATGAATCATATTGAAGTACCCTCTAAGTCGACTGCTCCATCTGCTATATTATCTTTTATATCCGAAGGTATAGTATCAGATAGATTTAAAGTATATTCTGCATTATTAGCCGTTGGCATATCTATAGCACCTACTCTTAATACATAAGGTCCTTCTGGGTAAGGAACGGATACGGATACGCTTGTATTAATAGCATCTTTTGAGTGAGATTTTACAGTATTGTTATCTGTATCGAACTCAAATGCCATATGAGTTATTGCGGAAGTTAACCCTACTATAGTTTCTTCTTGAGTAAGAGTATCTTCTTCATAAACCCTTACTACTAAATTAGGTCCAGATACTGCAAATGTTATATAAGTATTGTTTACAAATAAACTTCTGAACTCAACAGTTAACCATGAACCTAAACCCGTGAAAGGTCCAAATTCTATACCTGCACAAACTATACCTTCATCTACTCCTATTAATTTACTTGTCCATGAAAACAAGGTAGCTAGAGTTCCTGAAGTATTGGAAATAGTAATAGTTTTGTTACTATTACTTAAAGTTGCGGATGAGTTTACCTCACTTTTATAATAAGTATCTTCAAAGATAGCGGAGTGTGAATAAGAATTATCTACTTTAGTTGTTAGAGCAGTACCAAATGCATCTTTAGTTCCTGAGGGGTAATCTGTTACAGTGTAATCTGATTCTATGTTATTTAAACCTAATCTATAGACTTCATTATCTTCTGCAAGTGAAGTTGAAAAGTATACTGAAGGTTGTAAATAAGTATATGAACCTAAAATAGATGGTATAAATCCTGATAATAAGACAGTGTTTCCTGCAGGTGTTTTAAACCCGTACCTTACTTTATCTCCGTTTAAAATTCTTATTAATACAGTTCCTACAGGTATACTTATATAATTTGCTAATATTATACTTAGGTTATTACTAGAGTCTCCTAATTCATCTTGTCCTAGATTCCAGACTAATTGGAAATCTGTTCCTGCATTATGCTCTTGTATAAGTAATCTAGAAGTACCTGCATTTAACCCTGAGACTACATTATCTCCTATAGATAGGGAATCGAAATCTCCTCCTTCTAATTCTAATAATTCACACTCTATAACAGGGTTATCTAAAGACATATTAGGTTTTACGGAAAGGAATGAACCTATACTGGATAGAAGTACAGGTGAAAAGCTATCTCCTGGTTGTCTTTCAAGAGTAACTTCTTTAGATTCTACTAAACCGCTGCCTACTAATAATCCCTCATAAAATACAGGATTAAATCCTCCTTCAGTTATTTTACAATAATTTAATGCGCCTGAAGTAGGAGTTATTTCAGGATCAACATACCCTCCGTTTATAACTGCAGTTACAGTTGACCCTGAATTTTGAGAATGTTGTGCAGTAAATATAGGATATAATATCAAGCTCCCTAGATTAGGGTTGTTATAAATTAATAAATCTGAATTTCCTTGATTATCTGTAAGTCTTACGTCCCCTGTGTCTCCGTTTAATTCTAAATGGATTACTAAAGGATAGCTTATAGTGAAAGGAGTACCAACTAGATTATCAATATCTTTTCCATACTGAGATTGACCGCTGCCGCTATCAAAGTTTAATATAAATCCTCCTCCAAATTCTGAGGATAAACCTAAATCTCCATAAGAGTAACCTATAAAGGTTTCATCTACCTCTATATTAGTAGGAGCATCAGTTAAACTTATTTCATCCCACAATATACTTGAACCTAATACGATTTTACTATTAAATGAACCTAGATAGTATATTTCATTAGTATCGTCGCTAGAAGAAGTTGCAGTTATACTGTTTCCATCAACTGTGGCTAAATAACCAGTTAATGGTATATTCTCAAAAGTAAAAAGACTACAATAAGGATTAGATATTTTACCTGAGTTTATAGAGGATGATAGTAGAGTAGGTAATTCAGAAGAATTTGGTGGAGATTGTATTAATAGCATCTCTCACCTTTTAGACTAATTCAGCCCACGTAGCCATTCCTGAGATTCCATCTGGCTCTAGACCTATTTCTTTTTGAAAATCTATAACGTGCTTTTGAGTCTCTGAACCGAATACCCCATCAGCATTTTTAATATCAAGTAACTTTTGAAGGATGAATACTACGTCACCCATATCTCCAATTTTAGTAACAGGGTATCTATCAAATTGACTTGAGTCGAGGTTTCCTCCTATACCCATATTTCCTTGTTCATCTAAGTCTAGAAGTCTTTTATAATCGTAAACTGGACAGGATTTGTTAGCTACTTCACAGTGTCCGTGGAAAGTTATATTACCGTCTTTTTCTTCATTTATAGCTGCACATAAAGATTTAGTTGCTTCTAAAGATTCCTTAGTAAAATCTATAGATTTTAAGCCGTGAGTACATATAGCTACAGTGCCTTTATTCAACCCTTTTTGAGCTGCAGGGGTTCTATCTATAGATCTTCCTACTTGAATAACACCTTCGAAAGTGATAAAGAAGTGATACCCTATATCACTCCAACCCCTTTCTTCCATGTGATATTTTCTAATGGCTTCTACGTTATTCCATGATTGAGATGAATTTGCTGAGCAATGTAAAAATACTTTATCAAAATCTCTATCAGGTAAAACAAAATCTCTAGGGTCTAATGTTAAGATTTCTCTTGAAGTATACTTTGACATAATTATTACCGATTGGAAACTAAATTATCTAATTTAGATAACAACCTTTCCATCGTGGTAATTTTATAGCTGTTATGCTCAGATTTTGATTTTTGTCTTTCATCTGCTAACTTTAACCCATCTATATCCTCATTGTTATTTTGAGCTAAGGTTTTTATAGTTTTTAGGTCATCTTTTACAGAATCTACCTTATTGGACAGATTAACATACTGAACAGATGTGGATTGTTTTAGGTCATCTAATTGTTTTTGAGTCAACTCACTTTCTTCTGAAAGTTTATCAAGCTTTGATATTACTACGCTTTGATTTACACTAGTACCATTAAATTTAGTTGCTAAATCATGAGTTGTATAAATATTCCATGACAACAATGCAAAGAAACAGGTAACTGTTCCTGCAACAATCATAAATAAAATCTTTGGAGTATATTTCTCTGCAGTATCTTTCGAAAGCATAAGCCTAAACCATTAACAATTAAATTAATTCTAGTACAACTAGACTAAAGATTTCTCTTGACTTTAAATTTTTGTATTTGAGAATACCAAACTCCATCAGGAGTAGTTACACGTGCCTGTATTTTATAAGTTCCACTTAAGTCTAAATCTCCTGCAATAGTAGTATACTTTATTTTACCATCAGAACCGTCTTCTACAAAAGATGCGGTTTTATCTAATCTGACAGGGTCAGTATCTTCATCCACAGGGGGTTTTAGAATATAAATCAAGGTCTCTGTTGCATCAGATATATCCATCTCTCGGTCAGTTTCTGGGTCAATAATAGTGACCTCCATAACTGTGCCGACATCATCTACGTGAATTTCTTGTTCGAAGTCTTCACAGGACATTTTTAATGAACCACCTTGAGTTTATTCTTTAAAGATTTAGTTATTGGTAAATTTAACTTCAATAACCTAGTAACTGGAGTAGCTACTTTCAAAACATTTTGGGAAGGTAGAGTGAATTTTAGAGTTTCTTTAATTTCACTCTCTAAAAGGAATTTTGCATTACGAGTACTTGCAGAACTGAATTTATGAGACTTTGTTAAAGTAACTTTAAATTTAATCGTCTCTGGCATTTTTCCACTCCACATCGTTTTCTAAATCTCTCAAGAGTGCATTCATTTCTACTGATTGAGAATTAGATAAGTCTAATTTTGTTTTTATATGATTTATATAAGTAGCCAACTCTTTCAATGCAGATTTTGGAATACATACGTCCCACGACTGAACACACACCTTATCTCCTTTATTAACGAGGGTGCCCAAATCGTAAGACATGGTGACGTTATAAACCTTTTGTTCTGGAAGGTCTGGCTTTATGTATACGTATTCAGTTCTATTGCTTCCGCAAGAGATTATTGATAATGAAGTCAGTAGTAATAAAGTTAGAGTTTTCATAAGTCGATTTTATATTCCTCTCCGTCTGGAGTATTGTCGATTGCAGAATCTGTTGACTTCTTCTTCTCGATTGATTTATCGCTAATCTTTTTTTCGTTTTTCTCAATAGCCACCTCGAAGTCTTTTACTGCAAGTTCATCTTTATGCACTTCATCCTTAACTTCAAGGTTCTTTTCTAAGACTCTTTTATCTTCTTGAAGTTCAGAATTCTTCTTTTTCTCTCTGGAATATAAAATACCTAAGAGAGCGACTACTGCCGCTATCATACCTGCGGCTGCTAGTTTAATTTTTGTAAAAATACCCATAACTATTTTTCCGATTTATCAATTTTATCTATAACTTTATCAAGGTTCTTTGGAGAGGTACCTGTATAGAAGCCTATTGCTGACCCTACTATCAATGCGAAAGTCCCGTAATACCATTTGAACTCTTCCATAGGTAATCCTGCGAGAGATGCAATAAATATGAGAAAAGTTAATATCACAAAACTAAAGATAATTGAAAAGAGTACTATCTTTCTCCCTCTAGATATCTCTACCTCTGCCCATTCGACTAATCTTTGCATTCTACTATACATTAGGTTGCACCTCTAAATATTCTCCAACCTTTACCTGTTTTAAAAACCATTGCTCCGTCTACACCGTTAGTGGTGATGTCTAGATTAGAAGTGCCTCCCTCTATTTCATCTTCCCCGTTATACTCTATATAAGCTGGGGTGACCCCTAAATTATTACCTACATCTTTCCAACTTATAACGTCATTATCTTTAGGGTTAGAAGGTGTAGTTCTTCCGAAAGAGGGTGCAGTTACAGTATAACTGGATGACCAGTTTCCATTCAGATAATTAGAAGAGTCATCTGCTCCTCCAAATACTCTAAACTCTGAACCTCCTCCGAAATCGAATACAGTAGAAACTAGACCGTGCCTTTCAGTGTACTTAGTAGGGATAGCATCTTGTCTCCACGATGCTCCGTCTTCAGTAGACCATGTAGTATTTACAGATACACCTAATTGGATACCTCCAGTTACCCAGATTCTACCTCCTGTTACAAAAGCAGTAAAATTACTTCTTGAACCTCCTCCGAAGTTTGAAGTTTCTAAAGTCCAAGTTGCTCCGTCCTCCGAAGAGTATACTGAGCCTCCTGAACTTGAACCTGCTATTGTGTATATTTTATCTCCTGAACCTGGATTATGTACTACAGATTCATGAGAAACTCTTGCAGTAAAAGGTACTGTTTGAGTTACATTACTCCAAGATGAACCGTTTGCTGATTTGAATACAGTGGATTTTGGAGTAGGGTCTAACCCCTCTATCCCTCCGATAACATATAAGTCTTCACCGCCTCCATCATCGAATACTACTACAGAATGACTGCTTCTGGATGCAGGTAATAATCCTACCAATTCCCATATTACTCCGTCAGTTGATTTCAAGACTTGGTTACTTGAGCCTGCAGCCTGTAGACCTCCTATTAAGTATAACTCTCCCCCCATTACAACTATTCTATGGTTAGAAATACCGAACCTAGCATAAGCCCCCTGATGGTAAAACTGTGGAACTTCAGTCCAAGTTACTCCGTCAGTAGTCCAATAAGCACTATTATCTAGAAACCCATCTGAATTTACTCCTCCATGAATCCAAACTTTTGAATCAAACTGATACATTGCTGCGTGAGACCTAGACTCCCACCTACTTCTTAGTTCTTTTATTATTTTCCAGTCTCTTATATTTTTTGTATAATACTGGAAATTGGAAGGTCCTTCTCCCCCCTCACTGAAGTCTGACCTACCCACATTTAAATAATAAGTATTGTTTAACTCTACTATATTACTTTCTCCTCCATGAGTTAACATAAATTCGTCTTCAGATATCTCTAGAGTCCAATCTTCTCCATTTGTAGTAGAATACAAGGATGAACTTTCTGCTACTGCACTAGTTTGAGGTGCTACATAAAATAACCTTCCACCATAAACTACAGCATCCCCATTTCTAAAATTGAAACCGTCAGGGTCTCCCTTATTTAAATCCCATGACGATTCTGCGTTATTAGTAATAGAGGCTGCTACCCAGTAATTAGTTACTGCACTTCTTACTCCTCCTATGAGGTACATTCTTTGTGCAGTCCCATCATGAAAAGAGATGGCTCTATGATTATAAATTCTAGGGTGCTGTGTTCCTGCTATACCTGTCCATGTCTCTCCATTAGAAGATTTATATAAAGTATTGGAAACCCCTTCTCCAAGAAATCCTGAATCGCTTAAACCTCCTGATAAAAAGATTTCACCTTCATGCTCGCATATATCAAAGTTTATATGGTTTGAAACTCCAGATACATTTGCTTCATCTAAATCAAAGGCTAATCCGTCTGCAGTAGACCATGCATCAAGTGCAGTACCTGACATTGTACCTAGGACTCTTATTTTACCGTTAAAGTAATAGAATCTTGCATGCCCATTTGGAGCTCTGTCTACTCCATCTGAGGCTTCGTCTCCTGACGATGGGGTTAAATCATGATACCCTTCATACGCCCACGTTCTTCCGTCAGTAGTACTAAATACTGAGTTTTTATACCTTAAAGCATCTCTAGGTTGCCCTGTGCTGGTATCTTCATTCTCAGTAGTATTTGTTACACTATAATTCTCTCTTCTATCTAATTCTACATAACCAGTAGTATACACCCAAATTTTTGAACCATCTGATACAGACTGTTTATTACCAGAGGGTGGGCTTGGATTCCCTATATATTCTACAGGGCTTCCATTAATTTTCTGCCAATTGATACCATCAGTAGTTTTCCAAGATTGGTTGGAATATCCGAAACCTGTAGATAAACCTCCGTGAATCCACATGTTTCCACCTTCCAATACTACCTGACCTGGATGGCTTATATTATTAGATATGTTTGTGGAAACTACTAACCAATTAGCACCGTCATCTGTTGACCTCCAAGTCATTTGGTCATTATATAAATATAGATTACCTCCAGTGCTCCACAATCCACAATTCAATAAAAATTCATTCTGACCTGATTCACTAGGTCTTCTTATAGAATCTACTTCTGTCCAATCTATTCCGTCTGAGGATTTTCTCACTAAATTACTATTAGTTGAACCAGTTCCGTATCCACCTATAAGGTATATCTCTCCATTATGTACAACTGCACTGCCGTTACTGAAATCATACCAATCTCCAGTAGGGTCTTCTGAAGTCCAACTTATACCGTCTGATGAATGCCAGATTATATCAGTGGTTTCGGTTATCAACTCTCCGTTTAAAGTTGCATCTGTATGTTGATATCTTCCTCCGCCAAATACCCAAATCTCATCACCGCCTCCATCATCGAATACACATACAGCAAAATCAGCATAAGATTTTTCGTCAGCTGCATCTCCTATAAAATCATGAGCTCCAATCATGGTCCAAGTAGTACCATCATCCGACCTCCAAACTTCCTTACCTTTATTGGATTCTGCAGGTGTAGTTAAGTCATCTCTATTATTATATATGTTTCCACCTATTAAATAGATGTAAGAACCCATCACTATTACTTTATGACCTATCCTATTCCCAAAAGGTGCTGAGGATGTTTCAAGAGTCCAGTCATAGCCATTAGGTGATGACCATATTTCTCCTAAAGTTCCACCAGATGCATCTCCCCCTAATATCCAATGTTTACTATCGAAGTAACAAGTAGCTCCGTACTTTCTAGCATTATAAGGGTTATATTCGGGTTCATCTTGTTGAGTTTGTTCTTCTGCCCAGTTATTCAATAAAGTTTCTGGGGATACAGATGAAGTATCTATCATCCATAAAGCACCCTTAGGTAGCTCTCCAGATTGTTCATCTGTTACTACATTCCTATAATAAATTAAATCATCTATTTGAGACTGGAGTGCTAAATCATTCTCTAATAGTTGTTGAGGTGCTTTATTGAAATTTATACCAGTGGCATCAGTATAGAGTGCTCTATCTTCTCCCTCATAAAATTCAAATACTTCTTCATGTGGTAATGACATTATAAATTAACTCTCTGGTTTTATTTGAGATAAGGCTAATATACCTTGTTTTAATATAACTTCTAAAGATCCTTTATCTTCCAAGATATCTATTGAATCTATCTGTGCCTTATAATATAATCTAACTTTTTCTATCAAGGCTGCTACCTGAGACCACTGGTCTGCTAAGGCTATTATGATATCTGCTGCTTGGGTGGGGGTTATATTTAGAGATTCGGATTCTGCTTTCATGAAAGGGTAAAGAGTTAGATCTTCTGGGTATCCTCTTCTTTTATACTCTCTTGCTTCACTTTCTTTTGCTAAATAAACTGCACTTTGACCTACAGAAGTTGTAATAAATCTTGACCTTGCCTCTCCTGCTGCGAAATCTATTTTATTTTTCGCAGACTCTTTTAAAGATAAGAGCTTATTCGCCACTATTTCTGTGTCATCATACTTGACCAATCCACCTTCATAATAGTGCCCGTCTTTATAAGGTCCCATGAACTCTATATGAATAAAATCATCCCCTCTCCACTTCGAGGGTAGATTTTTCATATGCTTTGAAGTATAAGTATATACTAGCTTTTTAGCTTCTTTTGAAACTACTCCATACTTTTTTAAATCAGACATTAAACATGTCCTCCTACGTTCCACTTAATATATTCACAATTAAGTTGGATTAAATTTAAGTCTCCTCCATTGGCATCTGCTGCTCCTTCTCTTTCTATGGCTAACCATATAAAATCTGCCTCACCCGATGCTTTCTTAGCTATAAAATCCGATACATCTAAATCGAAAGATATACTAAACTGTTCATTAGATCCTGGATTTGCCACAGTTTGGCTTAAAGTTTGTTCTCCTACAGCAGTTGAAGGGGCTGCTCCTGCACTTGTATATACACTTGAACCAGTAGTAGAAGATGCCCAGTATACATTTATATCGAAGTCACCTCCTGCTGTATCTGACATGAAGGCTGCATTACACTTAATTTTACAAGAGGTATCTATATATTGAGGTAAGGGAACTACTAAGGTAGACCTATCTGTCACCCCTGATGCGAAAGAGTTTTCTATTCTACCTGCATCAAGATTATCACTTAAGTATATATCTTGATTTCCTGGTGAATTGGATGCTGGATGAAAGTCCCCTGCCTCAAAAGATATGTATTCTGTAGGTCTTGCTGCTCCGAAAAATTCTAAGAATCCATCCTCATTTACCTCTGTTCTATTTGTACCTATTTTTATAGACTCGAATTCAGGAGCTGTACTTAAAGCTGATGATACTCTGAATCTTATCCAATACAAATCTGTTCCATAAGATACAGGGTCATTTTTTGTCCAATCAGAAATAATATCTTTGTCGAATCTTATTTGTTCATTACCTGTTCTTTCAAATATAGCCTTAGCATAAGATAGATATTTTCCACCTGAAATAGTACTCATGTGGTTAAACTCTGTCCAAGATGAACCATCCCAATACTCTGCTACAATTTCTCCTCCAGATAAAGCCGTAGTTACATTTACTTTAATATTTAAAAATTTGACCCAGTCACTATCATCTTCTAATTTAGAAGTAATTGAAATATATAAAGCATCATTTGTATCCAATCCTGGAAATGCAAACGTAGACCCTTCTTTTGACTTTGCCTCATCTGTGATATCTGTATAAGAAGTTAGCCCATCATCATACGTATACGCTAACATTTGTATACTAGTGGAATCTCCCTCCCCAAAAGAACTTTCTCTACCTGCCCCTGGTTTTCCTACAGACAACTCTTCTATGATATCAAATTTAGTTTCACCTTGTTCTGTATTATAGATAGCTCCCGTTATTTTAGACCAATCATTTACATCACATAAACCTAAATCAAGAGAAGATGACCTGAATTCTAAAGAACCTGAACCGTTTTGTTCGAAAGGTATATCTGAATCGGTAATAGTTAATAATATGGCTCTTTGGACTCCGCTAGAACCATGTACATACCCTTTGTTAGCTCCATTAACTCTTACAGACGACATAGTTAACTCTGCGTCTCCTTCTGACTCAATTCCAGTAGAAGTAGGTCCAGTAGTAAAGTGACCCGTCAATACAAGGGTTGTTACAGTATTAGATCCTGCTAAAATAGATTTTTCAGTGAAAGATAAAACTGAAGTATTTCTTATAACTACAGATAGCCCAGATACTGAGCAGGAGGTTTTTATACCTCCAGAAATTGTAGTACTTCCTACAATAACCTTTTCTATATCACTTCTTCCTGCTGCAGTTCCTGAGACATTTATACAATACTTACCTGAACCTGTTACGCCTCCAACCCTGCAATGTGAAATAGAAGAGTTGGATTCCATTGTTATGAAATCTAGGGCTGCATTAGAAGTTAGTAATTCTGTTGAATCATTATCTCCTACTATTGATACGAATTGAGGGATAGTGAAAGGGTCTTCAGTAAACTCTCCTACTCCTAATTTTATAAGGATACGATTATCTGAGGCGGGCGTAAGAGCCGTTGCTGCTGCTATCGCGGCTCCTATAGTAAGAAACGGGCTATCTACACTACCGTCGTTGGCATCGTTTCCTGCCAGATCTACATATAGAACATCATTCTGAGCGAAATCTAAATTAGCTTTATACGCATCTGTAAATGCATTTGTATTGGAATTTGATTCGTACTGAGTCTTTATTGAAGAGGGAGTAGTATTGCCTTGAATAACAGTCCAATGAGTCTCTAAAGTTGGGTTATCTTGTTTAGCTCTTACTACGTCTCCTACCTCTACATCTATAGTAAAGAAAGTACCTGCTACAGTTACATCCCAATAATCTCCATTCTTAATATCAGCTATTGGAGATGAATCTAAATCAGGTGAGTTAGAATCTGCGTCATAATCCCCTTGATAAGGGTTAGAGATAGCAGCATTTAATGTATCTATCTCTCCTTGTAGATAAACATCATTTGCTAATAATTGTGCTAAAGGTGCGTTTAGTGAGGGTCCGTCAAGGGTATCATAATTAAGAGGATTTGTCCCCTCATAGAACTCTATAATGGTTTCATTAGGTAATGGCATAGATTCCTCTAAGTATTAGTTAAATACTATATACCAAATAAATGTTAAGCTAGTCTCTGCCGTCTTAAAAATGGCTGCCCGAGTCTTTCTACTAAACAATTCATCCGATGCGTTAGCCAGTCCAAATTCTGTTATTAACTGCTCTCCTGAACCGTTGAACTCTCCTTCAGTTAAAGTGCCCTCATACCTTACGGATGGAAATCCTCCGTAAGTTGTTTTGGATAAAGCTAGTGCTTTTTCATATAAACTATTAACCAAGCCTGTATCTGTTAGAGCTGGTGCTGCTACGTTAATTACATCATCTACATTCGGGTCTAGGTTCATATCTCCGAATACAATCTTTGTGACTTGGTCAGAATCTCCATAGAGAATGTCTCTCATAATTTCTGAACCTGAATTCAATACGAGATTCTTTTCCTCAAATACCACTTTTTCCTTTGGAGTACCTTTATTAGCTATACAGACTAATACCCCCTCAGGTTTATAACAGGATTCTACTATTTTTACTTTTGACATTTGCTCACCTATAGATTATATAATCTAATCAATAAAACATTATTTAGATTAAAACACTTAAACTTAATTCCCCATCGAAATCGAAATATATAGTATCATTATTATTTAAAATACCTACATCGGATACTAACGATGAAGCCATGCCAGATACCCTGAAATATTTACCATCTCTGTTTTCTGGATAAGATGTTTTATCAACATTTCCTAAGCCATCACTAATAGGGGTAAAAGAATCTAACTCAGTAATACTTGAAATCTCTCCTGCCGAGTTAAATTTAACTATATCTCCTTCCTTAATTAAACCTATAGAAGTATTTAATGTAGAGGCTCCTAGACCCCTAACATCAAATGATTTCTCTTTTCTTTTTGTAGGATAACTAGAGGGGTCTACAAATCCTAATCCATCTCCTACAGGTTGCCATACTGTTATAACAGGAATTTCTACCTGAGTATAAACTTCTAAGGTTTCTTCTAGAAATATATGATTATTATTTCCTTTAATTTTTAAAGGATTAAGATTATCTACTTTATAAAGGTCATCATTTCTTGCATTAGTCATAATATGAATATCATCTGTTTCTAAATACAAGGTTTCTTCTGGGAAGGTAAAATTTACTTCTAAAAATAAAGCTTCCGTAAAAGTAGGAGCATCTTCTGCTGTGGTTTCAGTCATCTGTAATTCTAAAGCATCTGAAACTTTAGTAGGTACAGAAAAATAATCTTTAGTTTCTAATAGAGCCTCAGTTGCTCCTACATATACACATGGACTTATTCTTGTTCTTAATAAGGTTTTAATCTGTTTTGTAGTAGTGTTAGATTTGAACCCTTTAAATGAAGTTGAATCAAGGTCTACAAATAGCTGTGATTTTATCTCACAGTTTCCTTTATCATAATTAGCTGAGAATGAATCAATGAAGATAAGATACAAGGACTCTACATAAGTTAAAGCATCAGGACTTAAACTTACTCCATACGAACTAAGTAAATCTTCAATAGTTCCGATTGCATTTATAAGGAATAGATTATTACTAGGATTGTTTATTAAGGGGTTGACATTATCTACTGACCATGGAGTTAATTTTGCAAACCCTATGTCTATTTCTTCTTGAGTCATTGCTGCTAAAATTAAATCTATCTCTGCGCCATGGTCTCCTGGTCTTGTAACCAGTAACTCATACATAGATTCTGCACCCTCAAAATACCCTGCGTCATAAATTACCAAAGAGTATCCTGATACCTTTAATAGATACTGTATATCTACATCCGTACCTTTAAATGCGAAAAATCCTTTTAAAAGTTCTGGGTCTTTTACAGTATAAAATCCTTCATCTATATTTTCAAAGACTTCAGATAGTTTAAATTCCTGTACATATAACTCGAAGTCACTCCAGTCATTAAACTTAATTTCATCTAAGTCTTCTATGACTTTTTCTATAATAGCTGCAGTGAGATTTATTGTATTAGGCTTAAGAGACTCGAAAGGTAAAGTCTCATTACCAGTTAAAGAATTATCATCTAACCTCTTTAATAGGAAATCAGGTAATCTTTTTAAAACTTTTGTATCTTTTAAATCTGTCATTATACAAGTGTAATAGTTAGAGGGTTAAATTTTATGTACCTATAATTGCTAGGGTCTATATTATATACTGTTTGATTGGGAACTACAGATACTACAGGTTTAAATTCTGCTCCATCTTCATCTAGTAGAACTATATTAGATACGTCTACTAAGAATTTTCCATAATCAAATCCAGTGTTTAAAAGTAACTCTGTTTTATTTAAAATAGTAGTTTTTATCTTATCTACTACATCATCATAATAATCTGAATCAGTTAATTTTATATTTATATTTAATTCAAAGTTCTCTACAGATGCTGGGGTTAGGATTAGCCTCAAGCCTACCATTTTATATACATTCAGATAATTAGAAAATGAGATTCTCTCAAATGTGCTAAGAACTACTGGGGTATCTACGGTTTCTTCTGATACATAATAAATATATACAGTACAGCAAGCTGGTGGTATATTTTCTTCAATACTTACTATATCTACATTGCTTGCGCTTACTTCATAACTTGTATTTCTGGCATCTTCCGATTCTATTATAATTAAGTCATTATCTGTATCATGCTCTACATTAATTAAGGGGTTATCAAACTGCACTAATATATCATACAGCGCTTCGGTTGCAGATGCCTTCGTGTCTCCGCCTTGTCCTTCATAAGAGTAAGTAGCACCCTGTACAGTTATCTCAAAGGTGTCTGAGGTATAGTCTCCATTTAATTCAAATGAATCTTTTTGAGGCGTACCTAAATCTCTTTCTGCAGCTGCTGATGCAATTAAAGGATAAGACTCTGCGATATATGAATGGTCTTTTTCAGTAACCATTCTTCTTAAAGTAGAATACAGTAAAGGTGCTAATCTTTTAATTTTAGAGATTGAATCACCTAAAGACCCGTTACTATTTACCTCAACGGTTAAATACCTTTCGTTAAGTGTTACATCATCAAGGTTAATTACATCTATCTTTCCATCTGTCTCTAAATATTCAACCCTGAAAGGTGCTCCGTCTGCGGCTGTAATACCGTAACCACTATCAATATCTGAAACGAATAATTTTGAAGTAAAAGGTGATATACTGAAATCTGCTACTTCATTAAAAACTACATAGTCTTCAATGTCTCTAGATATAACTTGTTCAATATCATTTAAGAAACATCTCATTCTCTCTCTATCTATAGATTTAAGCTCTTCTGGGTCTAGGCTTAAAATGAAAGTACCGTCACTAAAAGATACGGTCACCTCCTTATCTACATACGTTCCTATATAAACATCTATAAGATCTAACTTTTCTATTACTTTATTTGCGCCAAAGTAAACTATATCATACCCTTTATAAGTTCCTAATACATCTCCCGATTTTAATGTAATAGTAGGTACGTCATTATATTTAATTTTAATAGAAGGTGCTAAATATCTATTTATAGAATAACCAAATGTTGAGGCTATCTCATACACACTACTAGGTAACCCTGCTTGAGATAAATAAGTTTCTGCTCTTTTTGCATTCTGTTTTTGAACTAAATACGAGGCGAATCCTGCCATCAAGTCTTCGATTAAAGTTAAATTAGAAGCATCTAGTTGGTCTTTGATTTGTTCATAATTTTCAAGGCTTTGAATCCATTTCTTTAAATCATTTTTTACACTTAAAAATGATGTTGATGTAGATTTTATTATAGATGTACTCATAACTATTTAGGCTCTAAGGTTTCTCTTACTAATACTGGGTCTGGAAATCCGTCTACTTCTATATTCAGGAATACTTCATATTTTCTAGTGGAAGGATCTCTGCTTAATTCTACATTACTGTCTGATAAAATAGTAACTCTTTTTTCAAATTTAGTTATAGAAGATACTAACTCAGATAAAATCAAGTTAGCAGTAGACTCTAAGTAAGGATAAAATAAATAATCCTCAATTCTTGTTCCGAAATCTCTTCTAAAAGGTATAGTACTTACTCTGGTGTTTACTATATTTAAAACAGCATCAACAACTGCATTCAAATTTTCTAAATTTGAACCAGTCTTGGATAAATCTGCATGTTTCGCTCTTGCTGCCATTCTCTACTCTGTAACACCCTCGGCTATTGTATCCCCACAACTTAAAACTAAACCTACATAAGCTGCTGGTACACCGTTAATCTGTATATTAGGATTGCCGCTTCCTGGTACTACAAACGGATTTGGTGGAGGGGTACCATGCCCGTGATTGGCGTATTCATCCCCCTCTACAACTACAGCCGCGCCATTTACTGTTACATTCGACTCTCCAGAAATGGCAGCCATAGGTGGGAAAGATCCGTGCCCTGTTGTCAGTTTACCTACACATGTTAATCTATTCATTACCCACCACTGAATTGTAAAGGTGCTCCGCCTACTGCCATCACACCTGTTGAAGTTAACTTAACAGTAGCTCCGTCTACAGTGAAAGTTGTAGAATTAACAGTGTACTTAGAAGTATCTAATTCAAAGTTAGTACTTTCTACTAACTTATCACCTGAAACCTTTTCAGTCATATCTTTAGATATTTTAATCAAGTAAGATTTACTATAAGTTAATTTAACCTCTCCCCCTACTTTATCTGTAAAGGCTTTCACAATAGTCCTCTTAACAGATTTATCAAATACTTCTTCTCTCTCTCCTCCTACGTGCATATAACTAGACTTCTTAATTATTTGGTCATAATTACCTTTTATCTCTTCGGAGTAGTCTCCATGTACAATTCTTTTATGATTACCTTTTATTTCTTCCGTTACATTGCCATCTTTATCTATTTTATAAGAAGTTCCTGAAGAGTGTACTAATTCTACATGTTGTTTAGATTTGTTTATTTTATACCAATTTTTAGCTTCATCTATTGCTCCATAAGAGTTTGGGTAATCTTCATCTATAGAGTAAGATGCATCTTGAATATTTACAGGTGAAGTGAACTTAGGTTCTGAAAATACTGGTTCAGGGAATGAGATACCTGACTTAGCGTTAAATACCTCATGAGACCTTACAATTTTCTTTTGAGTTTCAGTTTGCTCTCTTTCTACTTTTTCACCATAGGCATTATTAACTTCTGCATTTGTCCTTGTTTCTACTTCTTCCTCATAATCATCTAAACCTAAATCTGTTGTATCTGTCAAGATACCTACTAAGTTATCTATGTAAGGGTCTAAGGCAGTTTTTTCAGATGAAGTAAATCCTCTTGAGGTTAACTCAGCCAATAAGTCTGACTTGAAGTTTGCCTCCCACTCGTCTTCTACCGATTCTCTTATTCCTAATTTATCTAATGGCATGGTTAATCACACTTAATTACTTTACTATCTAAGTAAGGAATCTTTAATACAAAGTCTGGAAATGATAAATCTGGAAGCTTTACGCTAGGTAAATCTATACCACCAAAGTCTGGAGGTTCGCAAGTACTGCACCCATCTGCTAAAGTATATAAATTATCAACAGTATTTTCTACTGAAGATTTTAATTCCTCTACAAAGTCTCCGAATTCATCTTCTAATACAGTTTGTAAAGCTGAAGGTATGGTTGCGAAAAATCCTGCACATACATCTGTAACAGCATCGCTCCATTCTTCCTGCTTATCTGTTAAGTCGGTTGACCCTGCATCATCATTTAAACCAGTTCCTGCTAAAGCAGTTCTTACATCCGCCATGTCTGCTTGTTTTTGGGCTTGGACTTCTGAACACGCTGAACTTGGTAATATAGATGCGAAACCGTCTACAATGTCATCTTTCAAGTCAGATATAATTGCTGCGTAATCTGTGTCTCCATTTATAAGAGATTGAGCTTTATTATATATATCTACAACAGTATCTATCGCTTTTAACACTAAATCTTTTACTACACATAAGGCACATTGAGCTGCTTTTAAAGTACAGATTGCTGCATTTGCTATTAAAAGAGTAGCCTCTATAGGGGCTGCAAGTGCGTTGAATAAAGACTCTACAGTAGAGTTCGGGTCATTTACTAATGAAATAGCTAAAGATAGTGCAGTTATCTCTCCTTTAGCTGAATCTAAAGCATCAATCATATCTTGAACGTCTGACTGAGATGATAAATATAAGGCAGATGAGACAGTTACAGCTCCTGCTAGAATAGATTGTTTGTCTGATAATTGAGTGGCAAAATGGTCTTTTATTTTATCAGATTGAGAACTATTTGTATTTTGAGCTTGGCTCAAGGATAAACTTTCTTTTCCGTACTTATCTAAATTTTTAGCAGATTCATTTGCTTCGGTTTGTTTTAAATCTAATCTATTTGCTAAGTTAGCCATCTCATGGTCTACAATAGGTGCTCCGCCTCCTATCGCAGTTGTTAAAGCTGCCATCTCTGCGTTTAATGATGCTAACTCTGTAGCAATTGTTGCTTGATTTGCTACTTCAGATTCTATGTCTAGATAATTTATCAAGACTCCTTGATACACTGTATTTGTATTTAGAATAGCCACCATAGTATTCATGGTTAATTCTAAGTCTAAGTTATCAACCTTAAGACTATCTGAAATTGATTGGTCATCTATTGTGAAATTCTGAGCAGAATTATTTATAACATAAGTTACCTTAAAGCCTTCTTCTATTAAGTTTGATATTTCATTCACTGATGTTAGAATTAAATCTGCTTCCGAAACCTCATCATACCCAGTCTCTTTTCCAGATACTGAAATCTTACTACTTAAACTTGTATCTAAGGTAACAATAGTAGGTATAAACTCATCTAATTCAGTTTGGATATCAGATACAAATAGATTAAAAATAGCTAGAATTAAGTCTGTAGAAGTAGAAGCATACTTAACTTCTAAGACTTCTTTATATAAGTCTTTAACAGATTCTAAGTAATCTCCCCCAGTTAGAGTATCTAATATAGCATCAAATAAATCTCTATCTGAACTTAAATCCATTACATTAGCTTGACTCATTGCTATATTTTCAAGGTTAGATTTATCTAAATCATTAGACCTTAATCTAGTCAGGAAACTTAAATATCCTTCTTGGGTTCTTTCAAAATGTCTTTTAACTTTATCTAATTGAGATTTATAATCAAGGTACTTTTCGTGTTTATCAACTATAAGTTGAGTGTGAGTTAAATCGGAGGTAAAAGGTAGAGAGCCATGACCTAAGGCATCAATAGCGTCTATTACATCTTGTAATAAAGTTTTGAATCCAGTAGGATTATAATAATAAGAATTTTTTATATCAGACAATAAAGGTAGAAATAGTACATATCTATCATTAACCTCTGTCGTAGATTGACCTCCCCCTTCAAAATAGATTTTTTGAGCTTCTAAAAAAGCATATAAATTCGGTACAGGAGTATCTACTTCAGTATGATATATATTGTCTAAAAGTCTATCTATTGCCATTAGGTCGGAGGTCTACTGTTTATTAAATAAGATACTTTTCCATTATAAATATCATCATCTGGAAACTCTACTACTACTTCTGAACCTAAAGGTGGTATGCTTCCTGATGCATTAGGAGATGACGATACTTTATGTTTTATTGTGTACCATGGTAATAAAGACTTATCTATACCCTCTGTCAAGTTAAATATAGATACTTTCACCCTTAAGTACTTTTGAGAGTCATTTCTATCTACAACTACTCCATTATAAGTCCCTTTAGATAAATTATTTGTGGTTCCTATTAATTCTTTTACTTTCATTTTATTGAACATGGAAATCTCTCCCAAGTAAAAATGAACTTAAAAATCCTATTTGAGTTATTGCAGTAGTTTTCATAGCAACTAAGTACATACCTGCTGCTTGTGATACGAAAGAATCATTACTAGGATTACTGGGTAAAAATTCTACAGGATCAAGTAATTTTAATAATGAATTTGGAATATATCTATAAGAAGAATCTATAGTTATGTTCTCCATCAAGAATTGTGCTGAATGGCTTAAATTATTCAACCAAGCTTGGTGATAATTTTCATGAGTGTTTCCTGAGTCTAATACAGGGGGGAAACTTAAGTTTTGATCTGACTCTGTGTATACACTTCCATCATAAACTGAACCTATAGATGGTGTCAATATTCTAGGATTCCTATCCTCTAGAGATACTACAGTTAAAGTCCTACCTTCAGATAAAAACTGAGGGAATATGGCATTATCTGACTCAGGTATATACTGGTCATATCTTATTAAATCAGGATTCGTGTTTAAAGATGCCTCTCCGAAAGTTACTACGGGGTCTGATTTAAGAGCTTCTTTAGCTGATTTTACAATTAATTCATTACCTACAGTATGGGCTGCAACAACTAAGTCATCATCAGATATATAAGAATGAAATAATACTCTCTCTGCAAAATTCTTTTCTGAGTTATTATGTCTAATCCAGACTTGCTTATCGTTTCCAGTATAACTAACTAAGGGTTTTACTGTAGTTAAAGAATTAAATACTTCATCAGAAGTACCATCTATAGCTAATATATCAATATTATTTGTAAATGCTCTACAAGATAATAATCCAGATAGATGCAAGATAAAACCGTCTCCATCTTCTTCATAATACTTATTTATTAATTGAAATTCGTGGGTCTCTACATTATCAAAAGAGGCTCCATATGATACAGTTATAGGTAGACCTCTTCTAGAAACTGTTTTATTTAATGACCGATCCATTTGTCTTAATTGTATTTCAAATTGAGGTGGCACTATACCTCTACCGTCCTCAACTATGACTAAGCTTATAAAATTCTGCCTAACCAGTCCGTCGAATCCGTCAAAACTAATATCAATTTGACACTTATCGTTAACCTTGAGCATTTAAAGTTTTATATTTAATTAAAAGATTCTCTATCTCACTTAATTCTGGAGCCTGTATACCTTTTGTGCTTTCTTCTAAAGGGTCAAGTAT
Organism: uncultured Flavobacteriaceae bacterium; assembly: GCA_964350765.1. Lineage (GTDB taxonomy): Bacteria > Bacteroidota > Bacteroidia > Flavobacteriales > Flavobacteriaceae > CAYGMB01. The sequence goes on from CAYGMB010000001.1 coordinate 47,645, forward strand.
ATTGTTATACCATTGTAGAACCCACCATAATAATTCAGTTTCATATAACTCTTTAGATATCTCATCTAGAAGTCTATTCTTTTGTGGAACTTCTCTCCATACAGGTAAAAGTCTTAAGTCTTTAATAAAATCATTAGACAGAGTATCATATATACCTTCATCTTCTGAATAAGGTATATAATTCTCTATATCGTATACGCTTATTGTCTCCACCACGATGCCCACTCTCTTGCATTTAATACCTTATAAGACTCAAAATCTAAATCAACTTTAGAGTATATAGGTTTACCTGAAGTGTCTACATACTTACTCATAGTTATAGGTCCTGAGGTCATGAACAGACCCTTTGCGAAAAACCAGTTTCCTATCATTACATGAATCAACTGGTCTTCAAAAGGGTCTTCTCCTTTTGCTAATTTTTTAGTATCTTCGGGAGAATATAAATAAGATCTTATAAATTTCCCATCTTCTGTATTAGGTTGAGTCATTCTACCTAATATTTCAACCATCTCCTTATAACTAGGATTATTGAATTTATTTGGGAATAGGTGTAAGGAAACTGAAAAAGTAGAAGGTTTTGAATCCTCATAGCCTTTAAAAGTAGATAATACAGTTTTAAAATTATCTGATACTATATTTTTTCCTAAATCTCCAAGAGCTTTAGATACTACCCCTTTTATAACCCCTTTGGAAAACCCTTCACTTAAGCCCGCTAAAGTAGACTCTCCTATATTTGCCCCTGCACTATAAGATATTTCTTCATTATCTATCAAGCCTTCTAATACTTCTCCAGTTTTACTATTTCTTATAGTAACTTTATAATCATTTAGAGACTCTAATTCTTCGTAAAAAGTTGGCATCTTATATCATGTGTGCTAAAAGAGTTATGGATTCATCAGTAATTCTAGGACGACCTCTTGAGTTGCCTCCTGAATTCTGTACTATCTGGACATTAGTTGATCCACTGGAATTTTTACCACCTTCGGATTGATTTGAACCTTTATTAAAAGTAGCTGTAGTAGGTTGATATTGATTTACACCTTGTAGCTTCTTATTAACCTTTGATAAAGGTATTCCTGTGGATATAGACAATTGACTAGGACTTGTCATACCTTGTTCTATCAAGGATGAGAGCTGAGTTTCCTCATCAGGAGTTAGACCATCCATTGCTGCCTTACTATTAGCTTTTATGCTTGAGGATAGACTTTTCCTGTATTTCTGGAGATTAGCTAAATCTTCTGCATTATACTTACCAGTTGCTGATACCATTTCAGCTTTTATGGCAGGTTCTAATATTTCATCTATGTATCTTAATTCTGCTTCTTTTCCTTTTTCTTTTATCTCATCTGGTATAAAGTCACTGGAGTCTGAAAACCATGAACCTACTTTCCCTCCTACCCAATTTCCTAAAGCGGCTCCTGCTGCGATACCTAGAGGTCCTCCTAGTACTCCAATACCTCCTCCTATTAAACCTCCTAGTCCTGAACCTAAAGCTTTGTTTCTTCCTGCTTCGTCATCTGAATTGAAAAAGTCAAATGCTGACATACCTGTGGAAGCTATGGCTGCTAAAGGTCCCGCTGCTTTCATAGCCCCTGATAATAAGCCACTTCCTCCTAACCTGGCAGCGCTGGTTAGCCCGCTAAGCCCACCTTTACCTAAAAGAGAGGCAACACCACGCCCTCGTCCTCTCCTTCCTTTTCTTCCTAAGATTTTTGAACCCGCTGCTTCGAATAACCTATCGGTTAAAGTCTCTCCTAAATCTTCTGCGGATGATACACCTTCTAATACTGAAGAAGATACTGCTACGTTTTCTTTTGTAGCTATATTTCCTAATAAAGATTTAAGATTTTCATTAGTCTCTTGATTTAACTCTTGTTCATTCTGTTTTAAAATCTTTTCAGCATTAGATAGCTTATCTGTTTTAGGGTCAGTATTGGTTTGAATTACATTCAGATGAGTTCTTAACTTAGATAGCTGCATTAAAGTATCCTCATCAAGCTTCCGTCCTTTTCCTATTATATTTCTTACAGCACTAGTATGCTCTTCTAGACTTATCTGATTTTTACCAAAAGACTCTGTTAAAGACTCTAATTTTAATTTTTGAGAGTCTGAGAGCTCCTCCATAACTGAACCAAGATGATTCCCTAGTTGAGTCACAGATAGAGATACTTTAGTTAACTCATTGTCTCCACTTTGCTTGGCGGCTGTTATTACATTTTTAAGAACCCTTGCTTCTACCGCTTTTAATACTTGCCTTTCAGAGTCAATTCTTACAGCCTTGTTTCCATCTCCATCTGTAAGATTAGAGACTTTAGTTACTAAATCTATTAGAGCAGCGTTATTTACTTCACCCGTTTTATTGAATTTTAAACCTATTTTATCTATCTCTTTATAAAAGACTTTTGATTGGTCATTACTAATAGAGCTAGATTCTTCTAGCCCGTTTCTTACAGCTGACATTGTTTTAATCAGAAACTGAGAATCTACTGACTGATTAGTTATCTCTGATTTTATTTTATTGAGTTCTTCTACGCTTTTTGCTTGTAAGAGAGATGACTCATAATCTCTTTTATCCATTTTAGATAAGTACTTATTACTCTCTAAGCTGGATTCTATAAAGACTGATGTTTGAGATTGCATCTCAAGTAAATCTTTATGCAGCTCTGATATAGACTCTGTGAAGGTAGAGGAATCTAAGGTGTCTACATCAATAAAATTTGAATTTAGATTAGATAGAAGTTGAGCTACTTCTTTTTCTGTTTTAGCTTTATTCTTTAAAAGAATAATATTATTAGAAAGCTCTTCAATTGCAGAAGATAAATGACTTCCCTCTTTGGAGTCAAAAATAGAGTTCGATTGATTCTCTTGTTTTAATCTAGGTAGGGCTCTCCCCCTTATACGTTCTACCACTATTTTCTCTCAAGGTTTAAGACGTTTAGTATATCTTTATAAAACATTCGTTTAGGGATATTACTTCCCATTGACTTAAGCCATGAGCTTTGTACATCTAACATAGTTTTATAATCGAAGCTAGGGAAACCCCCTGACTTCGTTAAGCCCTATGAATAGCTTAGAAGTCATTTTACACTTGGAGCAGGGCTTATCTATAGGTGCAGTGTTTATAAGAAGGTCTGAGTCTATATCAGATAACTTATAAACTGATCTATCTCCGTACCTTATCACTTTAATTTTATCATCAAGTGACATATCTCTATTTTTAATCAGGACTGCATAATCTACTATAATAGGGTCTATATCAGGATTTTCTTTTATGTAGATTTCTTTGGAAATTTTATCTCCTACGGTTAAAGGTCCTATCTCATAATCTACATTTTTTATTTTTAAATTTATAGGGAGGTCTTTTATATTAGGTTCATCGAAATCGAAATCTTCTAAAGTTATCAATTCATTTATAGTACCGTCACAGGGGATGTACTCTTCCATTTCTAATAAGGTGTCTTGTAATTTAGCTAAGTCCTCTGCTGGTATATCTTGAGATTCTTCGATTTTCTTCTTGAGATCTATATATTCTTGATTGGGTACTTTTTCCTGTGGACATGATACATTAGGTGTCCATCCAAAATTATCTACAGTCCATATAGATGAAATTATTATCAAGACTTTTAAATCTATTGGTTCTAAGTCTGTTATACTTATACCTTTTATGCAATCCGAATATATAGATACTATCTGACTATAATTTACTTCTTTTTCTGGGATTTTACCTACATACTTAGATAGAGCTAATGACTCTTCAAAATATAAACCTCTTACATAAATCTCTTTCTGGTCGTAACTTCTGAATCCTGAAGGTAGCATATCTATTAATAAATATTCTACACTTTCACCACTTAAATCTGACCTATAAGTTTTAGTCCTCATAGGAGCTTTATCAGAATCTATCATAATAATTAATCTCTTGTTCCTACAATATTAAATTCAACTGGAATAGTATCTGCTTGGAAATCTTGATTGCCTAAGAATGTTATAGACTTATCTGGAACTACGTAAAAAGAGCTGTCTCTTCCTAAATCATTAGATTGTCTATCGAAATGCAATACATCTAATAATAAACAATAATCCTTTAAAATAGATAGTGGTGGACTTCTTCCTTTTGTTAAATCTAGGAATTCTTTTGCCCAATCTATCAAGGCATGTCTTATATCCTTAAAATGATTATCATAAAATACTACTTTTATTTCATGACCACCTTGTGCAAATACAGGTATTTTAAAGTCTAATCCTGGTCCTACGCTAAACTCTTTTGTTTTTATAATAATTTGGTCAAACTCTACATCTTTAACTGGAGAGTAATTTATATCAGGCGTTTTTATAAAATTAAAAATAGAGGCATCGGGGGCTTTATTGGATACGGCATTCTCAAAAGTCACTGCCCAGTCTGACGTGTTTCCTGGTTCAAATGAATTTCTTAATTGATTTGCTGAGAATTTTGGCATCAGTTTCTGTATTTATATAGTAAAAAGGGTGTACCATATAAATACAGTACACCCTTTTATGCGCTGGAGATGTCGGGTAAGTATTACCAGTTCGCACTTCCTGCATGGATATGGAAATCATCATAGTCAAATTGAATTTGAGGATTAAGAGGGTCTGGAGCTTGACCTCCCTCTCCTATTCCTGCAAATGACGGTAATGAACCTACCATGTCGTAAGATTGGGTTGTTTCATCATCAGGTCCTAAGAGTTCCATCAAAAGGTCTCCTTTACAATCTGCAGTAGTTGCAGATTGACCTTTTGTATCTACTCCATCTCCTGACCATCTGGCTGCAATCCAGTTAGTGAAGTACTCAATAACTTTGGCATCTGTGCCTTCTATAAATGACCAGACTAGAGTACCTTTTTTAACTATCTTTCCGTTGTTATTAAAGGAATGACCCCCTAATTCAATCTCGGTATTTATAACCTCAGGAAGTGGTATACCTGCAGTTTGTACCCTTACCTGCAAGGACTCTGGAAACTCTCCTGCCACTGCAGCTGGATTAGGTATGGTTACCGCCCACTTATGTAAGGTTTGTACCTCACCTAACCCTGCTTTTACTGTATTTAAACTAAATCTCATTACCTATCTCCTACACCGATACGTCAATATTGGCGCCTTGGTTATAAATTGCTAAGGTTACAGGGATTTCGTTGATATCAGGAGTAGGTTTAATACCTACAAATACTGGCATCTTACGAAGGTTTTTGTCACTGTCTGTTATAATTTCTTTAACAGATATTTGGAACTCTGTAACTCCGCCTTTACCTTGTATCTCATCTCTCATAAACCCTGTAAGAGCTTTTTCAACTTGAGTATACACTGAGTCACTATTGAAATCAAAGTGTTTGTTCTCCAAGTAATTTTGAAGTCCGTACTTGATTGCAATAATCAGCATAGATACTGACCTAATCTGTAGGGGTGAAGGTCTAGATAGTAAAGTTTCATTACCCCAGATAACTAAGCTACCTTCTTTCTTACGGATTGGGTTGATTCTATTCTCTACTAAGAAATCTCTAGTAGGTTGGTCAAACTCAGTTTGTACATCTAAACCTGCTACCTTGCCTCTTAACCAACCTGCTGCTGGTGTAAAGAAGTTATAATTTCTAGTAGTGAAAGACTGAGATGCTGCTCCGAATGCTTCTGGTGATACGAAGATTTCTTTTTGGTTATAGTCATCTTGTATTTTAATCCAACCTGCAAATATAGAACACTTATCTGTATCTAAAGCTAGAGAGTTATTATAATCTACCATGTCTTGTTTGAAGTTAGCACCTTGCTCTGCTATAGGATCCATTGACAGATACCCGTGACAGAAAAGTTGCTCTTCAACTACCGCAGATACTTTCTGAGCTACCGCTGGATAAGTAGCACCTCCGTCTAGCATCAAGTTGGTAGGAGTTTTCTCTCCGTTCTTAAGTAAATCATAAGCATTGTTAATATCACTCACGGTTACAGCTGAACCTAGAGTAGAACCAGTCAATAAGTTCGCTCCTGGATCTAATAGAACACCTGCATTTCCTGAAATAGTGAAAGGTGCATTTAAAGGGTAATTGTAATAGGTATTATCTATTGTAGATAAAGTGTAATACTGAACACCGTCTGTTATACCATTAGGTGCATCATTATTATCTTCATCAAAGAAGTACATCAAGGTGTCCTGAGTACTTCCTAAATAATCTACCCACTCTAAACTAATTTGCTCCTCAACTATTTCTCTATCTAGTACGATAAAGTTGCTTACAGAGTTTACTGAATCAATTTTATATTCTGCGGACAATTCAATGTTTCCATCAATGTCATCTCCAGTAATAAACTTAACTCTTGCTCCCGCTTCTATCCCTGAAATACCCGCTGGGTCTACTCCGAATTGAACCTGAGTATCTCCTTGGATAATATTTTCAGTTGGAACTAAAGTAGAAGTCACAAATATATCGTCTGGGTTTCTTCTCCAAACACTGTAATCTGTAGCTAAAGGAAGGTGAGGTACATCTTCTGGGTCTACAGCATCTGGATTACCGATAACACCTATATACTGAGACTTACCATTGATTTTATCTTCCATATTCATTTGACGTCTATAACCGTCTAAGAAGTCTGTTCTAGTTACTTCCCAAGTCTCTTCTAAGACTCCGTCAAAATAAACTAATATATTGAAAGCATTATCATAGTTTGTACTAGGTGCTATTCCTATGGAGATTTTATTCCAATCTAATGAAGGGTTAACTGAATGGACAAGTAGAGCATCTTTCTCTTCAAACTCATCTTCTGTTAATCTATAAACATTATCATCTATGGCTACAGTTACGTTTGCACCTAATTGTAGATAATAAGTATCTTCTGCATAGTAGTTTTTCTCAACTACAGCTGCCTCATCTCCCCCTGCGCCACCAATTCTGATAGTGTCTCCTGGTTGAATATAATCAGCATTTAATACAAAGATATCTGTGGAGGCTGAAGATGACTTACCTATAACAGGGCTATCTGTATAAGCAGTGTATGTAGGTCCTGCTTCTACTTTTTCAATAACAGCTCCCTCGGCTGCATCTACTGCTCCGTCAAGAGTTATCTTGGTATATACAGCTTCTATTGTTACAGTGTCTTCAATATCATGCTTAGTTTCAGTTCCTACTAAAGCTCCAATCAAGCCTGCACTTATGATTACTTGATGACCTGCTTCTAACCCTCCGAATCCATCTACTCTGATAAGGTCATTTGTTTCAGCTTTAGTTACCTGAACTTCAGGGTCTGAATACTCTCTGGCTCTTGAACTTACTTCAAATTGGTAAGATGCTAACTGAGATTTAGTCAAACCTCCTAAGATAGGATTAACAATTCTATCTGGCTCATAATCTGCTGCAGGATAACCTGTTGCCAAATCATCTATTTTCCATCTTACAGTTGCTGCTGCATATTTGGCATCATCATGGATTGCTCTGGATACCCATAAAGAATTACCTTGAGTAAGGTAGGTAAGAGCTGCATATGCAGATGAACCTAAGGAAGGGTCTGGTTCTCCAAAGATTCTAATGAATTCTGAAGTTTTACCTACCAAGATAGGTACACCAATAGGTCCTTTACGAGTAACTACGTGAACGGCTGATTTTACACCTGGTAAAGAAGGTACAATTTGAGATCTATCTTGAACGCGAATGGTTGTTTTTGCGGATGACATTACTAATACCCTCTTATAATGTTCTAAAAGTTAGAACGCCTTTATATTTTTCTTTTAAAGCGTTTAATGTTTTTGAATTACTGATGTTAACTTTGACCCTACTTGCTTTAGGTCCGATAGGTACAGTAGTATCTGTATTTTTTGAATCCCCGTCTAAATCTAAAAATCTAGCGAATGGGGTTAGATTAGAAACTGAAACTTTCACTGTTTTCTCCGTATAATAAATATATAAGATCCAATTATGGACTGACTAAATTGAGGTTAAAACCTAGTCAACCCATTCACCTCTCGGAGTTGGTTCGAGCTTGCTTCCGCTTACTTGAAACTCTACATCTACACAATCAATTGGATAAGAATCTGATTTATAGAATGAGAAGAAAGGTCCTTTTAAGGTGAAGGTGAAGGTAATGTGCTGTAGATTACCATACTGCATATAATCTACGTGACCTACAGATTCTATTTCTGGGAAATCTGTACCATACTGAAACTCATGCTCTCCTACATCTGGTCCGAAATCTAAGTCAATATAAAATGGATTATTTCTCTGCAACTTCATGACATGTAATAATTGAATGTCATTTATCAAGTCAGTAGATGAAGTTAATACTTTTACAGTTAAATCTATCTCACCTAGTACCATATCTCTAACATGGTTTGCTTTCCTTTCTGGGGGTACTTCTAAATCCGTTACTTCAGAAAGTAATCCATTCTCATCGAATAGGACATAGTCATCATTTGAAATTGTGCCTATAGGTGACCCTGCATCTGAACCTAATCCTGTCACTCTAAAAATAGTTTCTTCTCTATCCGCTGGGTAGGATGACTTTAGAATATTATTAGAGCCGTCTACAGTAGGAGTCCACTCTTTATATTTATCCTCTCTCAGCATTCTGAAAAAATCTGAAAACTGATTAGACCCTAATTTCTTTAACTTTCCGAACTCTTTTTCTGATTCAGGGGAGTTAGTATTAAAAACTACCTCCATGTTTATATTGTTGCCTCGTCCTTCTGAGTTTCTTCTGAAAGGTCCATAATTATACATCATCAAGATGTATGACTCTTTCTTTAATGCCTCTACTTGGTCTTTACTTAATAATTCTAATTCGGTTTCCTTAAACACTGACCTTACATTCCACGATTTAGTATATTGTGAAATCATATCTAAATCAGAATTGTATTGAGACTGAACTTTAATACCATACTCTGCAAAAGTATTAACTATATTTTGCATGGCTGAGTTAATAGCTTTAGATAGCATTATGTAATCCTCTCTATGTCTACTAGTCCGCTAGAATCTGGTGTAGTTGTTATAGACTCTTCTGGTGGATTATCAAAATCTTCGTTATCAGGTTCAACCTCTTTTATCAAGGCATCTAATAACTCATCTCTATTTTGCTGAATACTAGTAGTTACATCAGGTACTAGATGATACTTTCTCCAGAGAACATCTTCTTTGTTTTCTGCTAAATCATCTTTAATTGCAGTTATATCATCTATTCTGAAATTCCTAATCATCCCTTGATATCTTAATACAATCTTGGAATACTTAGGATGATATATAGTATTATTTTCTTCAAATAAAGTGAAATCTCCTGGTTCATAAAAAGCATCTAGTAATGCTAGGGTTTCACTTTGCCTTCTAAATAAAGCTGGGATTAAAATCTTTCCAGTGTAATCTGGGTCTTCTGGATAAGATATATCATCATCCTTATACCCGTGCTGTTCATTATTCCAACCTAAAGGATAGTACACCTCTCCTTCTACTCCGAAGTGCTTTTTTAATACCCTAATAGCTTTGGGTAATGATTTTCTTACACCTTTAAATACTTTCATAATTTATGAATATCTTGCAGACTTAAAATATCTTTCTGAACGTCTTGAAAATGAACTTATTCTATTTAAACCTTGTGAGGTTGTAAAAGTTCTTACCTTTGAAATCTTCAATGCAGCTGTCTTTAATTTCTCAAGTTTATCATCAAACTCTTCTCTTAGATTACTCAACAAGGATTCGTACTCTCCTACCTTGGTAGATAGTTGGACTCCATCTCCTAAATCTATATCTATTCCATTTGCAGTCCAATCGAATAAAATCATTCTTATTACATTGGCAGATGCTCCTAAGATAACTAATCTTTTCCACCTAGTATCCGACATCTCTAAAATAGAATCTAAAGAATGACTTGTTTCAGGTTCTAAAGAATTTATATCATCTACTGCATCAAAAATTGCTGCATCTATTTCATCGTTTTCTGGAGGCTCAATTACAGACTCAATTTCAGGGAATCTGGTTCTTTTATGGATTTGACCTCTAAGTTCTTCCATTTGAGTTTCAGTAGGCATTATACAATTGCTCCTATTTTAAGCAACTCTTCTTCATAGTTGGCTCTAGTTAAATTGGCACAAAAATCATAAGGGTCTATATCTTTCTTTTCTCTTTCTAGATACCCCATTAAACTTGTAAAGGTTTCCTCTATTGGGATTATATTTAAATCTCTTTCTAAGGCTTTTTCTATTGTTGCTACAGTTATTCCTGCTTTTTTATCCAAGGAGGAATAACTCATTTTAGATAGCATTCTAGATACACGTGATATATGTTTGCAAATCTTTACTTCTCGTTTAGGGTCTCTTATATCAGGTCCTCTCTTCTCTGCAAAATCTAGATTATAATCTCCCTCCGTAGCATTGAATGCTGCGCCCCAGTACTGGAATGAAGGACATTGACAATGAACCCTGCAATCATCATTATAAGGACGCGACTTCAAGCCGTCCTTAGCCGTGTCAGGCTCAAATCTAGCTGATACAATGTGACCCCCGTTATGACTGTAACTTTCTAGGCATTCTATCAAGAATACATATCTTAGGTCTTGTCTTTTATTTCTTTCAAAATCTACAATCTGAACTATACAATTCAATCCACGTTGATTGAATTTCTTCTTATTCTTTTTTGTAAGTTCTTTTATGCTTACAGCTTCAGTAATAATATTAGGCATGATAATAAAAAACCGCTAGAGTATCGATACAATAGCGGTTTTTATACAACTTGAATTAATTAGATTACTTGCCTTCAAACTCGGATAACAGATACTTATACATATTTTCAGTTTTGCTTCTATCGCTTGTATCAGCATTATTATCTTTAATAATCTTTTTGAGAGCTTCTCTATCTCCCTTAGCTGCATGGATAGCATCTGTAATAGGTGTATCACTCAAGATTTCTTCTTCAACGAGTTTACCATCAGGATTGTCATCATCTTCTTGCTCTGATGCTTTTTGTGCAGCTTCCGCGTCTTCTTCATTAGGCTCTAAATCATCTCCTAATTCATTAGCTAAGGCTTCATCAAGTTCTGCGAGTTCTTCCTCTGTCGGCTCTTTTGTGCCTTCGCCCTCTTCTGAGTCTTCGTCAGAATTTTCTTCATTGCTACTGTCTTCATTTTCATTCCCTTTTTTATCAGTAGACTCTTCACCTAAAGCTCCTAAATTCTCGAAACCTTCTGTTTCATCTACTAAGTTGTCTGGATCTACATCTGATTTTTTTGCAACTTTAGTTAAAGAGGCTACGTAACCTCCTTTAATAAGTGCTTTTAGATAAGGTTCTGAGAATTTTTCTTTTCCATCAAACTTTTCATTTAAAGCTACATAACCTTGAAATTTCTCTGGGTCTCTAGCTTTAAACTTTCTTTTTGCATAATGCGTATTAGCCATGAGGGGCTCCTAATTAAAATTAATTTCTGAATTCAAAAATGAGAGATTGTTACCAACCTACCGCTACTAATAAAAAACCCGATTACCATATAAATAGTAATCGGGTTTTAAAATTATTGCTACACTAAATCCTATGGAGTAGTGATAACAATCCTTGCTACTGCTTGAGAGTTGTGTACCAAGATACCAACTTGCTCAAAGATACTGAAACCTACCGCTCTTTCCTGTGGGTTGTCCGCAGACAATACAGTCAATTGCTGAGCTTCTACAAGTACACCTGTAAACTCAGGCTCGCCTGTGAAGTAAATCTCATTGTTAGGTACTTCAGCAGAAGTGTTGATTTGTGCACCGTAAAGAGTACCGATTCGACCTGTCGCTAACAAGGTTTTGCTTGTTTCAAAGTCAATGTAGTAATCTTTGTTAATCTTACGCAATACAGTGTTGTACTTAGGATTCATGAAGATGTTTGCACATCTGATGTCTCCCCACTGCTCAATCTCTGCCATCGCTTCCGAGAAGTCATCGATAGTCAAAGCTGCAGGAGTAGCAACTGTTACGTCAGAGTTAGGAGCACTAGAACTGTCCATTACTTTCTTGAACAGGTTGAAGATTTTTCTATCTTCTACTCTAATAACTTCTGATTTAGTTTTGGTTTTAACTCTATCTTGCAAATCATAACGTCTTTGCTTGATTTGAGTCAATGGAATCTCTACGAGGGTTGCAATCTCGAAAAGTGGTACGAATACACGCTCACCTTTCGCTTTAACCATTACGTCCTGACCTTCTTCACCAACAACGTAGGCTGGTACTTCAGGGTCTTTATCGTAGTATGGCAATGCGCCATCTGCTAGAGGGTCTACACTTAAGGCTCTTCGACCTACAGATGAGTAATCTCTAAACTGACGTAGAGGTCTGTTCATTGAAGCTGCTATAGTCACACGACCTTTTGCAGTACTCATGTGTTTTGCGATTAGCTGTCTTTTTTGGGCTACTGTCAACATGATTTAGTTTCCTATTAGTTTATCTAGACTATAGTGCCAAGATTTCGATTGTTTTATCAGCTGCGGAGTTCTCACTACGTGCGTAAGCAACTACAGTATCTGAACCTGAGTTTACAGTAGTAAGCTGACCGTTTGCACCGATGTATAAAGGATCATCGTAAGTTACGTCGTCCTGTATAACTTGGTCAGTTTCAAATATGCCACCACCGAATACTAGTGGACACTTACCTGAACCGTGACCTGGTACGTTTTCAAACTCATACCCTGCTGCGTCATTTACGATAAAACCGATTCGATCAGCTTGAGCGTTAGCTGCTAATGCAACCTCACCGTTACTGTCGATATATGCGACTCTACCTGCTTTCAGACCCTGAATTTCTGAGTCTGCTCGAAAGGCTGCTAGTTCAAGTGCTAACTTATCTGCTGGCAGATTAGGAGTACCATCTATAGCCCCGAATTTTTGTTTAATTTTCAACATGATTTAATTTTCCTATTATGTCTTTTAGGGTTAATTTACTAAAGAGAGAAATCCCAACAAGCTTCTAAGCCGTTAGCGTTCTTTCGTCCGCCATTTGCAGCTGCAGTTGCTTTCATTGCGTCTTTCACATCACTAGCTTCGATAGGTTCTTCCTCACCTGCATTAGGATCCGCTTCTTCAAATAACTCTGGGATACCGTCATCATCATCCATAGATTCTATCACTTCTTCACCGTACTCTTCTTCAGGAATTTCTACTTCAGAATCAAGTTCTTCTTCCTCAAGTTCTGCGGTTTCTTCAGCTGCAGTGTTGTCAGTAGGCTTGATTTCTTCTTCTTCAAGTTTTTCACCTGAACCGTTGTCATCAAAGTCTAAATCACCGTCACCTGCTTCAGTACCTTCGCTTGCAGTGTTGTCAGTAGGTTTAATTTGCTCTTCTTCGAGCTTGTCACCAATGCCGTTGTCATCGAAATCTAAGCTACCGTCTCCTGCTTTAGTATCAGCTGCTTCGCTAGCTTCTACTTCTTCAAAATCCATATCTTCGATTTCATCAGTTACTTTATTTTCTTCCATCTCATCAAGCTCAGCTTGAATTACGTCAGAAAGTAAAGTAGCTTTTGTTTCGACTTGTTTGATTGCCGAAACGGTTGTATCAAACGCATCAGTAGCCATCGCTATGATACCCGCTTTACCTTGAACTGCTGGCTTAGCCATTACATTGAATGCTTTCAATGAATTAGACTTAGCGGCTGTTACTGATTTCAAAGCTGCTTCTAATTGCTCAGCAGTAGTATATTCGCCATTGGCTACTTTTTCTGAAATCAAGGTTAAGGAGGCATCCTGTTTTTGCATTGCTGCAAGGATTTTATCGCTCATTTCGAGTGCTCCTGTTTATTTAATGTTAAGCTTAACAGCTCTAATAAATAGAATAGAGCTAGTAGCCCATTCTAGGATCGACTAAAAATGAAAACCTGTTAAGGGATTAGATAGGTAAAAAAAAAACCCGATAACTTTAGTAAAGTTATCGGGTCAAATCGCCACTGCTATGGCTCACCGCTCTAAGTCATTTTTGAATAATCTACTAGACGTTCATATTCAAAGAAGTCATTTTCTCCTGACTTCATTAAAACTTTATCTTTCCCATCTGGTAAAGACTTAAGTTTATCTAACCAATCCTTGTTAATATCTGTCATATTTACTTCTACAATTTTTCCATCATCTTCTGGAACTATATTTGGTTTCAATTGATTACTTTTAGAGTCTACCCATAATTTATAGAATTTCAACTCTTCTCTATTTTTAGGATAGATGTATATATCTGTCGATTTACCTGCCGTCCAAGACCCATAATTATCCCACTCTATATCATAAGACATAGAAATTCCTGGTAGCTTATATTTATCAAGTAAATCTTTAAGAGATGCTATACCTGATACTTTTTTCATCACAGCATCTCTAAGAAACTTGGGTACAGTGAAGTCACACTCATCATGTACCGATGCCCATGTGTTTATATAATCTGTATGAGTCCTTACTAGATAAGCATCTACGTTGTCGAATTTAGCTGGAATCAAGCTCACAATATTATCTCCAGATTAAATTTATCTACAATTTCTTGAGTCATTTGTATAGTTCTCTTATACTCAGAAGTAACTTTACCCTCATCTGATAAGACTAGTAACTTGCAATTTCCTTTAGGTTGATTGTTTAAAGTAGATAGCAGTTCCTCAGTAACGGAAACTTCCTTTATAGAGAGAACCCTTGTATAATAATTAGATTGATAATAGGTTCCTACCCATCTAGATGCCTTATACTTATTTGTGAAATTGAAAATACATAAAATCATATATTTTACAATCTCTGAGCCTGCCCCTTGGATAGGGTAGTTTTTAACTTCTCGCTCAGCCTTCATCTTGACTCCAAAATTTTCATGATTGAAGCCATCAATATAAATACGTCTTTGTAAGAAGGTTCTTATAAATCCATCTTTTTTAGCCTGAACTTGAATCTTTTTATTATATTGTTTAAGTACAGGTAAATTATCAAAGAACCCATTATATAAAGCTTTAGCTCCTGATTCTGTAGTACCTGGTACCCAGTCTAGAAATGCTTTCCAAGATGAGCCGTATACTAAGGCTAAGCCTGCTACTTTACCTATACCTCTGAATTTCTCTTTAAATAGTGCTTTAGACTTTTTATACACTTCTCTACATTTATCAAGTCCAAAGAATGCTACTGTATTAGCAGAGTGGTAATCCCCTGGTGGTGGAAATTCATCTGGTGGCTCTGTAGATTTTAAAAGCTCATTTATAAGAGAATCCATTTTATTGATTCTCCATATCTAAAGAGTCTTCTTGAGGTGGAATTTCTTTCCGTTCTAATTTTCTTTGTTTGGCTTGTTCTTTTCTAGATTGCTCTTGCATAGCCTCTTCTAATTTAGAATATTGAGTAATAATATGACTGACATCATTGAAATACTTTTTAGTAAGATTCTCAATATCTTTATTAGCTTTTTTATGAATCTTTAATTTTCTTACAAAATTTTTGATTCTTCCGACTGTGTCTATCTCAATATTGGATAACTCTTTCATATGTTTTCCGCGCACTGTTTCTCCTGACGTTTAAACTATGCTATTTTAATAAGAGGTGGTAAATCTTTTTCGATAGGTTCTGCACATAAACCTAATGCCATAAAATCTTCCGCTTTTTCGTTATTATCATCAAGATTAAATCTTATGCAAGGCTTGCAGGTTCCCGTTTCTACTGCAGTCGTCATACCACTGGATTTATAAATCAAGAATTCTGCTTCTAACTTATTATCTTTTCTTTCCATAGAGATAACTTCACCTACTTTATAGTACCAATCAAACTCCATTATAACAGGCTTACCTTTACAGGTTTCTACCATTTTATCGAGGTCTGATTTGGTCAATATATAACCGTTTAGATCTGTACCTGCCGTGGCTACTATTCCTTTAAATCTTACATAGGCTGCTTTAGTCATAATTTACCTCAGTAATAAAATGGCGCATCGGGCAGGACTCGAACCTGCGACCTATAGCTTAGAAGGCTACTGCTCTATCCATCTGAGCTACCGATGCTTAAATATCCTCTAAACCTGGTATACACTCCATACCTTTTCTATTCATAGGAATTCTTGCTTTATTGAAATTCAGGCTTTTTGAAACTTTAAATATAAAGGTGTCTCCTTTAAAAATATATTCCTGAATTTTAAAGAACCAATAATTATTATTTCCATTACGTTTAAAATTCAAGTCACACTTTTTACACATTAACCTATACCCGCAATACTGGTGGGCTCGAGTGGATTTGAACCACTGACCTGCCGATTATGAGTCGGACGCTCTACCTCTAAGCTACAAGCCCATTAATCTAATTTTAAATCATTATCTTTTACAATTTTCCAGAACTCTTCTTTTAATCTTTCAATCAAGGCTGATTCTTTTTCATCAAGGTCTTCGTGTTTTGAGATAGACCTTAATTTACCTGCGAATTCTTGGATAGTAGAATGCATTTGAGGTGCTTGATTATAGATTGCGAACTGAAATACATCAGTAGGATTATCTAAATCAAATTCTAAAATCTTTTTCATTCAGATTCCTCATCAACTGACTCTTTGTTATACGCATCCACTGCTGGTTTAATCCATCTGATATATAAACTAGCTTTATCGATTGCTTTGAATACTCCATCACCTGTATCTGATACAGGCACAGTAAACTTTAGATTACACTCAGTTTCATAAACTAAGTCTCCTCGTCTATACTCTATAAATTTTACCTTTTACTACTTCAGTTAATTTTTTAAGCATAACTTTTCCAATAAGTGGTGGATGAGGGTAGATTCGAACTACCGAAACCTAGGTGTCAGATTTACAGTCTGCCTGCTTTGACCACTTGCATACTCATCCGTTTATTTATTTTCTATAAAGCTCATACCGTTTATAAGGTACCATTTCATAGCTGTAACCGTCTAAGTGAAAATTCATTACATAATGACATGCGTGCATAACCTGAACGGAATTATAATATAGCCATTTATGGTCACATATATCATAAGAGCATTGCTCTTTTCTATAAGCGTTCCCGTTTGCTATTTCATAATCAAGAGGTTTTCTTCTTAATCTTCTATTGGCATAATTCTTCATGAACGGGTTACGGTCAACCCATCCTGGTACTTTCTTTCTCGAGCGAGACATAAGTTTTCTCCTATAGAGTTAATATACTTAATGTCTCATTATTTCACCTCAAGATTTATAGAAAGGATTGGTAGCGGAGGGTGGATTTGAACCACCGACCTTCAGGTTATGAGCCTGACGAGCTACCTAGCTGCTCTACTCCGCGATTGTTTGGTGGAGATGTGCGGATTCGAACCGCAGTCCGCAATAAAGTCTGTTTATGCTTCTACATGCTTAGTTTCATCTATTGCTTTAAAGTATCAAATAACCGATGAACAGGTTATCAAATACTCGAGATACTATTTAATTCGGTATTATGCCATATCAACTTATAATACCTATCCTCATTTTCGATGACACCTCATAATCAGAAGTCCATTCGGATTCGCTTCTGAGAGATGGCTGGACTTTGATACTATCTCGGTCGGGCAATCTTAGCGACTATGCTGCGATTGCTTGTTCAGCGTAAATTGCGTCGTTAGCTGCAATTATATTTTGACTAATTTGTTTAAGGAAGTTTTAATCATCTCCCTGCATGCTACATAAATTTATTTACCCCGTCGATTACCTGTGTCATCCCCTTGTTCGTTTTTTACGTTCTGTACTATTAGTAGATTTCTTTTCCCCTCGGATATTCTCCATGAAAGTTTTTACAAGATGTCCTACTAAATAAGCTTGTGTTTCATCATTAACTATATCTAAATCTTGTCCTATATAAGTAAACAACTGATTAGTCACATGTACTGCTTCGTGTGCTACCGTACCTATATCTGAATCGGGTCTTACGTAGAGTATAAATAACTCTACCTTATCCTCAATTTTAGAATTTTCAATGTAAGTTGAAAAACCTTGTGGTAAGTGTACTTTACCATCAAGATGCTCATCTAAAGTTTCTAAATCTAAGTCTTCTTCTTTATAATACTTAAGAATCTCTTCTTTTATGGCTTTAACATCGCTGCCATAAAATATATTTCTTTCATATATAGGTAAGAACTCATAATGTACTTTTTTCTTTGGCATAATACCGTACCTTATAAAATAATAGGTAGGCTAACACCTTATGAGTTCCTTAATTTAAAATCTATAACATCAAGAAGTTAGTGAAATAATGGTGGAGTGAATACGATTCGAACGTATGACCTCATCGCTAGGGCTACCGAAGTAGGCTTCTGGATGCGCTCTCCCAACTGAGCTATCACCCCATTTGTTAGGTGTATAAGGTAAGATTAGAATTATTCAATAACTAAATGAAGAGCTGTGCACGCTAAAGCACATGGACACCCCTCTAAAAATAAAGTTAGAGCACTGTCCGCACCGTTTATTTAGATTCTATAACCCTTCTATCTTTTAATAAAGATATACTGGCTATAAGCCACTTACCATCTATAGATAGATGTGGACTTAGAACCTTATAAATAGCCTTTGCTTCTCTTTCAGTTAATACAGAATTGCCATCGGAACCTACTGCCTCATATAATAATCCTTTAAATTTATCAGAATGGAAATCAAGGGTGTAAGTTCCTATATTTAAACTAAGAGGTGGTTTTATTCTATCGAACTCTTTGTCTCCTTTACTCCAGAGATAACCTACAGATACTAGAACTCCGTACTTTCCGAATTCTTCATAGGCTTTTTTATCACTAAAGATTTTCATTCTTTAGTTACCTCTAAACCTTTAATATCTGATGCCCAGTACTGGAACGCTTCTCTTTTAGTCATAACTCTAGGTACAGTGACCTTTAAATCTGTGTTATCAGGAATATCTATAACATGACCTTGAATTGCTCCTGAAAAAGCTGGGTCTACGCTCAAGTAAGATAACTCTATAAAGTGAGAGAATTGCTCTCCGTCTTCATTGACTTCGTCACTTACTAATCCTGCGATTCTTCTTTTATTCCCCTCTCCGTCAATATAGTGCATTCCTATATTAAATGCTAGACATTCGCAATAATCATCTTCATTTAACATTATATGTCCACACTTACTACACTGTATGCAAGATGATTCGCAACCCATAGATAGATATCTAATCTCTCCTTTGGTTATCATATCAGCCCATTTTCTATCTCTGTTTTTATTAGTAGCAATCAAGGTATCTACGTATATGCCGTAGTCTCCTGTTCTTTCATCTAGGATTATTTTTCTAGGGATAGCGTCTAGGAGTACGCCTCTGGACTCATTAAGCTCTTGTATGTGGTCTACGTAATTATGAGCTCCGATAAAAGTTTTATACATCTTACCCATTAACTTATTAGTAAAGGCATTACCATTATTATTTACTAATTCATTTCCACATACTTTAATTGTATAACCATCTTCCTCTGTAGGTACTGACGCGACTCCTGTAGCCTGCGTAAATACCCAGTCTTTTGAGTTAAGGGTAAGCACCGCCTGACTTTTATTAGCGGGTCCTGCGGAAGCTTGTGGAGCCTTAGATAGGGCTGAGAAAGACATACCCCTCTTATCATAGCTTAACGTGGCGTTATTAGATGTTTTGCTATCAGTAGCTATTGCAGGTGCGCTAGGCTCTTTATTAGGTTGAGTTCTATTGATTTTTTGTTCTTGAGGAATTTTATGTTCGTCATCAATATCATCGAACTTCTTTAAATCTGGACGTGGAGTCCCGCCTTCGCTTTTAGTAAAAAATTTCATTAGTCTTGATACTCATCTTCTAAAGGTTTAACTTCATCATCGTCCTCTATAAAGTTTAAACCATCCATAACTGCTTTTCTGAACGATTCATTATTAACCAAGGTATCTTCTAAACCTGAAATAGCATTATCTATCAACTCTTGTACAGATTCATTTAGAATAGTACTTTGCTGTCTTAATAATTTCTGTTCGATATCTTCTGCATTGTATCCCATATGCTCTAATAAGATTTCTACAGGAAGCTGATTATCGCTTACCATTGACATCATTTGTGATAAATCTTCTGAACTTCTAGACAATGAGAATTTATCAAATCTTATAGTTGGGTAAAGAGGTACTGTTTTCCCCCAGTCATCTACTGTTACAAAACCCTTCTTAATAGCGATAGGTTTGAAGATTTGATTCTCAATGAAATCCTTCATTGTATTTCTTAGTTCTACATACTCATTAGTTAAGAGTTCTACCTTTAGGAAGCCGCTACCGTAAGTGCCTCCATCTCTAATCAATTCTTCTGGCATACCCATTGAGGATAGAATTTCTTTATCGGTTCTTTCTATTACATCATCTAAGTCTAATCCTTCTCTTACAGATAAAGATATTTCTTCAATTGATACATCGAAGTTAACTGCTAGCATAGCACCTTCTGGGTTCTCTGCCATTAGTTGCAGATCATCTTGAAGTTGCTCTAACTGACCTTGGGATGCCTTCTCCGCAGTAACAATTCTGTCAATTTTAGAAGATAGACTTACTAAAGTATTAGCTCTTCTTATGGCATTTAAATTTTGTACGGCTGGCTCTAAAGCACTGTTTAAAATAGAAGAATCTACTCCTAAGTTTTCATCAGGAGATAATCTAACTGCAAATATTCCATCTTCATTAAAAGGGTCATTATCTACTTCGATACAATTTTCTAAAGAGTCGAGATTCTTTTTTATCAAGGCTTCTGAATATCCCATCTTTTTGAGAGTAGCCATAGCCTTAGCATCTATAGTTTTATTAGAAAAGTACGTATTTAAAGTATCTGACCTTGGTATTTGATATATGTAATAATCTATATCAGGATTAAATAAAGTACCTATTATATCTAAGGGAAATATTGATTTGAAATTTACTATACCTTTAAAATCTTTATTTATATCTAGGATATAATTCTTAAGTACCTTTAATTTATCATCCCACTTAACAGATGCTGGGTCTTTATTATAATCCGCATTTATTTTTTCTAATTCTTGAACTAACTCTTGGTCTAATTCTGGAAGTGAAGTTTTATCGAGGCTTGGGTCTAATACTGTATCTTTTACGAATTGGTAATCATCTTCTATGATACCTACCCCTTCCCCGAAAGTCCAATAATTGGTAAGAATCTTTTTCAACTCTCTTCTAAAATTAGTATCTTCAATTAAATCCTCAAAATAATCAAATACATAATCCTGTACAATATCTATTTGATGGTCTGGCTTTTGCAATCTCAAACTTGATAGAGGTAATTTTGTATGAAGTTTTATTGCTCTAGAAATTACAGGATGGAATACAGATAGATAGAAAAAGATTTGTTTCTTCTGGTAAATAGGTAATCTTCCCACGGTGTATAAACCTTCCGTGAGCTGATCCATAAGAAGTTCAGCATTTTGATAATAACCTATATTTTGATCTTCTTCCTCATTAAAGTCTGATAACTCTAAATCGAAGGCTTCTCCTGAATTAGCTTTAGATGAGAATCCTCCTCCCACTAAAAAGGATTTAACGGGCATTCCCATGTTATCTAATCTTTTATTATCTTCTGGCATATTACCTAGACCTTATTTGTCCTGGTTTTCTTATATTTGTAGAGTTAGATTTAGGTCTACCTCTACTAGCATTATACCTACTAATAACACCACTTTCCGACCTCTTATCAGAACCTCTTTTTGCTTGAGCTACTGCTTTGGCTCTTCTAGAAAGTGAATCAAAATTCTTAGAATTATAAACATTCCATACAGCTCTAGTTGCTCCGTCAAACTGGTCATCGTGGAAGTCTGTATCCTCTACTTTAATTAAACCCTCTCTACTGACAGTTTCATCTAGTCTGAATAATTCATCTATAAAATCGGGCTTATCTGGTAGTATTAACCTACCCTCACAAATCAACTGTCTGAATAGTTTAGCCATATCTGAGTTGAGTATTTGAGTAGCGGGTTGTTTATTAATATTATTATGACCTTCTTTCTTAATTAACTGTGCAAATACTCCACCTGCATATTGGTCATAAGTTCCCTCTACTATATCATAAAATTTAACAATGTAATTCATAGTTTTCATTACATCATCAATATTCACTAAGCCATCATCTTTTGTAGGGTCTGGCAATTTATAATCGATGTAATCTATTACTACTACATCTTTAATTTTATCATCATTATCAAGGATATATTTTGAATCGAGATACTCAAAGTCCGCAGGTCTTCGTGGTTCATAGTGACCTACTACCTGTGCAGTACCATCGTGGCTAACCCCGAAGTCAATTCCTAAATAATAAGAGTTGATAGGGTTAGGTGTTTTCATTACGTTAGGATTATTTTTATTAACACATGACCATACTCTAGATTCAATGTTAGATAGCCATGAACCTGCTCCCTTAATAAATTTGGCTTCATACTCTTGTTCGTAGGAACGTTCTGATTTATTAAAGAATTGTTTTAGAATCGCTGAAGGTATCTTCATGTTCACCCACCATGAAGGTACATTGATTACAAGTGAATTTGTCTTTTCACCTCTTCTATCCATAGAAGTTTTATACATATTATATAACTCTCCTTTCTCTCCATTGGGTGAAGATATGAAGAAGTTCTTACCTGCGGGTACTCCGTCTGTTTCTACGAAACCTGAAGTAGATGGAGTTAATGCCTCGAAGATTAATTTATCAAGGGGATTCTTTTTATTAGATACATCTGCATCTAAGAAGTGACCAAATTCGTCTGATATTGTAACAATGTTACTGGCTCCCCGTACGTTAGGGTTGGCTGCGAAAGTTGTTATCAGAATATCTCCTCTATTTTTCATCAGCTCTTTTAAGGCTTCATCTTTCGTATCTAATAATCTATTGGACTTTAAAAATAGATAACCGCCTGTAGGGTCTTTAACTAAATGCTTTTTAAAGAAAGGTGATTTATAAACTAACTTAGTAATAGCTCTAAACTGTCTACTTGCCCCATCTCTATTGTTCGAGACAATAGCTACCCCGATTTCATCCTCTTCTAGAATTCCAAAATACTCGTGAGGGTTAGGTAATAATAAAATTTTATAGATTGTGTAGAGAGTAATTACTGAGGACATTGTGGTTTTAGTTCCACGTCTTCCGATTACAAATACTACTTCAGTAAAGAAGTCATCTTCTTCTATTTTATTTATATTTATTCTTTTAGTTCTA
This sequence comes from uncultured Flavobacteriaceae bacterium, assembly GCA_964350765.1. Taxonomy (GTDB): domain Bacteria; phylum Bacteroidota; class Bacteroidia; order Flavobacteriales; family Flavobacteriaceae; genus CAYGMB01. The sequence goes on from CAYGMB010000001.1 coordinate 70,754, forward strand.
TAAAGGTACTCAAGGAATTGTACTTCTGTGAATACGTGTAAGATATTTTCGTTGAATCTATCTCCAATTGGGATAGCATTTTCTTCTAAGTCATCTGACAAGGGTATTGCATAAAATAACTTGAAAATGAATATTTGAGCTGGGAATAAATTTAAACCTAAATCTTCTTTTGCGAACGATAAAATATCCTTAGGCTCAATATTGAGCTCATTAAGGTGTGATGTTATCTTATCCGCTATTGACATTCATTAGCCGTCTTTTCTGCCTTCGTTAAATTCCTTTATAAGAGGGTTCTTTAGTTCATCTAAAGTTTGAAATGAACGTCCTTTTAATTTCTTATTAGCTGACTCTTCAAATCCAATCATTCTTGTCGAGAAGTTTCTAATAAAATTACCTTGGGCTTCACTAGAAATTTTAACCTCAGTCATAGATAATAGAATTGACTCTACTACCCACTCTAATGCTTTTTGAAATTTGGGATGACCTAAATCTACTTCTTCTTTAATCTCCATATCTCTCTTCTTATAAAGAGATGCTTCCATTTTATTAAGTACGCCCATAATCTTTTGAATATGGTCTACCTTCTCAGTATCAATTATATTGTTACTGGGGTCTAACTCAAGTAAAATTAAAGGTAAGAGTGCGAGATGCATTCCTAAAAGTTTGTCTATTTTATCTCCAAACTTTGTTCCGTCATCTACTAGGAGATTATTTAAATCTCCTGTAAATTTTGACATCTCTTCTCTGAACTGAAGAGCTCTGTTCAATAACTCTTGTTTAGGCTCCTTACCTTCTTTATAGACACTAGGTATCAAACTTTCCAAAATTTATCTCCAAAATACTAATTAAGAATTGTCTTTTAAGGCTTTTGCTAAAACAGCAATCTTTCCTACACGTTCTTTGCTAAAGCCTATACTTTCTAGCCTCTTAGCTCCTTCATCTATAGATATAGTAGCTTTATGTAAACCTTTAGCTAAATCAAGATTATCCATAGCATGGTAAGCCTGAGATTCTTTTTGAGCTGACTCTTCTTGAGATGCTACAGGTTTGTAACAGGCATCCTTTACATAACTAAATAAAGTATCGAATCCCATAATCTGATTTCGATACAATGCACTTAATTTGTTTATTGAATTTGCATCAAATGCTTTTACCGCTGGGGTAGATCTATAAGTTTGAAAGCCACCTGCTGATGTGTGTAAATGAATTGAATCATTTTTACTAGCGGGTACATAATACATTTTTACAGTATTTGCTACCGTGTTTTCAAATCTGTCACTTACCAACATCCCTTGGGCAATGGCATTAACCATCATATTGATGTTTTCATTAGACTCATACATACTTATTAAGTCTGCATTTATAGAAGAACCGATACCATCTAAATGGGCATTTGTCACGCCCTTGTTTAACGACTTAACGACATTCGGATTAGATGAGAGGTACGCCACCAATGCATCTGGAACTTGAGTCTCATTTAATTGCTCATCAAGAGCCTCTTCTAAGTCTTCCTCATCAGGACTAATGACGCTGCTCAAATCAAATTCACTTTCTTCAAACTCAGGGTCATCATTGGGTAAGAGATCCTCTTCATTCATACCGAAATCAATTGCCATCTCCTCTGATGCATCCATTTTTATAGATGCTGAGGTAGATTGTTTTGAACCGTTTTGTAGCTCTTCCGCTAAATCAAATGCGGGAGTTTCAAATTCTACATCTTTACCCATTACGGTAACCTCTTACTTGTGAACTCTTTTAAGTTGAATAACATTTCCTGCTTTATTCACTGACCATAAAGGTTTAGATGAGACGTTTACTAATTCTTCATCCTCAAGGTCTTCTGAATAAACTACATCATAAATATCACAATTACTTCCTTTCAACTTATTAACTATACTTGATGCTGTAATAGTGTTATTTGAAAGTACGATTTGAAATTCATCTTTTGATATTTGTTTAATCTGTCTACTTACAGAACGTAGTGCAGAAACATTTAATGTGGGTAACTCTGAGGCTTGAGTTTGATGCCCGCTTTGAGATGCTAGGACATCTAATTGATTGCCTCTAGAATTTAATTCGAAGTCTTTCATGATATAACACTCTTGTATAATTGTACCTTGTTTAAGAACCTATCTTCTAATAAAACCATAATCCCGCTATTGGGGATGAAGAAAGTGAACTCTCTATGGTAATATCTCAAGTTTTCTTTACTAGGATTCACCATTAATGTATCACTATTGATAAGAAAACTTAAAATGTCATCTTTGGCTCTATGTACAAATTTATTTTTCCAAAGGTAAGATTCTTCATTGGTATAATGGATTACATAACTTACTTTAGTTTTTACAGGAGAATGTATAGAGGGGTTTACTTTATTATAAAGAGTATATACTTTTCTATATTTAAAGTCTTTATAATTATGTTTTGCCATTCCAAATACTGGTAGGATGTAATCTTCTGGAAATGGTCTTGAAGTTAGAATAAATACATTATCAGAGTTAGTAAATGACTGTGATAATAAATCAAGGTGCTTGTAATATAGTAGAGGGTCTCTTTCTTTCCCTAAGATACCCATAAATGCTCCACATCTATTACAATTAGATTTTCCTTTATTTAGAAGGTGAATGCAATTATCACTGCCGCCTATTATATCTAACTCTCTATTGGAATCAGACCAGAGATTTATTATTACATTTTTGTGCCTTATATCCTGGTTTATTAAATGACTAATCGGCTTCATTTAACTCCTTCTCAATATTTTTAGTATGTTCTGGGTCGAATGGAGGTTTTCCATCAAAAGCGTTCTCATCTTCATCACTAATTAGTAAGCCGTTTAAATGGTCTATTTCATGTTGAATACAGATAGCCTCAAATCCTCTAAATTTTAATTTCTTAGATACGCCCTCTGCATTTTTAAATACAACCGTAACCCTCTCATACCTAGGCACATCATACAATTTAAATTTATCAAGGGATAAGCATCCCTCTTCTTTGGATACAGTAGTTTTTCTTCTTTTAGTTATCTTAGGATTTACAAAAGTCATGAAAGTTTTAGTTGCTCTATCTTTCATGATAAACATACGTTTAGGTACACCTATTTGATTGGCAGCTAACCCTGCTGCCATAGTTTCTACAGGTCTAATAGAGTCAAGTAAATCTTTTTCTATTAATTTAACAGCTCCGTTTTGGAACTCCTCCTCTGAGAACTCTTCACATCTTTGGCTTAGAACTTCTGCAGGTGCTTTTACAATTGGATAGGTACTCATTCTTAACTCCTTTTAGTTATTAAATATTCTGAATTTTTAGTTTTAATTCTAATTTGATGACCTTCTTCTACTGCACTTAAAACTGGTGAAGTCATTATACCGCTATGAAGTGCTTGTTCTTCTGTTGTTAATAAAAGTAGAGGTTCTCCAATAACAGGGTGAAAGGGTAACCATCCTATATGATTCAAGTCTGTTTTGAATGTGTTTTTATTCTTTGATATTTTTGAAACTTTAATTTTCATTGTTTCGTCCTTTCTTTATCAAAGAGTTTAAACGTGTAATCTCCATAAGAAGAATTATCTATTATACCTGTCAAGTAGGTGTGATACCGTACTGCTTTTAATTTCATATTCTCGAATAGGCTAGGATTGTCTCTCAAGTCTGATAATACTTTAAAATTATCAGGATACTTCAATTCTAGCTCTTTTATAGATTTAACCTTTATTTCTTGAGCATCTAGATAGCATTTTATAAACTGATTAATATTATCACACTTGGTATAATTATCTAATTTATTCATAGAAGATAATACCATTGAGTTTACTATATTCGGGTCAATCTCTAATACCCTAGAAGTTAGTGCGAATGTTCTTAGAAAATAATAAAGAAATAATACCTCTGACTTATTCGATGCAATTAATAAATCAAAATCATTTCGTACGATTTCTTTATCTTTCTCAGGAATCTTTAAAAGATGGGATAATTTTGCTAACCCTCCTCTGACTCTTTTGGATACCCCATATTGTGAGATACCCATGGATTCTCCTATTTTAGTCTGAGACACTCCGCAGATTGTATTAAGATATATACAATTAGCCTCGACATGGAATAACTCTTCCAAGTAGGGTTTAAACAGGTGGTAGTGGTCTCTCATTAAATCTTTAAGAGACTCACCCATATCCTCTCTGGACATGTTATTTAGATAATCTAATTTCTCTTCTTCCACTGTCTTAAAATTTCTTTATGTCTATTAATAAATTTCTCAGTAAATTCAATCTGCCTTTTTAATCTCCTAGATGCTGATTTGCCTTCTTTTATCACAATAATCACCCTTTAATAATATTCATATAATAATCAAGGTTCTCTACTATATGTATATAACCTAGTTCGTGTAATCTATTATAGAGGTCTTCCACATTTAGTTCATAGGTTTGCTTAGTGATGTTTGAATTAATATCTTCATCTATGAATACCTCTGGAAATTTAGCTTTCAATGTCTCAGGAGTGTTTATCAAGGTTCTTTTTATGAAATCCTCATTAAAAGTTAACTTAGTGTTTTTATAAGATTCTTTTAACCTTAGATACCTTTCATACTCTATGCCATTTCTTAGACCCGTTATATCTTTGAAACTCTGGTCTGTTAATAATCTTATAGATTTTATGTTTTTATTCCTGACTTTAGTACATAAATTGATATTAGATTTATATAAGGTCAGGTCAGGGCTATACAGAATGTCTTTGGGCTTTAGAGCATTATGAGTTAAATAACGTAAACTGAAGCCGCCTTGTAGCCCCGTAATCGAAAATAAATCATCTACCCGATGCAACGGACGCACCAGTATTAAGTTAGATTTTGGGAATGAGAGTTTTAGACGTAAACATAGATTGAATACGGATTGGGTATATTTATAAGCATCATCTATATCCTTGTACTCTGATAAATCTACTACTAGATTTTTATCATGAGTCTTATTAAAGTTTAATTCCTTACCCTCATAGACTATATCAGATTTAGATACTTTATTTATAGTTTCTTCAAATCTAAATATATAACCTCTTAGATTAATCTTTGAAGTTATATTCTCTCCGTTTACTTTCTCTACTTCTGTTACAAGATTCCTGTATCCTGCAAGTTTAACTTTATCTCCTACTTCAACTGAGTTAAAATCTTTAATTTTATCTTGATGGTGATTTAACTCTCTTTCCGTAATGAATAACCCTGTATCCTCAAAATAATGATACGCCTTGATTTCTGACATACGTATATCAAGGTCTTCTGGTACATAAGCATAAATATTAAAATCAGAATCAGAGGTTACATATGGAACTGATAAGCCTAGGCTCTGGAGATTTTCTACTACCCCATAATCTGGTATTGGATTCTCGCTTATCAGTACTTTATATTTAATTCTTCATACCTCTTAGTTTCTGTATTACCTTAGTTTTTACTCCTTTTAGGGATGAAGCTATATATGCATCTGGGTGCATATTTTTTATAGCCTTAGCATAAAACTGTGGGTTTGTTCTCATGTCTATTAAATGAGTACCTATTATAAAGCCAAATGAATCTATCTCTGGGATACCGAAGATAACTTGTCTCTCGAATCTAAGAAATAATTCTTCTGAGTCTGGGTCTAATCTGTCATAGTTTTGTAAAGGATTCAGATTTAATCTGGGATTAGATTGTATACTGAAAGCTCCCACTCTTTCATGAAAATCCTCTAAATATATAAGTCTATCTAGAAATGCACTTCTTGTAGGTAATAAAGTTTTTCTATTTCTAGTTACATCTCCATGAAAATAACTGAAAGGTCTATTAATTGCTTCGTGAGCTGACCATCCATTTGCGAATACTAGATGAGCAAGTGAAATTCTGCTTTCTAGATAGTCATCTTTAGTGCATACTATAAAATCTAAAGGTAATTGACTTAGTATAGTTAGAATAGGGTTAGAATCTTTCCTTACACACTCATTTTGATAAAATTTCATCTTTAAAAGTTTATCAATAATTACAAGTTCCATTTCATCTGTAAGGGTATCTTGGTGATAATACTTTTGTTTAGTTTCTTCCATTATGAAATGTTTATCAGATAAAAATCTTTCATAATGAGGGTGATGTTGTACTAGTTGATTTCTAGCACCTAAAGTGTTTGGAATAAACTTTCGAGTAGCCAATGAAGACTGAGGGAATCCACTTTGTAACATGCCCTCTGCATAATTTGTCTCTCTATCTGAATTAATCATTTCTTCTTAAACCCCATGGCTACTAAATCATCTTCATTCACATCTTCGATTTCATCTTTTTCTTCTATAGAATCTATATCTATGCCTTTATCGGTATCTTCATTCATAGAGACTATTTTACTTTCACCTTGTTTTTTATCATCTCTAAATCTTCTGCCTCTATGAGATGACTGTACTTCAGCTTTCTTAGTTAGCTTTATACCAAGTTCTGATACCGTTGCCAATAGTAAAGATAAAGAGTAAATATTAGAGGGCTTATAAATGACCACATCTTTGACTATTGATTTTAGATTTTGATTATCTATTAAAGTTTTAAATGATTCTATTTCCGATGTATCTATCAAGTTGGAAGTAATCTGAGGATACAAGAATACTTCATTTAACATTCTGCAGGTGTTTCTAAATAAATTATTAGAATCAAGCTCTTCTAATAAAGGAGTATAATCATCTACCTTATTATAATAAGCCAATTTAAATACTTCGAGTAGAATAGACTCTTGAGTTCTTTTAGAATAATCTGTGAACTCTCCTTTAGATTTTATGTATAGGTCCAAAGTTTTAACTGCGTCTCTTGGCTTACCTGCATATTGATTAGCTAACTTATTTATACTTTCTTTATCATAATTAAACTTATTCTTTTCGCAAATCCTTATTAATTCTTTTGCAATACCCGTGGCAGGTAAGGGTTTTATTTCAAATCCGAAGCATCTTGATACAATTGCAGGTCTAAATAAATGTATATCAGTTGTACAGAATATAAAAGTAGTTTTTACATCAGAAGATTCTAATAGCTTCAAGAATTTATCAAAGGCTTCATTAGATAGAACATGAGCCTCGTCTAATAAAATTATCCTTTGACCTTTAGGATTGATAGGATACTGGTTGGCTATCTCTACTAACCTTTTTGCATCATCTACCTTAGAATATTGAGTTGCATCAATCTCAATATAATCTGCATAGTCTTCTTTTAAAAATTTAGTACAGTTAGTACATTTATTGCAGGGTTCTCCTTCTTTTAAATCTAAACAATTTATAGCCCTTGCTAAGATTCTTCCTACAGTTGTTTTTCCTGTTCCTGGTGTACCTGAAAATATGAAATGGGCATTAGATACCATACCCCTTTTGAGAAGCCCTTTTATTAATTCTGTAGTTTCTTTATTACCCTGAACATCATTAAAGAGTAATGGTCGCTCTAGATTATAGAGCATAGAATTTGACATATTATACTAACTTCGATATCAATTTTGAGATAAAACTATCGAAATCCTCAAAGGTTGCAATTTCAGATGCTAATACTAAATAATTCATTATCACTGAAGGGTCTTGTGAGAATGTAATTCTAGATTCTATATAATCTGGTACTTCTGAATCAAGGATTGATTTTATAGTATAAGCTATATTTATAAATCTTTTCTTTAAATCAGGTTGGTCTGAGTAGACCTTTATAAGACTAAATAAATTCTCTTCAGTAGGGTCTTGAACATAACTGTTTAAAGATTTATACTTATCTAAAGTAGAGGACTTGGCTTGATACTTATAAGTATCAATGATTAGCTCAGCTTTTGTTAGATTTAAAGCTCCGTCCTCTCTTACACACTCTGCTAATAGAATCATGTAAAAGTAAAGTGAATTCGGATTAACTCCTGGTTTTTTATAAACTTTATTTCTTACAAAGGATTTATAGTCTTTTGATGTTATCTTTAAGATTTCATACAATACAGGTAAAGGGTCTTCATCAAGATTGATTATCTTGAAGTCTGGTTTTTCTTCGTGAGCAATAACATATTTTTTATTAGGAATAGGATTTTCTTTATTACCTACTACTACATATGAGCCAAACATAGACCTTGTAGGGTAAATACCGTCATCTTGATTTACCTTTAAAATATGTTTAGTTACTACATGTTTTAAGAAATCAGATTTTGTAGAGATTACTGAATAATTAGTTTTTGACTGCATTTAATCTACTCTGATAAATCCTTCTTGAAGGTTTAGTGCCTTCCATTGATGAAATCTTATTTATAAGAGATTCTTCTAGAAACGGCATACGATTTTTTTGATTTCTCAATTTTAATAAAAATCTAGATACTTTGGAATCAACTAATATTTGACTTCTTTCATTCATAATAATCTTCAAGAGAATTGTAATCAAATTCTTTTCTTAGGTAAGACTTAGACTCATATAAAAACTTATGATTCAACATAGTTCCTACTAAGATTTCTCTTGTGCTTGAAGGTGGTACATAAATTAAACTTTTATCATAAGGACTTACAATCTCCTCTCCACTTCGAAATACTTCTAGCATTTTAGGTAAGTGCCCTAAAAGCCTGATTATATCTTTCTTCTCAGATTGGGGTATATCATAAATTTCATTCTTTTTATCAACTAGCTCTAAGTCATGATAAATTATAACTGCTTTGAAATCAGGTGTTGTATCAAATCTTCTGTATCCGAATTTAGATACTCTATAACCTAAATGTCCACTAATTCTTCTATTAAAAAATACAACTGGAGTACCATCCTCAAGGTTTAAGGTTTTCATTTTTACAGGATTGTTCTTTTTATAATAGTAAGAAACCTGATTGGCGTCTTTTAAAAGGCTCATGCAAATATTTCCGATTTGTTATAAGTCAATAATTTAAAATTAGGAGTATGATTTACTTTAGGATTGAAATGGCTTTCATGTAAAAAGGATACAGTTTTATATACATCTAACATTTTACTAGGATTACCCATACCCATAATCTCAAATAAATCTATAACTGGTTTCAACCCATAATATAAATCATCTATAAATTGTCTGCAATTTGGGTTTACCTGCCACCTAGTGTGGGTTTTACTATGGATTCCCATACAAGGTACTTTCATGTTTTGGGATAACGTGTTTTTTGTATAATCTTCAATATTAAAATTTAGATTACCATTAAACATTTCCATAATCTCGTAAGGAAGTGCGAATTCTAAATCAAGTTCATCTTTTAATAGATTTAATTCTGATTGCAGCCCATTAAAAGTTCTGCAGGCTAACTCTCCATAATCTCTATAAAAATAAGGTATATCTTCTTCTCTAAAATAATTTAGCTTCCTAGTTAAAACTAACTCATACAATCTAGGTAAATGTATAAAAGGGTTGTCTGCATTTAATGAAATTTCTAAATAAGTATTAGACCTATCCCATACACAATTTGGAGATAAATGTTTTAAGAAACCCTTTATAGTTTCATCATTGTTTAAATCATGGTACAAGTTCCATTTTTCTTGGTGGTGTACACTTACCATTAATTTATCTTCTGATGAAAATTTACATAGCCATGGTATAAATGCGGGTGAAAATATATTAACCCTATTACCTTTGAAAAATCTACTAGCCATTAAATTAAAGAAACCTTGTCCGTGTAAAGTCCCAATAGAGTACTCTCTTCCATACACATCATGCTCTTTAATTTCTTGAAGTATGTATCTATATTTATGTACGGGGGTTGCTAATAAAATAATATCAGCTTCTTTTAAAATTGTAATCCAAGGGGATTCTATACTTTTATTATTTAGATATACCATTCTTTGTGAGAATGAGGTGTAATCTATATTAGGAGATTTTCTTAAAGTATAAACTTCATGGGTATTAGTTAAAGACCCATTAGATACTAAAGTAACATCATATAAATCTTGGTAGTCTAATAAATGGTAAGCTGCTGTAATACCTGCTTGACCTGCCCCGATTATAAATACTTTCTTTTTATTCATAAAAATAACTAAATTTCTCTTCTTCTAAAGGATTTGGTAGTTCTTCAAGTTTGTTATATTTTGGAATTAAATCATGAACGGAAGGGGATATAGATCTCATTCCATCTAGGTGTATGAACTTAGTCTTTGTATAAGGATTAAGGTCAGTAAATTCAATGAGAGCATCCTCGTCCCAATCCTCATCTGTTAATGTGATAACCCAATGGGCTTCACAGAGTCCTCTATAACAGGGTGCTGGACGAATGGTTATATCAGGTAACACTAATTTAGAGATTTTTAGAAACTCTCTATCTTCTTTACTTCCTGGTCTTATATACAGAATAAACTCTACATCTGGGTGTAGACTTAAACTGACCAGTAGATATGAGGATAGTTTAGTTAACCCTACAAACCCGATTTTTAGTTTTCTACCTCGGGTTTGTAGTCTAGAGTCATTTCTTAAAATCCTAAATAATTCTAGTCCAACTGCGTTTCTTTCTTTTGGACTATCAAACATCTGGAGTCAATTTTACAGATTGAGATACTGCAGTTAATGAATAAATCAGAATATATAAAGCAGGGGATTCGGGGTCCTCTGTATTGGGGGCTCTCATTACATTTCTTTTAGAGAGGTAGATATTAGGAGACTCCTCATTATGCTCTTCTTTAAATTTATGATGAGCTTTAGATACCGCATCCTCTATCTCAGATATAATGGAAGGCATATCAGGTTTAATAATTTCTATATAATCAGGGTATATTTTAAGAGCTTCATTCTCGTTATCTTTCCAAGCTCCTACATTTTCTTCACTTACATTCCATAAACCTTTGAGAGGTTTTAGGTCTAATGTATCGAAATGGTGGTTAATCAATTCATCTGGGTCTGAGGTCATAGGTATTACGTATATACTTTCCTCAGAATAATAGTTAGATGATTTACCGAAGTCTACATGTACCTCATCTTCTTCTGAATTCAATTCAACTTCAATTACATCTTCCTCTGATAAAGGGGATTTACCGTCCTTACTAAAGACCTCTAATAAATCAGAAATATAAGTTTCATCATCAATCAACTGCTGAATCATACGATTGGTCATATAAGGGTCGACTTCTTCGTCTTTGATAATCAAGTCTACATATTTTACCATAACCTCTGGGTCAAGGTCATTTGGTACATAAGCTTTAATTAACTCTAAACCTGCTGTATTTAGAGTATGAATTAAAGCAGATACCTCTGCATCATATCTCTCTTCTGCAGTAAATACTAGAACTCTATCTACGGGGCTAAACTCAATTAATTTTTCATTTACTACGGTATAATCCGCCTCTCCGTAAACTTCTTGAACTGCCCATGCTTTGTTTTGACTAAGATGTGCTAGATTTTTATTTGGCTCTCTCATAATTAACCCTTTGGTTTATTTAAATGTTTAAGTGATAATTGCCTTAACCTTAGTACTAAAGATTGTTGCTCTAAGGTTAAACTATTTATTAAATCAGGTTTACCCATGTTAACTGCATCTCTTTGGGATAAAGTTACATCACCTGTTTCTAGGTAATTTGCCCATAGATTTAAAGAATGTTGTATTAACTCTTCGTCAGACTTATCTGCAAACATGTTACTTTCCTAAATAATTTTGCATAACTTTGTGAGGGTCTCCTCCCGCTGCTTTATACCCATACATATATTGTTCGATTTGTACAATAGGTAGTTTGCCTCCACAGTTTTTACACTTTAGTTTTACATTAGCTAATTCTGTGGATTTCCTAACGAACTCTGGTACTTGATTAAAGTCTCCGAAGTCATGAAGTTTACAATTTCTTATTGCAAATTTACTAGCCGCTATAGCTTCAACTAAAATCTTTACGTGGTCTTGGTTACTTTTCGATTCCATTTGCTTTCATCCACTTTTTCTTATCTCTATTCTTCTTACCCCAGTCAATATCTGCCAAGGAATCTGCTACAGGTTTATCTTCTCTGATAATATCTTTATTATCAAGTACAGGTAAAAATAAAGTAAAATGATTATCCTTTACTGCATGAGGAATCACTCCGTTATACTTAACCTTGATAGTCTTTCCTAGCAAGTCTTTCTTTCTATTCCAGAAATCTATTCTTTGAGAGTCAAGCATCCCTGAGCCTACTCCTGCAGTTAAACTTCCGCAAATAGATTCTATATAGAATTTTCCAAGATGACCTTCTTTCTTGTTATGCTCCTTGAAACCTATAATTCTAAAGTCTCCATCTAGAATCTCTTTAATTCTTGCCCGTTTTTTACTTCGAGTAATGGCAAACTTCATAGTGGCATCATTCCAGATGATACCCTCTTCCCCTTTGTCTATATATTTATCACATAATTCGTGAACTTCTTCGACAGAGTGAACTAGATGTTGTTCTACGAAAATAATATCTGGATGATTTATATACTCTACTACTGAGCTTGCGGCTATGCTTCTTGCGAAGTAGCCTAAATCAGATTCTTTTCTAGGATGATTTGGGTCATAAATTTCGTCATACTCTAAAGTAGTTATACAATCAAATACATGGAATTGTAATTTAGATACTTCAAGGTCGGTTTCATAACCTTTAGTGATAGCTGAATTCACTAAACCTGATGAAGATTGTCTATCAGAAGATACTAGCTCTCCAAATAAAACTACGTCATCTTTGATATCAAAGAGTGCATCTTCTAGATGTTTAAGAGGAATTTCATTACCGTTTCTAGAAATAAATCTACGTGCAAATGTTGCATTTGCTCCGTCTTTTTTAGCTCCTACCCATGAAGACTGTGGATTAATTTCTGCATCTTCTATATTAGACACCCTAACTGTGTCATAAGCAGTTAAAGGTTTATACATTTTCATGCCAGATGCTTTTAGAGCTTTATTATAAGTAGACATCGAAGCACCTATGGTTAAATCTTTAGTTAAGATTTTCCATAGCATTCTTCGATGTTCTTCAGACTCATACTGATTATGAAGTGAATGTGCGATACACTCCCATTCAGATTTTTTATAACGATTTCCACCTACTAATAATACTAAGGTATCCATCAAGGTGAAAGGTAGAGAGTTATCTAATAAACATTCATCAGGATTAGGTTGAGGTCTTTTTGCTATGAAAGTAGAAACCTGAGGGTCTAGTGCTACTTTAAAAATGTAATGGCACTCAGAATGATAGGATTTAATTAAATCTGTTAAGATTTTAATTTTATCATTCCTTCCTGAGGTATTTTCAATTTGAATTAAGGTGTCTAAAATGTCTTTCATAATTTTCTCCAGATTGTATATAACTAGTCTATACAATCTGGTAAGATAAATTCAATAGTTTAATGAAAAGATTTAGTGCTCATAATTTATCTCCTAATATTTTCTTTGCTTTAAACACAGTTTTCTCTGTCATACCTACCCAGTGGTCACAATTGATATAATTATCTTTTTGCCACAATAACATATCTGAGTCATCATCAAGGATTACGTATTTCTTAAAATCATAATAAGGTCCTACTATTTCTTCATTATCCTTTATCCATTGTAAGATTTCGTTTCCCCTCAGAGTCATACTTCCTCCGCTGGGGGGTGCGACCTATAATCTCTCCCGTAACGCCTGCCGATTTTAAAGTGTCTTCAACTGGATTATGTAAATCTTTTCTCCAAGTAGATGAAACTACTATTTTTGCACCTGTTTCATCTGTTAGCTTATTTAATAAACTTATGCAATGTTTGGATAAAGGTCCTCCTTTACTCATTATAAAGTCAGGATTCTTTCTTCTTATATATTTATTGTATAAATTATTGAACCGACCAGACTTCAAGATTAACTTTTTATCCAGACTCTCCGCAAGGTATCGGCTCAGATGGGCGAAATTAAGTACACCATCGATGTCTAAGAAAATAATTTTAATGTCCCTAGGGTCTTCTAAGGTTAATTTACCTCTCCCTGACATTCCTATCATTATCTCAGTTTTAGGATAAAGTTTATTTTCACCCTCCTTAGATGGCTCTCTATACACTTTAATATCTGCAGGGTCTAGGGATTCTACCTTTAATTTTACATTATAAGGTAAAGTAGAATTTTCCTCGGGTTTCATAGTTTTGGTTACTTCAATATCTTCTACAATCAGCTCTCACAATCTTTGCATACAGTTATTTCATTACTATACGGATCTGTTTCTAAAGTCACACATTCTTCACATATTAAGTGTCCGCAGACTTCGCATTCATCTGTCCATTCATTAGGTTGGTCACAGCAATCACAAGTGAAATTATGGTCTGCATCATGACCCATCTAGATTATACCTTTGCGTACCTTTCCTACACATTCAGTCATAAATATTACACTAGTGAACATTGAATAGAAAGTATGGTTAATATATACACACTCTTTAATATTTCCTTTATACTCTATTTCGCAGAAAAATGTTGGGTCTTTCTTAAACTCTTCTAAGGTTACCCATCCTAATTTTCTTTTATCATCCATGTGTTCTGCAATGTTAGTTGTAAGGTCAGATAAAATTCTTTTGACTACTTCTCTGTCTGTTTTAGATTCATTAGTATACTCAAAATAAGCATCCACTTCATTCATAGCGGATTGATATAGACCTAATAATACTTCTTTAGATTTAAGTTCTTTGAAATCTTTGAATGAGTCTGCCAACTCTTTGATGTAAATATTATCAAGTGGCTCTTCCCCTTTTTTACGGTGAAAGTCTTGAAATAAACTGCTGAACATTCTAGCTAGTTTCATAACGGTAAAATTCTCCATCCTTTAACATTTTTTATAACTGAACCTAAAGGAAGTAGCTCCAGTTTAGATAAATTGAATACAGTTTCAGTGCCACTCTTAACGTACACTACTTCACCTCGTCTAATTTGCAACCACTCTAATAAATCTTTTAAAGTATAAATTCTAGTACTTTTCATTAGGTATTTTAACTTTTAATTTTCCACCATAATTAGGTGAGTCTGGGTTACACTCCTCTAAATTATCGAAAGATACTTCATACTCTTTTTGATACGTATCTGGGGTAGATTTTAGTAAATCTTTCTTTAACCTTTTTATCTCTTCAAGTTGTTCTCTTGTTTGTAATTGAAGTGCCCCATAATTTCTTTTATAATACTTTAACTTGAATAATCTATCGACTTCTATAAGTTTGGATGCGAGCAATAAAATAAAGATAATAATTAAAGTTACAAATAATACACTAGTTGAGGTAAACATGCTTTTCTCCTGATTTCTTTTCAATTCGTACGATACCTCTACCCTTTAATGTATGTAGAGCTAATTCAAATACCTCTCTGTTTCTAAAATCTGAACCATAAAGATAATATATTCTACTGAATAATCTATGACTAGGAACATACGTGTATCTATCTTTTTTATCCAATTGTTCTTGGAGTACGAGTTTTATTTTTTCAAAATAGATATCTATAAGATTTTGCATTTTACAAGGATGATTTCTTAAATTGATTAAATACCCAGTACAAGACACTCCTTCTATTGGAAGGTGGTAAAGTATTTGCATCTTCAATTATTTTCTTAAGTATCTTAACAGGACTTTCTTTTTCATACTCATTTTTACATCCTGGTAGGAATTTAATCCCAGTGGTATGTATTAAAGATGGGGTAAATAATGTTCCACAATCTTGACAGGCATGTGTTTTATGGGGTTTAAGTTCTACAGGGTCTATGTGTCTGGTATTACACTGAGGGCAGTGTAATACCATAGGAATAGGTTGTTCGAGTTCCTTTATTCGACCTAATAAAGAGAATACGTATTTTACTAATTCCTCGAATCTCTCCAGATGCTCATTTTGACATAAGTCAGAGGTCTGAGATGGAGTCCACTCTTGGTCAAAGCCGTATTTAATTGTCTCAAATAAACTTCTCATAAATAACCTATTTATAATCTACGAAGGTAATATCCTCTCCTGTGAATTTCTTGTCAACCCTTCTAGATACAATTGACCAATCCCCGCCTGCTAATCCGCAGCCTATTTTAGGTATTCCAAATTTTAAATTCTTTTTACCGAACTCAAATATCAGGTCATCTAATACCTTATCTAAGGCATCATAATCAAGGTGACATTTTCCCGCCCCGAATGCATACTGGGTATACGCATTAACTACAGTTAAGGTCTGGCTTGTTCCTGCGAAGATAATACTAGCTTGAGAGTAGGTACCTAGTTTAGTCTTATCTCCTTTAGTTGTCTCTAAATCGGCTTGCATTGCTTCTGGGAAATTTTCTGCAATTTGCTTTGCAATACCTGCCCCCATATTATTAAAGCAGTTGCAACCGTGGATTATGACATCAAAGTCTCCATTCTTCGCCATTTGAATTAAATTTCCTGATACAGTTTTCAAAGTAAACATATTATAATTTTCCTTCAATCGAGATTATGTAAGCTTCTATTAAAGCCATTTTATTAAAAATTTGTATGTAAATATATACAATATATGCTAGACCGAATAAGATAAATTGACTTATAAGTCCATAAAGAAATCCCGTCCAAAATTCTTTAGTAAAGATAGGTCCTGGAATTTGTTAGAAGTTTTTATCCCAGTGAATTTTAGGTAAGCTACCTATTAGGATAGCAAATGGAATTAAGGTTCCTAATAGTATACTCAGGTGTAGAATCATAATTTGCAAATTTACATGTGAATTGAATTGAACCGTAGGTTATCATTAACCCTACAATAATTAATGACGAGTACTTTAGTAGAGTTAATGATAACTTTTTCATCTAGCCTTTCATTCTGATACGGTTAATTTTACGCTGGTCACGTGCACGTTTGTTTTTAAACCGTCGTGACGTAGCCATTTTTCCGCGTCTTTTATTACTAGAGTCGCGCTTTATATTTCCGCCAAATTCAAAAAGCATTTCGCCTAATTCTTCTAAGGTAATCTTTTCTTTCGCCTTTCCGAATGAACCTAGCATGGGGTTATTTCCCATCAAGGTTGATAGACCTGCCATAATAGCAGACATACTGTTTCTTCCAATTTTCTTATTCATAAGATTTCTCCAGAGTTAAGGTTTATTTATCAATACAAATTGATTCAGGTTACAACATACATAATTTAGTGATAATTCACATAAATCCATTTACATTTATTAGGAATAGTTACTTGGTCAAGCTGAGAAGGTTTAAATCTAAATCTAGAATAAAATTCTCCAGTAGATAGATGTAGATTGCAATCAAGGTCAGTAATTTTATCTGCCTTCTCAATCATCTCTTTTACTTTCTCGATACTCATAACAAGTTCAATATCACTGGAATCATGTTCAAGTGGTAAAGGAATCTCTGGTTTGTGGCTACCCTTCGGATTTTCTTTCATCTCTTCAATCCATGTATAAAGAGGGAAATGCTTACGTTCTCCTCCAAAGCCTTCTCTTTCTAACATGCGACATACGATAGATGCCTGAGACTTGGCGCTCGATATAGAATTGACATGATGAGCATCCCATGAAATGTTATCTCCATACATTGAAGAACATACTCCTTTTGCCCATAGTGCGTTTGATGTTGCTATTTTACTCATGAAACTTTCCTCTTCGCTCTCATTTCAGCTAGGCTTTGTTCTCTTTCTGCTGTTCTTTTTACAGCCTTGTATTTCTCTTCCGCTAGCCATAATTCATGTTTGGCGTCACTTACCGCTTTAATTCTTAGGTCTGCAGGTGAACCTTTAAATTCTGAGTAATCTGATGTGAAAATAACTAAAGGTGAATCAAATTGTTCTTCAATCCAGTCATTAACTTTATTTCCTCTACAGAGTGACATATGGTCTCGCTTCTGATTGAAACGTTCATATAACTCATCTTCCTTTCCTATAATTTCTCCATTAGCCTCAAGGTAATTTACTGTTGTGAGATTACCTAAAGGTAATTCACGAGTTAGATTTAAATCATAGACAGTTCTGATGACGTTAAGTTTTGATTCAGATGAAGCCAAGCCTTTATGTATAAAACGGCTTATATCGAAACGTGTGAGCTCTATGGTTGTCTCTTCGTCTACGTTAGGCTTCTGGGATACAGCTACCCCTCCAAACAATGCAGGTTTATTTTTATTATGGTAGATAGCTTTAACTTCCACTTTACCTTCCATAGTTACTTCTACTTCTTGAGGGATAATAGTAAAATGGTCATCCCATGCAGGTACTTCACATGCTCGGGTATGAGGAATGTTCTCTAAGATTTTTACAATTGCTTTTTTCATTTAAATTCTCCAGATTTAATTGCTTACAATAGATGTATACAAATAGGAGAATTTAATTACATAGGTATGGAAAAATTATTAACAACTATTTCCTTTAGTATTGATTTCAGTCAACATAGGAAAATAACCTTCATGGTTTTTCATTTTACTCAGTCTCTCAGCTTTAGGTTTATAGCCTGCATCCTTTGCTACTTCTACTAAGAATCCAAGTAACATCTCTTCCGTAATCTCTACATCTAATACAGGAGTTCCATGTTCTTCTTCGTTTACCAATACTTGACCTTTGATGCTAGTTTTCACTGTTTGCTACCTCTAATAGTAAGTCGGCATGACATGCTTTTGGTTTACAGAAACATACTAAGTCTTTGCCTTTTAAGTTTGATTTAACTTTATCTATCAAGTCGGGGTTTGATGATAAATAATTTTTAAACTTCTTGAGTACCTCTTCTCTATCTCCATCTTTTCCAATTACAAATGGATTTCCGTAAGGTGAACCTCTTCCTACATACACCGCTTCTTTTGGTGCAGTTTTATGATATTTATTATGAACTTTTGGCATACTTTACTCTGGGATACAGAATCCGAATTCTATTAAACGTTTGTCATTATTTTTATAAGCTTCTATGGGGTTGGATAGGTGTGTATTTCCTCTTTCTTTATGTCCCTCTAGTTTATTATCCATGTCCTTACGAAAATTACCTTCTTTGCAGAAACTCATAGTTAACTTACAGAAATTCGCGGTACTTATCATTGCATTTAATTCTTTTGCGAACTCTCTTGATTTATCTAAATCTTCTGTTAACTTAGAACCCCAGTTAATCATAAGAGCCTTTCCTTCTTCTGGATTAGGTTTTAATCTTAACTTCAAGGAATCATTAAATTCCGATACTAAGTAAACGGTTTCATCTTTAGGTATCACGTAAACAAGGTTTTCTAATAGACCCGTCATTAACTTTTGAAAATTAACTGTAATATGAGTAGTCATGCTACGTCTCTGAGAGGTTTAGATGTTCCATACAAGATTGCATGCATCTTAGATTTCTCAAGTGTTCTTAACATTTTTTTATTCTTCCTCAAATGCGTTAGGGTCAAGAGGTTCATAATAAGTACAGGATGAGAATGGATTTGGGTCATCTTCGCTAACACAGATACCGTCCTCATTCCACCCGTATTCGCTGTTTTTACTATTCAGACCTTTATGGTGCTCTTTATCGAACATCTCACATTTTCCCTCACAAAAGTCTGAATAGATGCATTGGCTCATACTACAATACCATTTTCCTAAATGTTAAGCTGATTCTTGGTTCACATTTTCTGCTTCCTTTAGGGATTCTGTGCTGCCATGCTTTTTGCATGCCTGCCTTCATTACAAATAATGAACAGGAATCTAATAAGATTTTCTTATCAGCTAATTTATTTCCATTTCTTCTTAACCAAATCTCTCTTGGCATGCCAAATGATACTACTGCGATTGGGTGATTCATATCCATTTCTGGGCTGTCATCAGCATGCCAACCTAAATGGTCTTGTTCGTTTCTATAATAATTTACGAAACAACAATCATACTTAGTGCCGAATTTTAAATTCAAGGTTTGTCTAATCAACTCTGTTACTACGTCCCATTCTTGTCTTTCATAGGTTCTTGCGAAATCCCATGAGCCATAAGTATAGGGTAAGCCATAGTCATTCATCCAAGCTTCTAATCTTGGTGCATTGCCATAGTTTTTCAAGCCTAAACTTTCTTTATAAGACGTAATTTGTGCACCATCTAATTTTATGAAATTGGGATAGTACTCAATTGGAGCTCCAATAAGAGGTGGTTTTGGTAATTTCCAATATGATGAATTTTTATACTCTTCTAAAATTTCATCATCCGTAGCTAACCTAACTTCAGACGCATTAGTATAAGAGGTGCTTCCGTAAGTTGACCTAACTATTATATGACCCTCATCTCCTCCGTAAGTGGATACAATTACACCTAATTGAGTAGTATTAAATACAGGATATATGATTGCGTCATCGACTGAGTATTTTATTGATGTGGACATAAGAATTCTCCCCAAACTTTTTTATGAATGGCAGATACAATTACTCCGCTAGTTCTTCCGTTTCCGTCTTGAAAAGGGTGGATGCTATTAAAATGTATATACCAAGCTCTCAGTACATCAAGTACAGTTCTTCTATCCATTGAATAAGGTTCAAGTACCATTAATTGACTCATAAGACTAGGTACTTCTAAATAAGTAGGTGGTTCGAAATCTCCTACAGTTACATCACATTTTCTATAAGCACCTACAATTATATCTTCTCTTCCGCTAAAGATAGAAGAGTGAACTTGCCTAATAAACAGTTCATCAACTACTCCTCCCGTCTCTACATATTCTAATGCTAACCTTAAAGTTTTCTCAGTAGAATCAACATAGTCTGGAAAATCTTCATGAGGTGCATTTATCCATAAAGAGGATACCATAGAATTTCTAAAGGGAGCATCCTTCAAAGATGCTATGCTAAATTTTGGGTCAAAATTAGTATCAATCATTTAATTAAACCTACATCTATTGCTGTTACAAATACAATACATGAGCCTACAATTATAGCTCCTGATACATTTATTATAAATTCTATATTATTCATTATTTTTAGGTGTTCTCACGTAATATTCTGATTTTATTTCAAGGTCTACGTACCACTGTACGTTTAGTAAATCATTTCTATCAAGGTTGCCTGCTGCTACTGAATCTCCTACTGCGCTTTGTAACCCTCTCATGGCTCTGTCAAGGGTAGGTGCTTTTTGAGTTGCACGCTTATACATAACCTCAATATATTTATCTTTTTTAGGATTTCCCATGAAGATAAATACTTCGCTAGAGTCTATCATAAATCAGACCTCAATTAAAGCAACTACTATATCATCCCAGTAATCTTTGCCCTCGAAGGTGTCATGGAATATAAAGGACAATAATAATGTATTAAATATATCATTACCTTCTAATCCATCTAGAGCCATCTTTATACTTTCTTTATTATAGTGTCTTCTGGCGCAAAAATTATACTGCCATTTTTCAAATTCTGAATCAAGGTTCTTGAAGGATTTTTCTACTTTAATATATACGGGATGGTCTTTGAAATCTTCAAGGGTTCTTATTTTATCAGGGATATTTCGTTTTGCCTCCATTTCCTCGGTATACATAATATCTGTAGCTTTATGTACTAAACTTAGTATAGCTCCTTCTACAGAATTAGGAAATTCAGGCGGCATACCTATTCTAGAATAATTATAATTTATTCTATCATTTACTTCCTTTAAAATAGATTTCGCTGTATTTTTAATACTCATAATTTATACATCCCTACTGAGGTAAACCATTGCTTATGGTTATAACCAATCATCTAAACCTCTGTCTCGGGATAGTGGGGTAACGTCTGCATAAACAAACGTTAAATAGATTCAATACTTATTCCAACCATCCTCTGGTTTCTTTTGCGTCCCAGTAACCTTTAAGGACTCCTTCAGGAGATATAGCTTCTTCCTCTTCTGTAACAGTACTTAGAACTACTGAATAACCTCTCTTAGAAGCCTCATCAGTCCACTTTTTATTAGAAGAGTAATGTTTTCTATTACTTCCCTCTAATACAATTTTATCATAACTAAAATCCGTATCGTCAATTGTGAATTCCACTACATCTTCTTTAGGGGATTCCAATATATGTAGAGCAGTTCTTAATTGTTGGATTAAAAATTGTCTTTTAGTTGCCATTAATGTTCTCCGATGCTCTTAAAATATGTAGTCTACATCTAGATTTAGAATCTTCGTTTATAATAAAAATATTAATATTATTAGAAACAATAGTTTTAAACTCTTCTTCTTGAGTTTCTGTCATATCTTGTATACTATCTATTATATTTAATCTCTCTTGTTCCGAGAATAAAAAGGATAAGCAAGGATGAGTTAATGCTGTATGAGGATTAGACTTTTTCATTAATGTTCTCCCAATAAATCTAATTCGACACTTAATCTAGTTAAATGATACTTAGCGTTCCTAACCCTATCTGTAGGCTCTGTGTAATAATCTCTTACATGATTTAAGTGACGTAAGACTTCGTCAAATGCGGGAGTCTTATTAGAACTCGCCTCAAGTGAATTTGATAATAAGGATAAGGCTTTTTCTTTATAAACAGAAAATAACATTTTAAATTCTCCAGATTTAAAGTTTGTATAATAGTGTATACAAGTGGAGAAAGTAAATTACATAGGTATGGAAAAATTTATTTAACTAGTTTCAAACCTAGTTTAGTGTCTTCCTGTGAGGTGGGTTTTACATCTATGGGGGCTTTTTTAGCTACGGGATGGTTTGGGCTCCATAATAAACTACTATTTTCCTTTGCCATTAATAGAAATACACTTTTATAAGGTACATACAATATTGTAGGAACTCCTAATACTGTCATATCTAAAAGTATTTCTTGGTCTTTATGTATCAGCCTCGATACCGCTAGTGCCGAAATGTTCAAGGTAAGGTAACCTTTCTCATGTCGTTCGAGCAGAGCCTTGGGTAGATTTACATTATCTATTTTTATAATAAGGTGTGGTGTATACCCTTGACGTACTATAGTTCTCTGAGTCAAGGTGAAGGTAGGCTCAAATAACTCTGTATAAAATAAATTCTCAGAATCTTCTATTTGCATAATTTAACTTATAATAGTGGTTACATCAGGTTTAAATACTAAAGGTTCATATTTTTCACTTAAACTGTATAAAACCATTCCGTCATCTCCTGAACTTTTCTCTAAAAATCCTTGTAACACTAATTTATCTAATCTTAGTGAAAGTTCTTTATCTGCAATTGGAGCTGCTCTTCTAAAGGTTAATCTATCTTCTAAATCAAGCTTTATGCTTGAGAAGGTCATTATAACTTTTTTGCTTTCTAATATCTCAATAATATCTTCTTGATTTTCGCTTAAAGAGTTTCTCAATTTTAATAAATCTATTTGAGATTTTTCTTCATCTGCCAGATTTTTAAGGTCTGAAATCTCTTGGCTTCTTTTTCTTTCAAAGCCTAATTGTGACCTATAAATCCATAGAGAGTAAAAGGTTAGAACTGCCCCTATTCCTGCTAATACGAATCCATTTAGACCAGATACGTAAATTGTTACATACTGACTTTGGAACCCTCCTGCGAGTCCTGCTACAATCATTAATAGACCTGCAGGTAAAGGTAATATTTGAGGGCTGAAGAATGCTAGTCTTTTTGACTCTTCTTTTGTATTTAGCAGTTTCATTTAAGTCTCGTCAGGGTACATGGAACAGACTTTTTTCCAACTTTTATCATCAAGGTTAAGGTTTATACCTATAAGTTCTTTTACTTTAGATGGGCACTCTTTAAAGGATACATACTCATAATCTTCTGAGCATCTTTCATCCCCACCCCAGTTTATCTCAATTTCACCCTCTTCTGCTAATTGAGATGAAGTAATCAATCTTACAGGTTTACTTTGATACTCTCCTACAAATAGAGTATGTAAGTTGGATTCTTTATCAAAGTTATAAGCATATACAGGCTTGCTTTTAAGTTGAGAAGCTCTTCTTTCTGTCTTAGAAGATACGTGCTCTCTAAACTTTGATAGAGCATCATCATCAAACTCAATCCTATATTTTGCAGATTTCCCTATAATCCAATCAAGGTGTCTTAGTTTACCTTCTTCTATAAACTCTGAGATAGGCTCTAACTTTCCGTTTAATACACCTAGTTGAACTTTATCACTTTTAGGGTCATACGCTATATAACCGTGGTGATTTGAACCCATACTAGAAGGTCCTACTACCGTAGGCAATCCATTAAATGAGGGGTGGGCATCATCGAAAAATGAAGCTTTCTTTGAAGTCTCTCCAGTGAACATAGAGATTGCAGGTGTATTCATATCTCTACCAGTAACAATTTCTGCTAGTTTATGAACCATTGCTTCTAGTTTTCCAATCTTCTTATTATGTACAGAAGTAGCTATAATTGTATTGTTTTTAACATCTAGAGCTGGTATCATCTTTCCGCCACCGTACTCTATAAATACTTTTTCAGCTTTAATACCGTTAAGCTCTTTAGCTAGCCAACTTGCTTTTACCCCTTTTTGACCTTCTTCTGCCATCAGGACTGCATCTCCTTCATGTACACCTACTTCTACTATACCGAAGGTCTTTCCTTTGATTTCTACATTTACAGATTTATTACCTTGAGTAAGTAGAGTAGTTTGAAGTACACTAGGCTCAAGGTCAGATTTAATTGTGGTTGCAGTAATTTTCATTTATTCCTCGTTTAATCTTTCTAATGCTCTTACTCTGTCTTCAAGGTCATCTATAGCCTCTCCAATAGAAACCTCTTCTCCCCGATACATTACGGTATCTTCGCCCTCTCTTTCTCTTTCTTTCAATCTATCAATTCGTTTCTCCATAGATTCGATAGTCTCATTTATAGACTCCGATTCCGCATTATTTATAGTTGAAAAGATTTTCACCTCAGAGATCCCGCTATATACTGGTCTATTATTGTTTCCGCTAAATTGATATAAGATTTATAATCTTTATCTATAGTTCCTGTTGGTTTAAGCCTAAAATTCACTTCTGCAAATCTAAGTTTACCCTTACCATCTATTATCTGAACTCTACCTAAACCTTTTGAATCTTCATTCTTAAAAGGGGTTATATTTAAAATGACACCATCATATCTTTGCCATAAAATGTTTCGGTCTTCTGGTTCCACTAACATTGTGAAACCTTTATATTTATGTTTAGCTCCGTCAAGTACGACTTCTTCGTAATAACCCTCGAAGCCATCAAATTGATAGGACTTGAGCCTTAACAGACTCTGTGAAATGGAACTAAAAATTTTCATTATTTAGCTTTCTTTAATCTACCGCTATAAAATAAATCAATTGCTTGGTGAGCTAGATGAAGATACTCTTGTTCGTCCTTACTTCTATCTCCAGTAGGATTTAATTTGCCTCCGAATTTAAAAATCTCACTTCTTCCAGTATCTGGGTCTACTACTTCTATATTACTAAGCCCTCTTTTGTCTCCCTCCCAGAAAGGAGTAATACCTAAAGTGGTACTGTCGTCGCTTTGTATCCATAGAACCCCTCCGCTCATATGGTCTACGTCAAGCTCGAAATTTTTATACTTATCTTGAGTTCTCTTGAGTACTACTAAAGAATAATAATATTGCCATCCGTCTACATTTCCTGCTTTAGTAGTGTATTCGCTAAATATTTTCATTTTATTTTACCTTAATTTCTTTAAATCTATCCCGAATCTTAATTCTGCATACTTATCAAAGTACGCTCCTACATTTTTACTCATCATTCTTGCATGAGGTAAAAACAGTGGTCTTGGTGGCATTTTCTCTGAACCGTCTTTATTCTTAGTTCCTCGTTCCATCCACATAACTACCTGTAAAACCCTTAATCTAGTACCTGGATAGTAAGCTTTACCTTTAAACCCTATTCTTACTATTTTACCAGTTCTCCATACAGTTATATTATTAACTAAATGTTCTGTATTTACCCAGAATTTATCTCTGTTTCTTCTTACCTTCGTAGCTTTATAATCTTTACTCAGAGGTTTATAGATACTTTTAAAGGATACTTTTCCTAAGCTTTGCGTATCTATAGAATGTTTAATTCTTAATTTCAAGATTCCTGCTAAGTATAATGCGAAATCTTGTTGAACATACTCTGGTGTAATTTTACCTTTATTTAAAATCTCTGATACTATTCTTGCTCTATCGGGTGACCTAGCTAAAGGTTGCCACTCTAATACATCTCCTACTTTAATTAATGTTGCCATTACAATTCTATTTTAATTTGATTATCAATGTGGTTTTTAAATACTGACTTACCTTTCTTTCTTAAAAAGTCATTTAGGTCATCATAAGGGTAATCTACTAATATAATCTTTAAATCTGGATAAAAATTCTTGTAAAAATCAAGAACTCTTTCAGAAGCCTTAACGCCTGAGGGGTCATTATCTAACGCGAATATGAGACCCTTGTGAACCGTGGCGGCAAGATAATGAAGAAGTCTATTATTGAAAGAAGCTGTAAGTGTTGCACAGTGAGGTATATCAAGTGAGGTGTTTTGTGAATAAGACTCTGCATTTAATACCCCTTCTGTTACAAATCTATAATCTGAGATGTCTTTTATATTATAAACTGGGATATGATTGGAGTCATCTACATTGATTTTACGGTAGGCGTTCTTTCCTTCATTGAGAGGTCTTGTATCTAATAAGACTAATTCCTTCAATGGAGAGTAAATAGGGATTACCATTGAATCTCCTACAGCCAATCTTCCTGCTTGAAAGAATTTAGTATATCCTACCCCTCCAAAGTAATCTAATTTTCTAGATTCTAGATAGGATTCAATCTTCTTTAAATTTTCAGGAGTAGTAGATTCTTCTACTAAGCTTTGAAGTGATTCCAATTTCATAATCGAACGCTGTGCAAATTAAACAGGGTAACCCCTTCCAAAAAATAAAGATACGAACGTGTACGCGATTTATGAATAGGATATCAGGTATATACTTTCTTAATTAAAATATCGCCTTATCTACTTTAACGTCCTTATTTTTTAATGCGTACTTCAGAATATCATCTAATTGTTTTCTCTCCTTCTTAGTAAACTCTCTGTCCGCATTAATGTTGATAAACTCTCTAGCTAAGTCTAATTCGAAGTCTTTAGATACATCATATAAACTATCAATAAGGATTGAACCTTCTCTAGTTTCTGGAAAGTCTGGGTCGAATGATATTCTCCAAGTCTCCTCTTTTTCACTAGACTTAATATCTAATGAACTAAAAATTTTCATTATTACTCTTCCACGGTTAAGGAATAAAAGATTCTACGCTTACCAGATATATTTGATAGTAGCTTCTTCATTGCTGATATATTTGAGAACTTACGTCCAAATACAATAGACCTGAATTTCTTATTTATAATCAAGTAGAAATCTACTCTCATTCTACCTGTTTGAGAATCTTCTGGTACTAAATCTACATCTATTGTTTGAATTACTTCATCAAGAGGTTTATCTGTTATTAATTTTATTGAGGACTCAATGAATTTTATAATATCAGATACATCCTCTGACTTAGTGAAATCTAATACATCTTCTGATATGTTTACGTAGGACATGATTTACTTCTTATCTAGTTAAATAAAAAGTAAGGTAAAAACATCTAAGTAGTTAATAATTTAAATTTAGTACCTTTTGAGGATTCATAAGCTTCATACACCATATCCGCTTTTTCTGCTAATAAAGGTTGGTGAGTAATCAGGATAACAGTCATATCCATATCCTCACATAACTTTTTAATAAACTCTGATAAGGACTCTTGATAATGTTTAGATACATAATTTAGAGTTTCGTCAAAGAAGAATACTTTTTCATTTTTATAAACGATGTTGACTACTACCTTAAATAAAAATGCTACTATCGCAATTAAACCTCCTCCAAAAGACTCAGTTACTTTTGAGGTTACCATGTCTCCATTCACTAAATTAATAACGAATTGAGTTTTATTATTTTTGAAAGTTGTTCCTATCTGTATTTTAAGGTCTTCAGTTTTATACACATAAGCTATTCCCTGATTGATGATGTCCTCCACTTTATGTTTTACTTCATCAATCCTTTGGTCCATAGCTTCAGTAAAGAATTTATTTACTTCGTCCAATACCTCTAACTCTATTTGTAGGGCTTTGGAACTTTCAATTAATCTATTGGATTCCGATTTAGTTAAATCGATTTGACCTTCTAATTGGTTTAAGGTTTTTCCAACCTCATTTAATTTTTCACGTGTTACTTGCATAAATAAATCCAATAGATTTTTCAGAATTTGGTTCGAGGTACGGGTACGACTCCGTACCTCTGCTTCTTTTGTATACCCACCCATGGAGACTTTCTAGGTAAAGTTTGGGGTACTTGTTGTGCGCCTGTTAACTCAGGAGATGCTCCCCGTCCGAACATCTGTTCTCCGATACTCGGTTTGCTACATATATTTTATGAGCAAATGCGTGCTAATACCATCTGTTATTACGATGCAAGAGGTCTTCACTGACATCTTGACTCCGTCTCTTGAAATGGCATTAAGTGTACTTAAAAAGCTAGCTATATTAATGTCTGCTTCGAAGTCTCCGTCTATAGGAGTACAAGTCCATGCATCTGATGACATTCTATTAGATTCATCTGTTACAGTTACTGAGATTTCTTCAGAATCTTTTCCTCCTTCCATTCTAAAGCTAGCATTTTCTTGTCCTATCAATGGGATAGATAATATACCTAAATTCTTAATAGGCTCAAGTGTATCGAAATGCAATCCGCCTAAAGTAGCTTCATTGATTAAAGATTCAATATCTTCTGGGGTTACATCCATCAAGGTTGTTTTATAATAGACGTTATCAGAATGAACTACCAATACAGGTGTTCCATCTTCATCTTCACCTTTTGCTAAAGTAACGTCCTCATTGGTAAAGCAGATATTAGATAGATAACCTAGGAAATCTGGGGTAACTCTGGCTTCCATTTCTTTGAAGCCTCCAGTTACAATTGATACATTTTCCGAAGTACCGTAAATCCATGATTTTGCTAAAGATAAAGCTGCCAACTGAAATGAGCCTTGCCCCTTGGATGATAGAAGTCTACTTGTTAATCCAGATAAGTCTTCTGAGGTTTTAATCTCTGCTTCGTCTTCTCTATAGCTTAAATCTGTGGTTAATTCATGTAATGGAAGTGAGATTTTAATATCAGTAGAACCGATTACTGATTTAAGCTCTCCGTCACAAACTGTGAATGCAATTTCTTTATCGCATACTTCAGATAATTTATTGATTCTTTTTACATCAATATAAAATCTAGTATACGTTTCACCTTTTAAGTCAAGCTCTGTTGTGGATAGTTCTACCCATGAGGTTATTCCTCCGTCAACTGAACTTGCTTGAATTCTTCCATCAGAATGGAATTCTAAACAAATATGTTCTTCAAATTGTAGTGGCTTAAAGGTGTTTTTAATCTTTGATAGATGTTCCTTTGTAAGGGTAAAGTCTAAATTTGCATCTACACTTTGTACACCTTCCACAAAATCATCTACCATTGAGTCGACTGAGTCGTTCATAGGGTTCCCCTTACTTATTAAAAATTAAAGCTCTATTTTACTAAGCTCTTCTATAAATTCAGACTTTTTCTCCCTTAACTTTTCAGGGTCTGTGGTTCCAAAAGCTTCTTGAATCTTTGGTTCCATGTCTGAAATCTTTGTCTTCAAGTCATCTTTTCTAACTTGAAGTTGCATTTTCTTCTTTTCACTTTCCTCAATTTTACCTTTCACATCTTTCATTCTTTGGGAAAGTTCTTCATTTGACATTTCTTCTGGCATCACAATTACTCCAAATTAAAAAATTTTATCTGTTAATAGATTTAGTTACATTCAATTCAATACTTTTGGTTTTATTCAATAAATATACCATAGCTCCCGATACACTTTTTAAACTATCGTGGTAATAAAATAATATTTTTTCATTCCCCTCAAAATGTATCTCTGCTTTTAGATACCTGTCTCTCTTTATAACAATATCTTCTTTAAGTATATCATCTGATAAATCTCTTTCAAATAAAGGTACTTCTTTCTCTATATAAATAAATTCTGGACATTCATCAATACGATATATATCAGGATGGATATAAGATTGACCGTGTCTACTTCCACCTACTAAAGTTACTGTGTACATACAAATAAAGTCTTATCTATAAAAAATTGGGGAGACATTATATAAAGTAACCTTTTTCCAGTTCTTTTTCCTGGTAACCTTGCCGTAGATAATCTTCTTCTATTTTTATACTTTTTTAAGTCTCTAATTAAATCCGCGAGTGAATAATTCTTACCGACCCATACCATCTCTGGATACTTATCTGGATTATCTATTATATCAAGTATCTCTTGAATTGTAGATGCTTCTTGGTGAGGTCTGTTAGAATTCATTTTTTAAGCTACATCCTTCCAGATTTTATAAAATCCTTTACCATCAGGTTTTGGAAATATCTTGCTTCCAGTTTTAGGTGCTTGCATACCCTTACATTGTTCTTTAATTTGTTTATCAGTCAACTTTTTCCAAGTCACTTTATCAAGTGAAAATTCTGCATGCCTCTTTAGTGGAGGTTTCCATCCATCAGGTCTTTTAGCTTCACCTGCAATGTATGCATGATATTTTTTAGGAATAGTACTTAGAGGCATTCCTAATACGGTATCAAAATACTGTTCTAGTTTAACTCCATTATTGTTAGGAGATTTATCCATCCAATCTACAATGCCCTTTCTACATTTCTTCATATATTCGGGGTGGTATTCATAACCAAAATGGTGGTTGTATACTATTGCTTTTTCTCTACACTTAAAGCAGCCACCTATGCATCTGTAGTCATCTGGATAAACTTCGTCATATTTATCAATGTTATCAAGGGTTAAGTTATCAAGGGTAGCTTGAGGTACTTTAAATATGGATAACCCGCTTTCCTTTACAGTTCCTGCAATTAAAGTATGCTCCCCTACTCTTCTGGAGTACTTATCTATAGCCATACTTCTTTGCTTCGATTTAAAGCGCAATTGACTCATACAACTCGCTAGGTCTGCATAATCAATTTTATGCTTCTCACATATTTCGTAGGCTTCTACTTGGTCTCTTAGGTAGGGGGTGAATTCCATACTTGAGCCGTAGGAATTATTCAATGCTTCTAAGAAAGGTCTAATACCTCGTCCTGAATCTCCAAATACCTCAACCTCTGATACGTCAGCAATTCCTGCTGAGCCACCTAATGTAATGTATCGAGGTATGAAGCCGAAATGTTCAATAGCCAATACAACGATGAACATATTCTTTAGTGGAGATTCTGAAGCACCTGATACCCGTGGCATCGGTGCTTTAATTTGATTGTAGGGTGAATTTGGCATCGCTTTCTTATACAGTTTTTTGCACATACGATGCTCAGTTGGGTACATTTTATTTACTCCTTGTACGTGAAGTAAATAATTTTTATCTTTAAACTCTGATTCAAATTTAAGTGCAGTAGAGGTGGAGTCTTTTCCTGCTGTTACAAGATGGATGCAGGAGTCTTTTCTTTCTTCGAAATCTTGCTTTTTGAGAGTTTTATCCCCTACCACTAAATCAGGTGTGAATCCATGAGATTCATATAATAAATCTGCCCACTCTTTTAATTGAGGTACGATGTGTACTTCTTCAAAATCTTTTACGTCCATTGTAGCATAATATAATTCTACAAGTGACTCAAATAGGGTATGCTCTTGGGGTCTGAGAAATAAAGAATTTCTCTTTTTAGATTTGGGTATGAACTCTTCTTGTTTAATATCTCTCATAATTTATTTCTTCCCTCTGACTTTATAAAATTTTATCAATCTATAAGGCTTTAATAAATGCTTGTGTTTATCAAGGTCGAACTCTTTTCCATTATGTACGTACTTACCTTCCCCTAAACCTGAAGTCATAAATAGTTCATCAGTATTTTCAGACTCTTTATCTAACCACCATCTCATACATAAAATGTGATAGGCTTTTGAAATTGTAAAGGAATTGGGTAAGACTCCCATTATAGTTTTTTCATCTAAGAAAAATATAGTGTCTCCACATAATTGAGATACATTGTATGAGATAGGTTTACCTTTATAATAAAAGACCATCACCATTGCATCTTTCAATTCATTGCAATGATTCATGTACCAAGTTGAATGTTTACCTATATACTTTTCACGGTACTTTTTCCATTCTTTCAGAATAGATTCAAGCTGAGGTTTTAGAGTGAAGGGTATTTTATTTGTAGGATAATACTTCACTTCCAATATTTCGTCTACTTTCTTAAGTGACTGTCTCCAAGATGCCCAGTTCTTACCCTTTAAATCCTCATAGGTTTCTGAATGATACACAAACTCTACACTTTTCTCTGGTTTCTCTTCTACAGTTAAATTATGGTGATAAATCTCTTGGTCTGTTAATAAGAAGTCTATACCTTCTGATAACATCCCTCTTATTTTATCTCTGGAGTCATTAAATTTTCCTGATTTCTTCCTATCTTTTATAATAGGAGCTCCAACATGATAAAATACCTCATTGTTATAGATTTTAGACTTTTTATAAATATAAATATAATTTTCGTCTTGGTCTATAAAATAAGGTCCTTTAGATAACCATAAAGGATTAAGTACAAATACAGGTACTCTCCCGTCTTCCTCTATGGCGTCTAATAATAAACTTTGATGTTTTAAATGGTCAAACTTTTCCATTAGGCAGATTTATCTTCCAATAATTTATAATGAGAATCTAACATACGTGTTAGATGAATAGGAAACTCTTCATTTACATCCATAGTTTTTGAGATACCGAATGCAAATACATTATCCTCACATTTTGTACCTTCAGTCAATGACCAATTGGTAATATAAGTACCATCTTTATATCCGTGGTCTTGTCTGAATCCATTAAGAATATTTTTAACCATATATTCTTTATATAAGTCTTCAAGTGTGAACCCCATCAGTACCCATAGATTTGCCCACGATTCTACGGCTTTTTGAGATGACCTTACTCCTTCTGCTACACAAATAGAAGCTAGAGACTCTACACATACCCTGAACATTTCTCTTGAATTCTCAATAATCTCCTCTGACCTTTCTTTATCAAGAGAATCTGATACTCCCATCTCTACATCATTTAGTGCATCGAAAAAGTCCATATCTTGAGATTTATTATAAACTTTGAAGACTAGGTTATGTAAATAAACTCCAAGGTGTTCAATAAAATCTTTTTCTGACATATTTTTATAGTCATCAGAAGAATGGTAAACGTCACAGCTTATAGCTGAAATTAAGAAATGGAATATATCAATCAACTCTACTTTTATATTTTCTTTGTCCATTTCTTGGTGTTTCCACCATTTCCATGCAGTAGAGTCCATTAACTCTGCACACTCAATAAAGACTGCCCTTAGATTGTTATTAGGTTTAATGAGCCATTCTTTCCCAATTTTATCATTGAGTTTGAATTGCATAGATACAATTTGAGTAAATAGAGGTACTAAATTTTTCATAATATTTCCAGATTAAAAATTAAATTAAAATTAGATTATACAGATTTATGGATTAGAAGAAATAGCTAGTGTAAAATAATAATTTTCTGAAGAGTTATTTAAAGATGCAGTATTTCTAGGTGAATACTCTGGTGGTTTACATATTAAAGGCTTACCTCCGTTCTTTTCAAAAGCTATTAAGTCTTCTTCTATATTTTTAGATGCCGTTAATTTATCAGAAGGTACTCTATGCATAATTATACTCCTAAATTGACTGAGGCTACTAAAGTGATTGTAAGCGACTAGATAGTCTTGGCTCGCGTTAATTCTGCTTTAGTAGCCTCAACCTAATACAATTACAACCTAATTATTCTTCAGGAACGTATTGTTCTAATTCAAGTCCTGCTTCGTTAAAGAAATCAAGGTTAGTTCCGTTTGACTTACTTTCATGCATATCTCTATACACTACTTTTACAATACCTGCTTGAGCTAACATTCTTGCACATTTTATACAGGGTAATGCTGTACAATATAAAGTAGAACCTTTAGTTTTTATACCCTCTTTTGCTGCATAGGCTAATATATTTTCTTCTGCATGAAGTACAGTGTCTTTAGTTTTTAAACCTGCCCTGATTCCTTTTACTTTAAATTTAAGGTTATAAGACCTTAAATAATCCTCTATTTGAGTAACCTCTTCCACCTTTATACCGTTAGATTCATCATATCCTGCAAATCCTAAAGTTTCATGCAATTTTATTATTCTACTTATTTGGGAGAAATCATGATTTCTATTTATAGATACAGGTATTTCTTCTTCGAAAGGTTCTACATTGTCCCAGTCATAATCTTCACAGTTATTATCAAGCCCTGAGATAGTACCGTTATAACCAGTAACTAATATTCTTCCATCTTTAGCTAAAACTGCTCCTACTTTCAATCTCCTAGCATAAGATTCTTGTGCGAATCTTTCTGCTGTTTCCATCATAACTTTTGCATATTTATCTAACATTAGAAGTCCTTTAATACAGTGGGTGCTACTATATAAGCAAAATCTCTTTTCTTTAATCTAGGACTTGCTGGTGACTTATCTACAGTAAGAAGTTCTGATAACTTAACTCTATCAGGAGCTCCTTCTAATAAAGGGTAGAAGTCTTCATTATTTACATAAGACCATTTAGTATTTCCTTTTCCTTTAAAGAAGGTCTCTCTTGTAAATATTGCGCCATCCTCTCTTATCAAGTACTCTTTTCCGAAAGGTTGGTCTACCCTCTTATAATGCCATAGAGCATTTAAAGGATTCTCTGGTTTACTAAATATCTTCACAGATTCTCCCAATCAAGGTCTATAATTCTCATTACTTTATTTAACTCGAAAGGTAGATTTACTTCTAGACCGTTGTTATCTATCACTATATCTGCATCTTCAATTGTTAAATTCATAGAGTCTTTAGATTCTGGGGGAAGTCTTTCTGAGGCGTCTACCCATAGTGCATAATCAAAGGCTTTATCATTCTTCAGAGAGTAGAATTCATCTCTATCTCTTATTCCACAATAGATATGAAACTCACTGTATATCTGTTTTGCAAGTTTACCTAGGTCTGGTGTATTATAAGATTTTATCTCTTTATACCATTCAGCTCTATGATTATGTCTATCTTCATAGCATTCCTCAAAGGACTTATAACCATACTTGTCTTTTAACTTCTCATACAGAAATATTTTGGCTGCACACATGGAGCTAGATTCAAATGTGTAGCCCCGCTTTGCCAGTAGGTCGCAAACAGTGTCTTTACCGTGACGACCGTACCCGATTATCATTAACTTTGGTTTTCTTGATAAAGTTTCTAATTGTTCTTCTACCAATTTTCTGCTCCCAGATAAACTGCATGGGTCTCCACTCATGGGGTGGAAATAAAAAGTTCCTAGTGAGGTGTATTGAGATGTGAAACACTGTGCTCCACATCTCTTGCAAGCTTTATAGAGAATCATTAATCTTGTGTCGCTAAGAACCCGATGGATTCGTCTATTCCGTAAGATTTAAGTGCTCTTTTTGCACAATCTACTAGCATAGACTTGTCTCCTGTTTTATAAACATTCTTGATATCTTCTTTAAGTTTCTCATCAAGGATACGATTTTTAAGTGCTTTCTTAAACGCTTTAGTTGCTACTGGGGCTACAATCTCTGCAATTTTTAACATCTCTTCTGCATACACTCTAATCTCATATTGGGCATGAGGATGAGCTCTTTCCCATAAGAAGTTATATAAATTATGCAGATTCATACTACAAAACATTGTAGAGTAAGTAGATACAGGTAGAACTGAACGTGCTAGCTCTCTCGGCATACCATTAGATAACATAGCTTTATATAACTCAAATGCGTCTTTGTTATGCTTTCTCATAGAATCAAGCATATGTTCTATAACGAATCTATCTTCCTCAGATAGAGATTCATACTCTTCTTTAGTAAGAGGGTCGCGCACCTGTTTATTTGTAGGATTTTGTTTTCCTACTAAGTGAGGCTCTGGAATGTAGAACTCTTCTGGGAGTTCAGTGTATCTTGCAGAAACTTCATTATAAGACTGAGTTCTGTGTCTATGCCATTGTCTTAATACAAGGATAGGTGCTTTTATTTCAAATGTAATGAAGGTTGATTCGAAGGGTGTATTATGACCATTCTCTTTTAGAAAATTAATAAGACGGTTATCACTTCCAGTATTCTCTCCCGCTCTCCATTGTGCGTCATGGCTAATTCTAGCACTACGTACAATGGCTAAATCTCCTCCGACATGGTCTACATATCTTACATGACCATGGTCTAATACAGGTATAATGCTTTTTTGAGACAACTTCTCTAGTGTTTCAGAATCAATCATAATTTTTCCAAAATTTAATTTATATATCTTTCAACGGTGGCTACTACTCTTTTCCCGTCTCCTGTGTTGTCAGGTGTAGTTATATCCAACTCTTTAACCCTCAACATCCTCTGAGATAAACCTTCTAGAGTTATATTTAAATAGAGATGATAATTTAAAATCTCTATAGCTTCTTTATCATCTATAGCAGAATGAGTGCAGCCTACCTCTGGAAAGATTATTTTATATAACAAATTATTTACCTTCTAACATCTTAGATCTTCTATAAGCTAAAATTATATCTTCTTGAGAGTAGGCTTCATCTTTCTCCACTGCCTCTCTACAATGGTTTTTCCAAAATATAAAATCAATTACCTTTTCTAATTCAAGTGCTACTGGGTTACCTAAAATTGCATTATAACCTACTCTCCCTGAGATAGTGTGATCCATGTTTCCTCCAGTTGCTGCATTTACAGTCTGGTCTGCTGCTATCCATAATACTTTGCAATACGTTTTAAGTGAAGGGAATAATAAACTTAATACCGTAATTATACATACATAAAGTGCAAATGGGGATAGAACTATACTTAATATAAACATACCTAAGATGATAAGTATTATTAATGCTTTTAATTTAGCTACCATTTTGTTAATACCTTAAGGTTAAAATAATAGCTAATTAAAACAAGGTTATACAGTCTATAATTAAAATAGTTCTAAAATAGGGTAACCCATTCTTTTCATCAATGTTTTTTCTTGAAAGTTTAAATGAGATTTCATACCTACCGTTATACCTCTGTTGCATGAAGATCTATAAAATGTTCCATCCCTTTGTAAATAATGGGTACCGTCTGCTAGGAAGTGTATACCCTCGTTGTCCTTCTCCCATGAATACAATAAAGACATGAAGGCTTCATGATTACACTCGTCTACTGAAAATAAACCTAGACGTCTATCATATACAAAATAATCATGATTGGTTAAATTCTCTAGAGTTAAATCCATAGGGTGGCTAGCATAAGAGTTCCAATAAACTTCTAGCTCAAGAGTTTTTAGAAACCCCTTCTTCCAAGATTCTTTGTCATTTTTATGTTTTTGACAAATAGATTTAAACTCTTCAAATGAAGGAAATTGTGAGTGGACAGTATTTATAAAATCTGAATCACAATCATACATTAGTTCTTTTATCTCATCCACGCTTTTACTCATAATATTGCAGCCGCTACTAGAGCCTCCGTTCCTATTAAAAATAGGACGACTCCGTCTTTCCAATTACAATTTTTAAATTCCACATGGGATGCCCATGCTAAGAGTAAAGCTGATATTAAAAGTGCACCAATGAATAATGGCATAATAATTCTCCAGATTATTTAACTTACAATAAGTGTATACAAGCTGGAGAATTTAATTCAATAGGAATGGAAAAATAATTAAGAATCTAAGGTAATTCCAATGGAGGATAGATATGAGTAAACTTCAGATGCGGATTCTTTGGATTCTACTTCATCTTTTCTTGCTCTAGCCTGAAGTACCTCTGCTTGCTCTCTTAATCCTATTGCATCTCCGATTAAAAATACGTCTTCTTTTGTTAAGATATAAGTGTTATTGTCTTCTGCAATCCAAGGTTGGGTGTGATTCTCATCTTCTTTAACTGCTTTTAGATAAGCTCTCTCTATCCTTCCTTGAGACTTTTTATCTGCATCAAAAGTTAGTTCTCCGTGGCTTATCGTGATAGTTAAAGGTAGATAACAATTTTCAGTCACTTTATCTTCTATAGCCTTGATTGCCCTGTTCTTCGCATTTGATAATATATCATTAGAATGCGTAATATTATAAGTAGGATTCTCAGCGTCTTCATTTAAATTAGAATCTGCAAGTATTTCTGCAAATCTTACTCTATCATCTACATATTCTCCGTCAACCTTGGTTCTCTTCCTATCTTCTTGGCATGAAGTAAATCCTTCTCCGATAAGAACCCTTCTAGGTGATGCTCCGAACATTTCTAAATTCATTTTTATTTCCTCATAAAGTTAATTAAGGTCTAGCCATCATTGTGTGTTGTATCGACCAGATTCTTACAGCTCTGCCTGTTGTAGTTACATTTCTATTCTCTAAAGCTATACGTTCTCCATCCTCAAGCTCTGTGCTGTAGAAGAAGAATCCTGAGACATAGCCATCTTGATTCATAGAGTTATGGGTATAATTAGTATGAGCATCAGGGTAGCCTCCCGTACCTCTTTGCCCTCTCAGCTCTGTTGTAGAAGAACCTGCTCCGTTGGTTCCATAGGTGTAAAATATAAATCCATCGACTATTTGTGTTTCACCCGTATCATTAGTTATTTTCCCACTATCTGTTGTGGCGCCTACAGTCAAACTCCCTTCAACTGTTGCTGCGAAATCTACAGTTTGCCAAGTATATCTTGTTTTTGTAGGTCCTTGTATATTATTATCGTGTAGAGTAGTAGAACACTGTGCAATCAAGGGTATAGGGTCAGTGTTATCTCTAGACTTTACGAAAATTACATAATTTTCTGTTATAAAATCATATGACCCTGAGTCTCTTTTCGCCATCACCCCTACTTTTTCCCCGTCGGCTAAAGTAACAGGAAAACTTAATAGAGTTACAGTTCTTTGAGTATTATTTATATAATTAGGAACCCTATAGTCTGCGGATATCTCTGACCATGATCCGTTGTACTTGCAGGGGGTAAATAAATGTCTCACAGAATTAGGAGTTAAACATGTCATCGCTATTATTACATCTAACTCTACTTCTGCTCCTGAATCGTTTATAAGAGATCCGTCATTATCCGAGGTTAAGCCTACGTTATGGGTACTATCAATAGTATCGGGGATTAACCTAGTAAATGTTGCACTATTTAAAGCCGTTACACTATTACCTACTCCATTCTGTCTTATTGTTGAACCGATTACTGAATGAGCCATTATACTACCTCGAACTTATGTATAGCAGTAAATAACTCAAAATCATTTGAACCGTCATCATTTTGAATCATAGGAAATACCGATTTAGTATCTAATAAAGATACTTGATAATCTACATACCAAACTTTCATGAAGTTTGTATTGAAATAGTTAACTCTGAAAACTCCTGCATCAGTAATAATTTCTTCATCACTGTCACTATTATCAGTTGCAGCAGCTACTTGGTGAGTAATATTTCCTAGACTCTCTGCGAATACAATTATTCTCCCTACAAGGTCTTTTGTTTCTCCAGATTCATTAGTAAAGGATAAATCATTATTATCTACAAACCCTTCAGGTATATCTCCTACTTGAGAAGATGTTTTAGATAACCTATAAAGAGTGTCTGGAGATGCTATATCAACAACTGTGGCTACATCTGTCCAAGGTACTTGTGTATACCCTACGCTTAAGCCTAAAGATGATGCGGCTTCCTCTGTCCCTGCAAAGACATTGAGAACATCTTCCATTACATTGGAAGGTACATTATCTAGGAATATCTCAGACATGTTATGCGTTGTAGCTAAATCCGCTAATTGAAGGTGTACCTGATACCCATTCGAACTCCATACTAACTACACCTGCGCATCTTATAGTTTTAAATGCAGGGTCTCCATTATGTTCTACAACTACAGGATTTTCTGGGTCATCTATAGGTGTTAATTTAATATTAACTACGCCATTTCTAACTATAAACCTGTGTTTTTCAAATTGAATTAATCTCTCAGGTTTTGGAGTAAAAGTTGTGGGTGATCCATCTTCTGGTGTAGTTGCTAAAATAGGAAGTGACATTTATTAATAACCTCAATAAAATACAAGTAGGTGTAAAACGTTTGGTTACTCAGAATCTTTATCAGTTACTTTTTTGAAATAGTCCATCCAATATTTCTTTATATTATCTAATAAATCTATTCTGCTTTTTCTTACAGACTCTAAATTATGAGCATGTTTTACTCTATCTTCATTAGTAATTAAACCAATCCTGCACTCTCTTTTATCGAAGTAACTTAACATGGCTTTCTTTTCCTTAAAAGTTGCTCCTTTCTTTGTAGCTTTATCATGAGCCTCTAATATTTCCGATACACTGTAAATAACTTCTTCAGGCATAATATTTCTCTAATACAGCTTTAGACATCTTTTCAACTTCTTCTTTAGTAGCGGGTCTAGGTTCTGCACTACCCCACTCTGTCCCTTCTTTCCAGTATACATAAGCATTGTCAGGATTTGCATCTTTAGGTAATTCTCTATATACCAAGGATACAGTATAGTCTTCTTGAGGCTCAAATACGTGTATTTGACTACTAGACATGCTATAGGTATCTCCTGCAATACATTTTCTAGAGAAAGACTTAAATAAACCTACTTTCTCTGCTTCATTTATAAAATGACAATTTTCTCCACAATGAAGTAATCTTTTATTGTAAATTTCTAAAGGTTGACCTGAGTCTGGGGACTCTAGATTGTCTTCGCCCATCCAATAATTTATAGCACTTCCTTTTAATATATGACTTCTGAAATTCCAAGGGTGAGTGTGCATATCAGATGCGGCTTCATCTCTCCAATCCTCTGCCCATACATGTAGTCTAGTGTTATAATCTACATAGCATCTGAACATGCCTAATCCTTGAATTGACCATTCAAATTTTGTTGCATTTTCAAGGATTAGCTTAAGTAAGGAATTTCTTATTTTAGAATGTTCTATCATAATATTTATACCAGAATAAATTGATTAAGAATTCATACAATCATAAAACTCTTAATCAATAGAATTACCATTTCCAATGTGCACAATAGTTTCCATTTAATACTATAATTAGCTGCACCTTACTATTTTTATGAATCAATGCGTGGGCGTGCATCCATGATGAAGGTGACCCTCTATTATATATTAAATCCATCAAGGATGAGGTTCCTACTTGTACGCAACCCTTTTCTCTTCTAGGGGTATGCGAATGACCTATAACAGTACGAGTACCTATTCTATCGAATGCTTTTGCGCTCCCTCTTGCTCCATTAGGTCCTTGGTCTCCATGATAGGAAGCTTCAATGTCTGCAATCATTAAACTATCAGTTCTTTTTAGAAACTTAAGTTTCTTCATTTTTAGCTTCTTAGCCCAGAATTCTAATGGGTCAAAGTCTCCGCTGTCTCCCTCTCTTGCTGCTTTAGCGAAGGCTAGAGAGGTTTCTAAATATACTTCTGCGTTTGCAGGGTCTGTTCTCCAGTCATGCTCTTTTAACCATTTTCCAAAGTGCTCATTATGGTTACTTCCTGCAATATAATTTTGAGGGCATATAGATAACTTATTTACCAAGGAAATAGTTTCTAGTATTTCAGTCTTTGCTAAGTTTTTTCCATTATGATATTTTTCAATCTGTAGGAACGGGTCTTTCCTGTGGTGGTGGCTACCCCAGTGCATATCAAGTACATCGTGAAATACTTGCTTCTTAGGTTTACATCTTTTTACTATTGATTTTGAATCTAGCCATACTGCTTTTGCATTCTCTGGGTCATGATGTACTCCGTGTAAATCTCCTGATACAAATCCTGCGGTTTCTTTTTGAACTTGAATTCCTTTTGGCGTGCATCTTATGTTTAAATCATAAAAGCATCCTGCTCCGTCTATAAGAAGATGTCTTATGTGTGCAATTTTATCGTTTTCAATTTCTACTACTATTGCACCTGCGTCATGGTGGAAAGCTCCTTGTTTCCCTGCCTTAGTGTCTGTATAATTCAATTTAGTTATACACCCAGTGGTTGATACCATCTTGGGTGGTGCTCCTGCGCTAGTAGGTAGAGCTTCTTGTTGTGCTTGAGGGTGACCTATAATTGCTGAGGCATGTCCTGATAAATTCTGTACTCCTTGAAGTGGATTCTTAGCAGTTGGTTGTATTTTCAATGAACCTAAAATCAAGTAATTATCATTTATTTTTAAATCTTGATTACAAAGGTAAGGTTCTACCTCATCATTCCACCATTCATTTTCTACATTCCTCATAGTCCATTGACTGGTAGGGTTTTTATATCTAAAAGGAATTACAAGTAACTGTGCATTTCTAGCTTTAACATAATTATTTAATGACTTCCAACCTGCATCAAATACAGGTGTTGCATTTTGAGCTGAAGTTATTACTACGACTTTCTTCTCTACAGACTGCTCTGGGAACTTTCCTACTAACTTTACTTTACTTCCGTTGTATCCACAATCTTCACATTTAATCCTTTTACTTTTCCCTCTACCTTGCTCAGTGAAATTTGGAGATTCGCATACTCCGCATCCGATGTAATGGCTCATAGGATTACCTTTAATTATTATTACTACTTACCTTACATAAAACTCGGTTAGAAGTAATTCAGTATATCAAGGAGTTAGCAGAATTAGTCGTAGATAACATAAATACTGACAGCGTAGTTTGCCCGTAGTGGGAAGTAAATAAGTTAGACGATGGACGGGAAGGGCTTATAATTGATTTAATTTACAGAATCAATTAATTCGAACATATCTCTTGTGTTTCTTGTAGAATCAAACTGTTTAATCTTTGACTCTAGGTCTCTTAGTCTGTAAGACTTCTCAATATTTCCAATTACTGCTTTAGCGTGTTCTGGTGAAGTATATAAAGATTCATTTTTAAGTATCCAATCTTTCTCTGCTTCAAATCTATCTAGTATCATTCAATGATAGTACCTTCTTTCAAAAGTTTATTGTATTCTGCTACCGCTTGTCTGGTATCTTTATACTGGATTGCGACTCCTCCTTGTTCTCTCCAGTACTCACATACCACTGGTTCATCATCTATTAAGACTGGAGTAGTATTCTCATTTTCTAGCCACATTCTTGCATAACGAGATTTCTCTTCTCTTCCTGCAGTAAAATGAATTCCCTCTATTTTATTGAAATACGGATGATGTAACTCTAACCATCTTTTCTTATCTAGTTTTACAAGGTCAGGTCTATAGATACTTGCATTTGATAAGATAGAGTGTCTTTTATTATTCAATACAATAAAATTGATAAGCTCCATCATATCCTGTCTTGGAGGTAGCTTTAGAAATAAACCTGAAAGTATTTCTTCTTCATAAATTTTTGATTGGAAGAATTCTTTATTATTCCAGATATCAGGATATTCTGGAAAGTTTGCTCTTAACCAGAATATCATCTCTGTTAAAGTTTCATCCATATCTAGAAAAATCATATTACACCCTCAACCATTTTGGAAATTTAATTTCACTTTTTTCAGGATAGATTACATCATATT
The DNA here is from genome assembly GCA_964350765.1 of uncultured Flavobacteriaceae bacterium. Taxonomy (GTDB): domain Bacteria; phylum Bacteroidota; class Bacteroidia; order Flavobacteriales; family Flavobacteriaceae; genus CAYGMB01. The sequence continues at coordinate 114,123 of CAYGMB010000001.1, forward strand.
GTGTCCCATCCTTAAAATACACGTATAATATTAGACCAAGGTTTAATGTCAATATATTCCAAGGTGTTACTCTCACTTGGTATTGTGGAAACTCTAACCATGATATAGATTCATAATCTCTTAACCATGCACATGCATATATGAATTGAAATAAATTTACTTTTTCATCACACATACTAGAGTCTCCAAAATGTTCTACACTTACAATTTTTACACATTTTAATATCTAGTCTTTTTGCATCCTCTACTGATAACCCTTTAACGTGTATAGCTCTTCTCATCTGAGATACGGTTTGTACAGTAAAGCATCTATAACAGATCCATTCAATCATATATTTCTAATGATAAGATTTACTAAATCTTGAACGCTAGCAACTTTATCAAAATCCTCATCTTCTAGAAATAACTCAAACTCATCTTCGGACTCCATCATAATTTCACGTCTGTCCAAGGAATCTGCTCCTAATTTATCAATTAGATTATCTTCTAGATTTACTTCACTTAATCCTAATTGATTACATAAAATCTTTTTAACTCTTTCTTCTACTGTTTTCATTAAGGTGATCCGTCTAATTCAAGGTGTTTCCAATTACATCTTGGACATGTAATATAATACTGCCATTCGTAGTGTGTTCCATATTCACCTGGTCCTGACCATTCATCTACCATCTCTGTATAGAATTCTTCCTCTGAATCGGTCCAGTGATATCCACATCTTTGACAGTTACCCCAGTGACTGTAGAATCTCCAATATAAGAAATCTCTTAGTTTCTTAATTTTATCTGATAACCATGTATCTTGAATTAGATGTGAGTACTTTGCGTTTCTACTAGATAACTTTCTTCTTAATTTATCTAAACCTTTATCTATAAACTTATGATAAGTTTGATTAACTAACCACCAATGGATATTAGGTTTCCTCCAACCTAAGGCTTTTGATATAGGTGCACTTTCAAATCCTGGTATTGTTCTTTTTCTAGGTATAATTCTTAATTGAGAATTTATATGACTATTTATATATAGCCACCCCCAGAATACAGTGGTAAATAATCCTAAAAATCTATACCACTTTTTAGATAAAGAATCGTGATACCATACAGTAGGGAGCTTTACATGCTCTCCAAACTCTGGGTCTTTTTCGATTTCTTTTAGTAAAGTTTTAAATTGAGATTTATTTACATTCATAATATACAGAATAGAAAATCAGAAGGTAAAATGAATAGGATTTTATTTATTATTTTTAACTAGAACAGCATTTATATAATTAGGAATCCAAGTTTGGTGGTTGGCGTTTACTACATCTTTATAGATATCTGCCTGCATTAATGCATCTTCTAAATTTTCTGTAGTACATCTTATAATTAATCTGTTTACAGATTTATCTACTAAAGCTACTACATAATTATATGTTACTTCTTCGTACTTAATATACTTCTTTGCGATAAGTATATAGCTTGGGCATTTTGAACAATAATATAAGTCTACAAAGTTTATTTCATCAAGAGGTGTATTTCGTCTATCTATGACCTCAGTTGCTTGATAAGGTCTCATAGGTGGCTCCTATATTTCAGTTATTTCATCTTTCAGAGTACCATTTGCAATACAGTTATCATTGATAATACAAAACATGCATCCCGCATAATCGTGGGTAGCAATCCAATCTTCTGGTTTTGTCCACTTAAGGGATTTTTCTTTCATGTAATCCCATCTTTCTTTCATTCTATTAAGTAAATCGATATCCTTACCTTCATGTTCTACGTTTCTTAGTTTACCCTCATCGTAAATTAACCATGATAGATTTCTCACAGGTTTATTATAGTGATTTACTCCTAAGATTTTATAATGAAATAATTGGTCATCATCAAGGTAGGATGTGTCAGATTTCTTACCATCTATAATATCTATGCAATCATCATACTCAATAATAAAATCTACTTCGCCTTTATGCTTGAAGAATTCTGACTCTACTTTTAAAGCTACTTCAGATCTAATTCTATCTACATCTGGGTGCTCTACTAAATACTTTAAAGGCTTTTTATACATATTACGAATTTTCTTTATAATAGAATTCATTCCGTAATAAATATTATCATAACCTTTTTCAGATAATTGAATTGCACATTTTTGAACTTCCTCTAATATCCTCGCTCCTTCTATTGGAAATTTCTCCCAACCGTCTACGGCTTCGTCAAGGTCATCTACTGAGAACATTATAGGTTTCAGTAACTTTAAATCTTCGTCTATTATTTCGTATAGCTCATCAAGGGAGTATTCTTTATACAATCTTTTATTTATAACCATCTCCATGATGTGTTGTACAACTGAACCTATGAAAGCTCTTGTTGTATCTTCGGGTGTGACGTCTATTGATAAGGAATCTGGTCTTACATGGTTTTCATAATATTGTCTAAGACACTTTTTTAATCTTTTCCATTTACTAAAAGACATTCCTGGTAATTCTTCTGACATTAGATATTCTCCGCACAAATTTGTCTACATGTATCACAGCAATTACACTCAGAAGTATCTCCCTCTACTTCTTCTCTCCATGGGCATGTATCATACCCGTTGCAGTCTCCGCAATTATTACAATCAGATTCCATTATTTTACACCCTCTTTATTTGACATTAGATATGTACTCATTTGCTTCAGGATTATTTACCTCCCAGTAGAATATCTCCCAGTAGCCGCTTAAAGAGTACCCTATTGATCTATACAGATTACGATAAAATTCACTGTTCTTATCATACCCCAATACAAGCATAAATAGTACTAAGTCGTTAAGCCCTACTCTGTCTACTAAATCTCTAACCTTCGGGTCTTCTTCCCACCGTAGTACTCCATCCACTGAGACTACTTTGTGATTGGCATGACTCTCTTTTTCTAAAATTTCCTTATAATCATCTGGTAATTCATCTAATACTAACCCTTCCTCTAAGTTGACTTTTGGGTGAGGTTTAAATGCTGTTGAGTTGAAGAATAGATACTGATACAGATTACCAGTAGTTATAGCCTGTTCTAAATCCTCTCCTATAATAAAACAGTACTCTTCTTCGTCATAATTCATTTCCAGAATCATAGGTCTGGAAAGTTTATACGGTCCATCATCTGTATGAAACTCTTTGGTATCTATTGTTAACTCAAATGAATACCAAGTAATTCCATTAGCAACTTCATCTATATCATAATCTCCTGTATAAGACACTTCCCATAGGTCATATTCAAGTGCATCTTTTACGAGTTCGATTGCTTTATTTTGAATCTCTTCTTTTGTTTTTGCTAACATCCGTAAATCCTCAGGTTTGTTTTTTCTCTTTGTTCTTGGGATTTTCTACTATAAGAGTAACTTGATATATTCGTTATTGCTTCATAAACTATCTTTGCCGCTAGAAAATCATAACAATGGAAATTGTTTATAGGTGAAAATTCCATTACATCAAATCCTATAACAGTTCTATCAAATGCAATACTGTTTATTAAACCTTTTAGAGTCTCCCACTTTAAGCCTCCTGGTGACGGAGTTCCCGTTGCTGGCATAATAGACATGTCTAATACATCAACATCTATACTTAGATAAACTAATCCACCTACTTTTCCTGGATGTCTTAAAGATGTTTCTTGGATGAAAGGTCTAGTTGAATCTGCAACATCTATACTTTGTTGAGTTATACTACTTTTACTAGGAATAACACTGTCAGTACATTTATATACAAAGTCGTTTTCTTCCTCTGAAAATTCTCTCACACCTATTTGATGTATATTAAATCCAAGTTCATGGGCTCTTCTCATTACAGTTGCATGAGATATAACTCTACCTCTGTAAGAGGCTCTTAAATCCATATGAGCATCAAGGTGGATTATAGTTACATTCTCTGCTCCGAACTTTTTATCTATTGCATTTAAAGCTCCTAAAGTTGCAGTGTGCTCTCCTCCCAGTAATACAGGTAATGCTTTTTTATTATAAGATTCAAATACCGAGGCTCTTATACTTTCTAATGAAGTTAGAATTTCTTCAGGATTGTTATTTCTTACATGAGATGAACCTGCTGTATGCTTAGTGTGTATATTTTTACTAGCATAAGTATTTAATTCTAACTGATTTGAAGCTGTTAATATAGCTAAAGGTCCATCTTTTGTACCCCTACCGTATGAAGTGGTATACTCCATTGGGCAGGGTATTATACTAAAATCTGCCTTTGATTCTGAAATTGGTTGTAACTCTGATGCTAAAAATCTAGGATTCATTTTCTTCTGCTCTATCCGTTTCATTATAAACTAATTCAAAATGACAATCTTGTCCTTCTTTTTGCTTTAAACACATATGCAATAATGTAGATACATGGTAAACGCAGGGCTCTCTATCTAAGATTATTTGTCGAGTACTTCTTACCAGTAGCTCTCCTTCTTCGGTTTCTCCTAAATTAGCTTCAAATACATCTGAAACAGTGGTATAGAATACATTTACATTCCAACCTAACCCTCTGAGTACTCCCGCTGAGTTCCAATCACTGATATTGATATTTAAGCCAGACTCTTCTGATGCTTCTCTGGACATTGCATGAAATAATGTAGGGTCACTAGGTTCTACTTTCCCTCCAACTCCATTAAGTAATCCTGATTGCCAAGTTCTATCATTCTTTTTAATCATCAGAACTAGTTTTCTAGTTTCATCAAAGATGAATCCTAGTACATAATCATTTGCAGATTTCTTCAAAGTTTAAACTCCTTCTCTTAATTTTTCTCTTAACATAAAAGAGATTCTTGTTTGTGCCTCTTCTATAGTTGCTTCTAATATACTTTTATCTTCTTCTGTACAATATAATAAAGCCTTAGTGCACTCTTTAACCTTTTCATCTATATCTTGCCAATCGTGATTTTTATTAAAGTGGCTCTAGTTTCGTTAACTAAATTATAGATATTCTTAGAGTTTTTCCAGACTTTTGAATTTAAGGTTTCCATAATAAATGTATACAGATTTAATTTATTATTTAAATAGGAATAAGCATAAAAAAGCCCACTCGACTAAATGGGCTTTTTAAATTTTAAAGTAATCTAGGTCTTCAAATATTAAGCTAATACAATGCGCCTTTTCATGACAATACCTCCTCACTAGTTAGTTAATTTTAAAATCTATTCTTTAGATACTTTCTATAAAAAGGCTTTATATGGTGTTTGCCCAAAAAGCCTAAGAATTCTAGTAATACAGGAAAAGGATTAAAAATCAATAGAATATGTTCATAAATTACAAATTCTATTTGAGGTCCATCTAATTTATTTTGATTATAAACCCCTTCATATAAATCAAGGATAAATGCACTAAAGGATACTAATAATCCTAAACATATATAAGCTAAGATTAAATTTAAAATAAGTGAAATCATTTTATGCCCTCATCTTTTGTTCTGCCATTTCAGTATAATACTTAATCTTTTCTTTTACTTTATCTGACTTATCTTTGGGGTTTAATATATCTGTCTCTGAACTTTCAAATGAATTTATTTGATTTACAAAGTTTGATATATCAAGTTGGTGCGCTTCCTCTGATATAAGAGTCTCTTTAATAAAAGCTTTATCAAAACTTTTATGAGGTATTTCTACATGTTCCCATGTAACCTCTTTTGTTTTTTCATCTATTTTTATATCGACTAGCTCGGGTTTATGAGAATCTGATAGAGCATAATGGTCTCTGGCTACCCTTGTCAAACTCCATGGATTTACAAAAGTTATAGTATGCTCAGAGCCGTCACCGTCTACATCTACTGATGATAATTGTCTAGTCTCGTAACCTTTATGTAGGTGACCAGATATAATTAAATTTATATTTTTAAACTGAAGAAAGTCGTCATAGTTTATATGTTGCCCGAAAGGTAGACTTTCTCCAGTAGGTAATAAGTGCTCATGAATCATCAAGATGTTGAAATGTTCACTTGATAGATTTTTATTTAATTCCTCAATCTCTCTCAAGAGGTCCGACTTACTTGGATTGAAATCAATTCCCGATAAAGTTACATAATTCTGGTCTTGATATAGTACCTCTGTTTTATTTGCTACATCTTTAAGTAGCCTTGCTTTTACGAATACATGGTAAACCGATTGTTCTTTCATCTCCCGTGAACTCATCTTGAGGTCATGGTTTCCTGATATACTCCAGAGATTTAATTGCTCTGTTAATAAATTTAACTCTTTTGTTAAAGCATTATAAGATGAAGTGTCATAAGATGAAGGTGTTTTATAATTTAACAGGTCTCCTGCAATTGCGTAATCTCTTATATTATTATCTACGCAATACTTCTTTATAAAAGCTAATTTACTACGTTGTTCATCATAAAATGTATCAGGATTTCTCCCTGCGGGTGTTGCCACCCCGATACATAAATGGGGGTCTCCCGTAGTAATCAATCTAAACATAATTATACCTTAATTAAACTCGCAATCATTTTTGTAGACAATCCTGTATTCTTAGAAATTTCTAATACAGCCTCATTTAGATTATCAGATACCTGTTCTAACTTAGTTTCTTTAGTTACAATCTGAGATAGTTTATCTTTTAATTTATTATACAAGTCTTGATACCCTGACATAGTTATAAGTTTACAGACACCTTTTGCGTAACTATCTTTATAGTGTTGATTATCATCTCCTTCAAATATATCGGAGGTTTCTACTAAATATAATTCACTAGAATTGCTCTGATTACAAATTTCTATCAAGTGACCCGAATCAAATAATACAGACTCCATATAATCTTCGAATGCTTCAGTGTCTAATATCGATTGGGTTATCAAGTCATTATTAAAATTAACTTCTATTTCTCCAAAAAATCCTACTCTGGGTTCACACTTTGAAGCTAGAGGTAATACAAGTTGTTCTGATATGGTTTCTATCAAGGTTGAAGGTAAACTTAATACCACTTCATGAGTTTGTCTATTCTTTAGACTCTTGTCCATTCGTAAAGATAACTTTACATCTACTTTCATTACTGGTTTATTTTTTACCATACTGCTATTTACCCTCTCACTTTATTAATGTACCCATAATTGCCCACACTTATCACATCTTGGCATGGATTCTAATTCTTTATTCAATTCTTCAATTTCTTTATCAACATCTGCTATTTTGTCATCTAAGTCCGTTATACCATCAATATGGACGCAGTAGTTTGCCGCTAGTTCAACGTTCGAATACGAGGCAACATGAACGGCAAGGGTTGATATAGATTTAGTTTCTAGGTCTACCATTTCATCTACTTTTGAGACTTGCTCTGTCCAATAAATGAAATTACAGAGATTCTTATTAGATTCAAATCTATCAAAGAAATCTTTATGTTCATCAAGTGAATCTATATCCAAATCAATCATAGACATTTCATGAATTTGATTTAAATACTCTGATATATCTAATGCGGAATTACACTTGTCCTTATAGGAATTTAATTTAGTTAAATTATGATTTTCATCATCCAGTTTTTGACAGACATCATCATCTTTTTCTAATAACTCTAAGAACTCATTTATAGATACTACCGACTCTAATTTTGATAGTAAGATTCTACCTACATCTAAGGTTAAATCTTCTCTTTCTATAGATTCATCTATTTCTTGATAATGAGATATAGAGTTTTCATATTCTTCTAATTGTTCTATTGCATTAAATAAGAATAAGGCTCTATCATATTTTTCTTTCAATGAAGAGTATTTGCTTTCTAAGTCTTCAAGTTGAGCTGTCTTTTCATTATACTGTTTAGTATTATCATTCATATCTTTCTTGATGTTTTTAGCATCTCTCACTACCATTTGAGATGCTAACTCAAGTTTAGATACGTTGAATACTTTATTTAAGATTTTTGTATTAGTGGCAGGTTTATATGCTACTACAAATAGTGTATCTAACTGTTTTGCAATTTGTAGATTTAACTCTTCATCTCCTAAGTTTAATAATTTAAATCCTTCTTCTCCTATTTCCTCAGGACACTTTTGCCCTACTTTATTAAACTTGGTTTCTCCTAAATGTGTATTTAAAATAAACTCATTATAACCCTCGTATCCACATTTTCTCATGGACACCGATACATCATTTGGTGTTTTAAACGTAACTACAGTTGGCTTAGGTTTTTTATGCCAATGATTTCTCTGCCAAGTGGAATCCCAGTCATTATATAAGACTGATCCGAATGCTCTTCTAATAGAAGATTTGCCTAAGTTAGAAGGTCCTGTTATAGCTACAAACCCCTTTAATTTTAAGGTTTGCTCTTCAATTGATTGAAAGTTCTTTATACTAAGTTCGTACATATAATACCTAAAATAATCAAGATGGATATGTATAAGGTTAATCTTACAGGAGCAAAATCATAATGAGATTCCTTATGAATCTTTGGGCAATTCTCACACTTACATACGGAATACATATGGTCTTGAGTTTGATACCATATACCATCAGGTTGGTGCAATCCGATTAAACATAATAGTTTTTTCATAAAGATTTAAAATAATCTATGTAAGCAAACTCTTTCTCTAATTTTATATTTCTATCACACCCTATAACCTTTAAAGTAGGTTTATCAATACCATTAAAAAATGATGACTGAGACATTGTATATGCAGTCTGGTCTAGGAAGGTAATTTTATCTCCTACTTTCAGAGGTTTATCGAATGAATAAGTTCCTATTACATCTCCAGTTAGACAGGTATTTCCTCCCAGTATATATTGATGGCTACCTGAACCTTGATATTCTCCTTCTTTAATAGGAGCGTAATAATAAGGTGACTCAATTATATCTGGCATATGATTTTTAGCTGATACATTCAAGATTGCTATATCTACTTCGTTATGTACTATTGATAATACTTCTGCCTCAAGGGTTCCTACATTATGGAATATAAATTCTGAAGGTTCTAAGTATACATCTACATTATAAGTTGACCTCAGGTGTTTTATAATATCAACTAATAAATCAACATTATAACCTTCTCTGGTTAAGGCGTGCCCTCCACCTAAATTAAGTCTTTTTACATGAGGTAAGTTTAAGATACCTCCAAAATTCTCTTCAAGTACATTTACCATTTCTCCTAAATCTTCTGCGTTTTGTTGATTTAATGAATGAAAATGTACACCTGAGATTCCCCCTAAGAAATCCGTAGATATGTTCTTTCTCCACTCTTGTAGAGTTACTCCGAATCTTGAGAAAGGTTTACTAGGGTTATACCCATCAAATACTTGTGATGATACTACGGAGTGTTGTAGATTCAATCTTATATCGATTCCAGTGTCTTCTGGAACTAAGGGGTAGAATCTTTTTAAATCTTGAAGTGAATTGAACACCATTACATCTGAGCGTTCTATCAATTGATTAATAGTATCAGAGGAATATGCTGGACAATAAGTGTGAACAGGTAATTCTGAGAAATACTGATAAGCTAAGGTTGATTCATTGATACTAGATACAGCTACCCCTGATAGATACTTCGATACTAGCCATGAAGAGTGCCAAGGTGCATATCCTTTGAACGCACATAGGATTTTTGCACCTGATTTTTCTTGAATGTTATTAAGAAATTTTAAATTCTCTTCAAATTTTGTTTCATAAAAAGTATGTAAAGGTTTCATTCGTCTATATCCGCCTCAAAATTAATGTCTAACCCTAGGGCATAGAGTTTATCAATTGCAGAATCAATATCTAATTGCTCTACATTATAAACTCCTGGTGGTGTTTCCTCAAGCATCTGTGCAAATGCAATTGCAGGTACTCCAGTTGACCATGCTACGGCTCCAGTTCCCGTATCTTTATAACATTCCTCATGGTCCATAACCCACTCATAGACTTTCACTTCTCTGTGGATTAAGTCTTTCTCTATATACCTTCCTATAGCTGATATAGAAGCTTTCCCTTGATACGCTTGGGCTACTTTTGAAGGGTGGGGTAGCATTTTTCCTAGAAGATTTATAGGGGAGTACATTTTCCCCTCTATGTTTATACTTGGATCGTGGTTTAAAAATCCTAATCTTTTAAAATTCAATAAATGCTCTATATAGCTATCACTGAAACTCATCCAACTTCTTGCTTGAGTCAAGGTAGGTATATTATTTACTAAGGATTCTAACTCTTCATGATAGATTTGATAAAGATTTACATTGTATTTTTTATTGTAATCTTTATTACTGAAAGGGTCTGAGAATATCCATTGACCATTCTCCCAGTGTATACATGAGTTATCTAACTCTTTTAAATTATCTTCTGGTGAAAAATTTGTACAGAATTCATACTCACCTTGATGTCCCGCATTAATGTCTGCAATATGAAGGACATTTAATTCAGATAACTCTCTAGCCATTCTTGCTGCAAATAAGTTCGTTACTCCTGGTGAACCCCCTGCTCCTAAGATAGCAGTTAAGCCTTCTTCTTCAAAGGCTTTTTCATATCCAAGCTGTTCTTTATAACTGAACCCTTTAGTATCCTTAGGTTCGTAGGCTGATGTATCTATATAATTGCAACCTGCTTGTAGACATGCATTCATTACTTTTAAATTCAAGTAAGGTGAACCTAAGTTTATTACAGTGTCTATTCCAAAATCCCTTAAGTTTATTTCGAAGGATTTTGCATCTTCATAAATATCAATTGACCATTGATATATTGCACAGTAACCCTCATAAATACTAGAGTATTCTCTAGATTTTATACAAGATTTTTTAAGAGATTCTAATTTATCTCTATCTCTCGCTGCTAAGGTTATTATACAATTACTAACTTTAGATAGTTTAATTGCAGCAGCTTTGGCTACCTCGCCTGTACCTATTATAAGAACATGATTCATATACACATACCTTTGATTAAGATGCTACTGCTCCATCTTCTATTTTAAGATTCTGAATTCTAGATGCTGCTTCTTCCTTGGTAGGAGAACTTAATACTACTTCTACTGCGGCATCTAATAATTGTACCATGGCACCTGCAGTCCCTGAAATATGAGGATTAGGGTCTGCTGCAAATTGTCTAGCTCTCTCCATGTCGAACTTTTTAATAGTTAAGTCCTCATTTAATAACATGAAGGCATTTTCTTCTCTAGACCTATTATTTTCTTGCTCTGGCATCAGATTTCTCTCAATCAAATTTATAAAATGTTTTAACTTTCCTTATCAAGTATTAACTATTAACCAAATGAAAGTAAATCTCCTATAGCGATAGAGTTAACAGTTAATTTATAAGATTTCTTATGTTTTCTAAAATCTCTAACCTCTCTGTCCCCGTTGAATCTAAAGATTTCAAGTGCCATGATTCCTTTCATTTCTACTGCAAACTCAGGTTTCTGTAAGATACCTTCATCTATAATAGTAGGTTCAGCTGTTTCATAAACAAGGTATTCATCTTCTTTACTAACTAGGTCAGCATTTGTGTGTACAATACCTCTTACATCAAACGAGGTTTCTTCGTCATAGTGAATTACTAACCTTTTAATACTATTGTTAGGTTGAATAACGAGTCTTGTTTCATTTGTATTCATAATGTTTCCTCAAAATTTAAATCAATTTCTGGTCTTAATGCATACCATATTTTAGAGTTGGTTGCTTCTGTGAAATACTTATTCTCGTCCGCTTCCATTTCTCTATAAAGGTAACCTTTTGTCCATAAGCTAGTACAAATTTCTCTTATTCGTCTAGAACTTACAGGTATAACTTTTACTATTTCATCTGGATGGTGAAATAACTTATCACTTTCCTTCATGTAATTGATAACTTCTAGCTCTCTATCTCCCAACGTCAACTTTCTTACTTGATTGGGGTACATTAATATCAAGGCTCTTAATAAATTTCTTTCTTTATTAGAGTCCGATATAAATTCTTTAGGAGCTTTTATTATAGTCATCTTTAAATTTAGTATAATAAATCATCAAGGATACGTATACGATGTTTACCAGTACAATCAATACCGCTGCAGCAAAAGATAGCATTTGATTTAAATGGGGGTAGTAATATAGATTCCAGAATCCCCATAAAGTAAATCCTAAAGTAGATACTACAGACACTCCTTTTACTTCTTTATCATTATAAAGTATTCGTACATTATTTAATACGAATAAACAGCCCATAAATTCAAATAAACTATTTATTAAATCAGGATTCATAAGTATGATAATGACTATAAGAAACTACTTTACCCATGATAAACCCTACAGATATTAAACTTGCAGGTATGCATAATAAGTAAAAAGATGAGATTAATAAAAATGTTAGGAACATCTTAAGTTTATACCCCTAAACTTTCCAAAATTACCTGATTTGAGTTCTGATGAAGTAGGCTGTTTGTAGTCTTTCTTCATTTCATCAAAGTTCATAATAAGAAATAAATCTTTTGGTGAAATTTGAATTGGTGAATCTTTTTTCACCTTCTTGTTCTTGATTAAAGTCTTACGGTCTTCAATTCTACCTACTAGATTTTGGATTTCTTTATTGAATTCAAGAATCTTCATCATCTTTTACTTCTCCGTTTATTAAATTTTGCCATTCATTGTCTGTTTTAGGGTCTCCATATTTTTCGAAATACCTTAAAACAGAGTAATTTTCATAGACATGGAATTTTTCATACAATTCATCAAAAAATCTTGCTTTATTTCCTCTTATATTTAAATCATACTTTAAATATATCTTATAGATTTTATCTAAACTAAGCCACAAATTCATACAATGTGGCTTAGTTTTTGCCATAGGAGTTTTCCATGGTCTATTTCTTTGTGAGAGCATCTTTTCTCTCACCTTCAACTTCTGACTCTCAGGATTCTTAAACCCTACTTTAGCTAACCTTAATTTCTTTTTAGTAGATTCTGAGGTTACCCTCAATTTACTTGTTTCCGATATTTTATTTTTAGTCTCTTCCGACAAATTATGACCGTAAAGTCCTCCTACTTTTAAATTGTAGGTTTCAGGCTTATTTATAAATTTTTCATTTACAATAATAAACTCTAATGCACATAACTCCTCAAATGTTTCACAATAATGTACAATTTCTTTAGTAAAATTCTCTATTCCATACTTATTTATAGCCCTAGTAATCTGTACTCCACTACCCATGTAATTATCAAGGTGAGGTTCTATATCTGTGGAACGTCGTCCTATGTAAATTCTCCCGTTAAGATTGTTGGTGATTTGGTAGAGATAGTGATAAGGTCCTGAAGCTGGGGTAATGTTTTCTGACTTTACATACTCTAAATATTTTTTATAAGAGGATTGAAGTTCATTCACGGCAGGTCTCCTGAGCGATTGCAGTCGCAGTTGATGGCAGATAGAGGGTGGAGTGCCCTCTACTTTTCGGTCTGCAAACCTAGCCTTAGGTGGAGACTTTAACAGGTTATTTATCTCTTTACAAACACATGTACATGCTCCTGAAATAAATTCTTTCTAGATTCTCTTCTCTTTTCTTTCTGAGCTTTATTTGTAAATCCTGTTCCTGAGGTCAATACCAAGTCAGCTGTTTCTACATGGTCAAAATAGCGTCCAGTTATTTCTAGAAAGTCTCTTGATATATAATAAGATTTCTTAGTTTCTTTATCATCATATATAAAGTCTGAAATTACAATAATGAATACCGAACCTGGTTTCATTACATTGAATGCAGTTTTAATTGTTTCGTGAAAATAACCTTCAATCCACTCTGGATAGGTGGGGAAGGTATCAATAGATTGCTCTCCTGCCTCTCCATCTACTGAATTATACATCTCAGTTGTAAAATAAACTGGTGAAAATAATTGTATATCAAAGAAATCTTTATATTTTTCACTGAAGTTTAATCTTTTATCTAATTGCTCCGATGGGCATATAATAAAATCAAGCTCAGGTCTAGGTCTGACTAATGAGTCAGGTAAGATTTCTTTATTGATATATTCTCCTACCTCTTTTTGTCTAGGAATTACATCAATCACGACTTGCTTTTTAAGCCTATTTAGTGAAGCTGCGGCTAGCGTAGGTGTGCACCATGAACCTACTAAGTGTAATGAAGTTTCTGCTTGAGGTGCATAATGATTCATTATTGTTGCATAAATCTTTGGATTAAATATCGAAGCCTTGTCACAGAACATGGCTATGATTTTAGTCAGGGTGTCATAAGCCTTTTTCTGTCCGTGAGGTCCACTGAAATCTCCCTCAGTCACATTCTTCCACAATGCAGGTCTCATCATGTGCTTGAGGTCAAATATATTATTCAGTGCGTCCCATGTCAATAAATCTACTGGCTTATCCTTCTTACAAGTGTACACTTCTTTGTAAGATAGATTAGTTATAATTCTTCTGCCCTCATCCCCACCTGCGTTTTTAAACTGAGGATTCTCAGTAGGTGACTTTTCTTTAGGGATAAACTTTATACCCTTACCTTGTTTATCAAGGCTACGTTTAACTGCATTCTTATCAGTCTTTAACTTTTTATCGAACCAGAATGCTAGGAATTTTAGATACCCTCTATCTCTATAAAAGTGATTTAACATCACATCTAGAAATAAATCTCTGTTATCTTCATATATAGAGATGTCTGTTCTTGCGGGGGAATTGTTTATCTTGTCATCAATTCGAGCATTTAAATACTCTAAAATGGATTCTTCAGTAGGGAATTTTGAGTAGAACTCCTTTCCATGAAGTTTAATGAAGTCTCCCTGTTCTATTATTTCTACAGTCATAATTTATCTCAAAATTGTAATACCTTACCCATACAGTAAGGTCAAATTTATTCAGTAGGATTATCCAAATCTTCCCACAATGGCATGAAAGGGTCATTATATATTTCTGATAACATGCCTCGTAGTTCTTGCTCTAAAGTAGACCTTTTTGATGAACCGTAATAAGCCTCAAATTTTGCCCAGTCATGGTCGAACACATCTGCTACCTCTTCTTCGGTAGTTACCTTAGGTAACATTTCGTCTACAAATTCTTCATAACTAAATTCTTTCTCTTCAGAAATAGCTGCTAATACATCTTGTTCTTCTGCGTGTATCTTCTTTGCTTTTTCTATTTTAGATTGAATGTGTCTTTTGAAGGCAGGTGCATTATCCACAATAGACTTAAGACTATAATTATAATGCGCTCCGTAGAAAGCTAATTTAAACGTGTCAGGCTTTTCGGTGGGAGTTACATCAACATCAGAGTCTAACTCTGCGATGTCTTTTATAAGTTTTATTTTATCTCCCGAGGATATTAGGGGGAGCATTTTTCCTATCAATTCTTGAGGCTTCATAATTAGCCCTGTAATATACTTATTGCAAGCCTTATAGTTAATTTATCAGTATACTCGTCTGCATACTGAGTGTCTGCATTTTCAAACTCTACTTCTGCTGATGCACTTGGCATCCACTTGTTCTTTTTAAAGATTTGTTTTTCTGATAAGATTTTTTCTACCTCTTTACCTACTTGGGTACAAAATCTAGTTGCTGCTGGCTGGTCTTTCAAGCATTGGCTTTCTCTGCTTAACTTTACTGAATGAGCTTCATACCATTGTGTAAATAAATCAGGAATAGATTCTATATGATAATTTGCTCTCATACCTAAAGTAAGATTAGGTATCAACTGTTCTTCTAAATCAATGATTTTTTGATGTTCTTCAAAGTCAGGTGCTTTATCTTCTGGAAAGTAGAAATTTATATATGAACGACCTGTTGGTACTATAAGCTCTTTTAAACATCCTCTAAGCTCCTTAGCTACTTTATTAAATGCTTCCTTGTTCAGAGTTGAATCATCATTTATAATTTTTTGCACAGTGGTTTTCCCCATCTATGGTAAGTATAAGAAATATACCTATGGCTAAATAAACCGTCTAATCAGATAGTTTGTACATAGACATAGTTTAGCAAGGTACACTTATACCTTGCTAAAACATAGATGGGTAATTTCTAGACCTTTATTTCTTCTTCGGAGGCGTCCTCTAATTCATCTTCTTGAGATTCAGAGGATGAACTTTCTTCTGATGTGGACTCCTCCTCTATCTCAAATTCTAGACCTTCTTCTAAATCTGAATCCGTAGCTTCCTCTAGAGCGTCTTCTGAGTTCTCTTTAAGAATCAATTTAAATCTATTCTTAACATCTTCTTGAATCTCTGGGGATAAATACCATGGGTCAAACTTAGCTCTTCCGTATAAATGACCTGGATAATCTACATGGTCCATATTAGGTTGTAAAGATTTATCTAAGCACTCATACATCTTCCAAGTACCTTTATTAGTAATGAAACCTTTCTTTTTCATAATCTCAGTAAGAACATGGTGCTCTACTGTCCCTTTGCCATACTCTATTGCAAACTGAGATTTAACCATAGGTGTTGCTAACTTATTCTTGATAGTCATAACATGTGACATATTTCCTATGCGGGCGTTCTCATTTATTTCACCCGTAATAGGATTCTTTTGCGAACCTAAGATTTTACTAAATCCCTTAAACTGCCATCTGATAGAATATAGGAATTTTAAGGCTTCCCCTCCCGTAGTGTTTTCCGAACCTTCATTCATTTGAGCTGAATCAAGTACACCTGGTGCTGAATAACCTCCTCCTATGGATGGAGCATACCTAACCTGATTGATTAAGACTACACCTATATTGTACTTCATCACCATGTTCTTAATCTTATAAGCTAATTTAGACCATAAGGTAGCGTGTTGCCCTATTTGTTTATTTCCTTCAAATTCAGCTCTAGGTCTAGTCATGGCTACTGAGTCTACTACTACCAGTGCTACAGTGTCTTCTTTAGGAATGTCTGAAGGTTTTTTATATTTATCATGAACCGCATGAAGTTTCTCTGATAGGAAATCAAGTATCTCGTGGACTTCCTCTCCGTCTTGTGGTCGAATCAATAAGAATGAATCCGCATCTACATCTAACCCTAATTTCTTAGCGTAGGATTCGTCAAATACTCCTTCAGAGTCAATATAAACAATATTCTCTCCTTGACGTTGTGCATCTACACAAGCTTGAGTGGTTATAGTCGTCTTACCTGAGGTATTGGCTCCGACTACCTCAACTACGTGACCCCTAGGTACTAAACCTCCAATACCCGATACCGCGTCAATTGTTAGACATCCTGAGCTAAATACTTGTAACTCCTTTATAGCATTCGGGTCTCTTACAATAGTTTTATTAGTTTTTGCATACTTCTTTTGAAGGTCTTTACCTAAACCCGCTAACATATTAGCCATCTAATTTTCCTCAATATTTAATGATTTCATTTTTGCCGTAATATTCCATAGCCCTTTCATTTGGTTTAATCAATGATTTCCTAAATCCTACTATTGATAGATTTTTAGGGTCAGTGAATCTTGAAATTGCTACGAAAAATTGCTCATTTAAAAAGAATTGACTGCAATCTATATGCCCTCTAGGTAACGATAACCCTTGAGACTTATGTATAGAGATAGCATATGCAATTCTTAAAGGGAAGTGTCTTACTGCCATTACTATTTCAGGTTTACCATTGATATACTCTTCTTGCTCAAAAGTGACTCTAGGTACATCTACTTCAACTCCGTCGTCTTTCAGAACTCGGAAGGCTCCTTTCTCATAAGATTTTAAAGTACCCATCTCTCCGTTATACCAAATCATTTCTCCAGTTTCTTCATAAGCATTATTTGTAAATAATACTCTTGCTCCGAACTTGAAATAAAATGTATCATTTATCAAGAGGTAGTCATCTATGAACTTTTTAGCATCTTCTTCCTTATAAAGATGTTCATTAAACTGGAATTTTACCTTTTTAGGGTCACCTGGTAATGCTCTCAATTTTTCAATGTTATGGGCATCGATTTCTTTATTAGTTGCAAATAGGTGTAATGTATCTTCTTTGTATTCATTATCACCTAATTTCTCTACATAAGATACTACCTCATCAGAAGAATCTCCATAACGAATTCTATGTTGTATTTTTGCAAACTCTAAATTTTCTGTTCTTTTTATTTCAGTCAATTCTATATTTTTAACATTCCACTGCTCTGCTTCAAATGCTAACTTAAGATTTCCTTTTATGTCTACAGGTGGTAATTGAAAGAAATCTCCTACAAATAAAAATCTTATATCTGTATCCCACTTCAAGCTTTTATATAATCTATAATAAATCATATTTATAGCAGCTGAAGATAGCATAGAAACCTCATCTATGATTATAAGATTTATACCATAGAGGTTTTTCTTCATTTTATTCATCAAGATTGAGTGCGCTCTTTGAGTAGACTCTCCTATTTTATCTGCGAACCACTCTGCTGTTCTTTTATCTTTTTTCTTTAACTCCGCTACATTTTTACTTATACCTAATCCGAAAAATCTATGTACAGTCATACCTCCTACGAGGTTTGCTGCTACCGCTGTCGAAGCTAAAGTTATAGGTCTTATTTCTGGGTGTTGTTTTATTTTATTAACTAGATAAGACTTTCCAACTCCCCCTCCCCCAGTAAGAAATACATCTTTATTATCTTTTAATAAAGTATCTATTACATCTTTACCTGCACCTGATAATAATTCCTCTGGAATAGGCGCAGGTGCAAAAGGGTCGTAATCCTCATTTTTTCTTTTTTCTGAAAGTTTTTTGAAGTCTACCATAATAAGCTCAAATTAGTGTCAGGGCTTCCACCCGCTGCGATTATTGCTGCAGTACAATAACCTCTGGATACCTACGCAATTCCGTGAGTCTCCTACCGTCAATATCCGAGAATAAACGGTACTTTTTTCACCTCGGTCTAACCTTTTGAACCATCTGGAAATACCAGAGAGTTCAATTTTATGTACATGATTGACAAATTTCTAAATCTGCCTCCGATTTCGGAGTCTTCAAGTAATAAAGTGTCTTCAATCCTAAATCCATAGCTAAGAATAAGTCATCCGCTAACTCTTGAGCAGAGTTAGGATTCACATAATAAGTATTTATAGACTGAGCTTGGTCAAGGAATTTCTGTCTTATTGCAGCTAACTCTATAATAGTTTTATTAGGTACAGAGTAGGCATTCTCGTAATAAGGTCTATGTTTTCTCAGGTTATTGGCAAGAGTTGGTAAACTATCAGTACCTTCTTCCACATAGAATAAATTATGAATTGGTTCGGTTGATTCAGTAGCATTAATAGCTTTCCCTGATGTCGCAGTAGGTGCAATTGCACCGTGGTAACTAAATCTAACTCCAAACTTCTTAATTTCATCTCCCAGTTCTTCCCAGTCTTTTTTGTAATCGAAATTTAAGTCACTTCTCATATTATGTAATTTAGATATGCTTACAGGAGTTTCTCCTTTCTCCCATAAGGAACCTTCAATACCTTCGTAGCGACCCCGTTCTTTTGCTAACTCTATAGAGGCTTTATAGATGTTGTAATATAAATCTTCAAATACCTCATGAGTAAATCTTTTTGTCTCTTCATCTGTAAACTTAAGTTTATTTGCTGCGAGTAGAGATGCGAAATTAAGTACCCCTATTCCTATGGGTCTATTTCTTAGATTAGATTTCTTGGCTTCTTTTACTGGATAATATTGAGATGAGATTGCATTATCCATTGCAGAAAGTAGTGTATAACATAGATGAAATTTTTCATCATCTGTCATTTTCCAATAATGAAGTAAATTTATGCTTGCTAAATTGCATAAACCTATCTCTCCGCAGATTTTCCTAGATCGAATCTCGTACTCATCATCTTCAAGCTTGACTAAATCTTGGCTTATTAATTTTGAGGGTTCACTTGGTACAATAATCTCTGTACATAAATTCGATGCACCTGAATATCTTGCAGTAATATTTTGAGAGTTTATATTATCTATAAAAGTAGCATATACATTACCAGTCTGCTGTCTATACTTTAAGTATGGGAATAAAATCTCTCTGGCTTTTACATGACGCTTCCTTATCCCTACTTTTTCTTCATAAACTCCGTACCAGTGCTCCCACTCATCTCCGTATGTATCCAGAAGTCTTGGTACATCAGATGGACAGAATAGGGTTACATCTTCATCTCTTCTACATCTATCTTTAAATAACTCTGGCATCGTCATTGCATACTGCAATTTACGAGCTCGTTTATCCTCCGTCCCACCTGCATCTTTCAAGGGTAATAAATCAAAGATTTCTAAATGCCAAAAGGGATATGTAATCACACATGAGCCTGACCTTTTTCCTCCTTGATTCCAAGCGGTAACAGTCTTCTCGAATTTCTGAATGAAAGGTACAATGCCTCCGCTGAATCCTCTATTCCCTTTTACCTCTGCGCCTTTAGCTCTAATTGCTGATACATCATTGGCTAAGCCTCCAGAGTATTTAGAGTACAATGCCATGTTATTGTCAGTTTCATTAATAGAAAAGGTAGCATCATCTGTTGTAGATAATACACATGATGCTATTTGAGACTTGGGTGTTCCTCCATTGATTGCATGAGGTGTTCCTAAAGTAATATGGTGGCAAGATAGGTAATCATACTGGTCTCTTACCTTTTGAAGTCTATCAGGTGAACGGTCATTATGAAAATCAAATATTGCCATTCTCATGTATGCATGTTGAGGTAGCTCTAGCTGCACTTTTTTCGACTGAGATGCACAATAAGTTTTGTTAAAAATGTATAGACCTTTATAAGTGAAAAGTAGGTCTCGGTCTGGTTTTATATAAGCTCCAAGCTCTGCAATCTCCTGACGAGTAAAAGACTCGAAGATTTCTCGACCGTAGACGAGATGATTTAACCCTCGTTCAACAATCTCCATGTAGTCGGGATAGACACCCGTCTTTTTTAAGTTATGAGTTTCTTTATACAGTTTAAGGATTAATAGCTTGGAAGCTACATCATCCCAGTGTGGATACAAGTCGGATATATTACCTTTGGCTGTATTTATTAACTCATCATACAACTTTTGTATTCTCATCTTATTGTTTATCTTTATATCTAAAGAATCTATAAGATTTTGAGCTAGAGTTTCTTTATTATCACATGCCCATAATACTACTTTCCATAATTTATCAGATTGATAAGGTTCTTCTCTTCCGTCTCTTTTGATAATTATATGAGACTTATTTTTAGCTAATTCTACTGACACTTCTTACTCCAGAGTTAATTAAATATTCGCTAACCAAGGTCCAGATTGAAAGTCATTCTTTAAGACTCCTTTCTGATAACCTGAATTTTCTGCTTCTTGTTGAGCTGTATTTTGAAGGTTCAAGTCTTTCTGTGTATTGAAAGTTTTAATTATATCTGAACGCTCTTCATTATAAATTAACTCATCTACTCCTAAGGTATTTAATCTAGTTTGACCTTGATACCTCAGGAAATGTTTACTTATAGGTAAATTGAATCCTGGTATGTCTCCCTCGCTTAATATATATTTCGCCCAGATTATATCTGATTCAACTGTTTCAATCATCATATCTGTAGCTACTCTATTAAACCAACCATTAGTAAATAAATGACTGAATCCTTGGTGTTCTTCATTTTTTAATTTTTTGAGGATATTATGACCTACAGGTACATGAAAAGTTAACTCATCATGTGCAATCAACTTAATTAACCTAGTTGTACCTTGAATTGCTGAGTTTGAAGCTGTGTTTATCTGGAAAGTAGTAAAGAATGAAAATGGAAATTTTATAGATTCTAGAAAATAGGTTCTCAGAAACATTTTCAAGATAGCCTTTTTCATCTGGTCACTACCTTCTGTTGCTCCCATACATAAATCTAATACATCTGAAAAATCATTAACTTCGTTTTTCATTCTATTTTGAATGAAAGAGTCTTCATATACTAAATCAAGTATTTTTGTGGCTTCCTCTGTTCCTAGCATTTCATTGAGAGCATAAGAATAGGAATCCGCGTGTATGGACTCTTCAATAGAAATTCTTCTGAAAGCGGATAACCATTCAGGGTCTGTTACTAATCTAAGTATAACGGACTCGTAGCCATTGGTTACGCCACTATCCATCAAGGTTTGATAGCATATATTGTATTTAAATAACCTTTTAGATACCTCGTCTAAGTCATAGTATCTGTCATTTGTGAAGTCAATTTCTTCTGGAAACCAAGTATTTCCTTGGCTGTGAGTTTTGAACTTCCTTGATTTTATATCGAGTACGTTATCTGACCTTATGAAACCTCCGTACTCTCCGAAAAATAATTTAATGTCTTGTGGCTTTTTAGTTACATCAATGATTCTAGACTTCATTAACTACTCTCTTTCATAAATTCTGATACGTCATCTTTAAAATAAACTGGATTGGAAATCACCTCTACTACATCATCTTTAATTTGTTCTAAGAAATCAAGATTGAATATGTAGTAGACTTCTATTAGGTTTCTTACGGTTTTAGTTTCATCCGCATACTTAGTATGGTAATGAATAAAATAAGGAAATACTTCTGCAATATTGTGGTGAAATATATGACCAAAGTACTTGTGAGGTAGGGCAATAAACCTTCCTTTACGTGTTATATTGAACGATAGCCAATGAGGTAAATCTACTTCTTCAGTGTTGAAATTAAATCTGGAATCATGTCTTACTTCCTCTAACCAATCCCATAATATAATTCTATTACCTTCTCCACGTAAAAGTTTATTAAATTCAAATTCTTTATAATTCTTACACTCAGATACTACGTAGAATCCTGTGGGTGGTACTATATCTCCAAGGTCATGTAGTACTTGTGAAGTGTCTCTTCCTTGCAATTTAATTCGGAAATTCTCTCCCCCAAACATTGCTCCTGAGCCTGAGGTATTTCTTTTGAAATTTCTTCCAAATATTTTAGTCAGAATATCTGCAAACTCATACTCATAACGATTACCTTTCTGTTTGGATTGGATAGCCATTAATTCTCCTAGATAAAAAATGCCCTAATAAGATAATCCTACTAGGGCATTTTAATAGTTCAGTCAAGTCTTATTACTAACCTAGGTCGCCTTCTCCTAGGTCTGCAAACTCTTCATCTAATGCATCAACATCAACTCCAGAGTCTCCACTAGCATCTCCTCCTTTACCAATTCTTCTTAGAATGTAAGCGTCTTTAAGTTCAGGGGCAATTGCGTCCGCCATTACACTTTTCAACTCATTGGCAGCTTCCATTACCTTCTTCTCGATAGATTCTTCAAGTCCTAAGGCTTTTAAAGTTGCATTCCCGTCTTCAAATCTCCAAATAGCTTTCTTAAGTGGGCTATATGTATGATATTGATATGCAGGATTATCTGACGATACTTTCAAGTCAACGGTTGCTAAATCCCATTCATCATTTAGGGTTTTTAAGTTAGCGACTTTCTTACCGTTAAGTTTTACAGGTAAACACTCCCATAATAAAGGTTTAGTAGGATTACCTCCTTTATCTGTGCTGTATTTAACTACTACAGTGACATAATGAGTTTCTACTTCTCCTCCAAACTCTTCTACGGCTTGGTTCACCTTAGGGTCTGATGAGATTCTGAAACCTAAGTACTCTTCATCATCTGTCCCTTCATTTAAGGTTAAAGAGTAATGTTTAACTTCTTGAATAAACACTCTTTTGTTTTCATTTAAAAGAGGAAATCCAATACGATACTCTTTCCCTTTTTCAACCATAAACTTTTCTATTTTATTGTCTTTTACTTCTACGTCATCTAGTGAGAATTCACCAATTGCTTCTGTTGTCATGATTTTCAATCTCTTGAGTTAATGTTTAATTTCTATTTTCAATTTAGCGGATTACTCCACTGGCATTTTATCAAATACACATAAGAAATGCGAATTCAATAAAATTTGGTTTCTCTATTTTAGAGTAAATCTTTAAATTACGATACCTTTTTCCCTCAAAATATTCATAACTTTTTCCCAGTCAACATAAGGTTTTTCGTCATCTGATTCAATAAGAGGGATACCTAAAGCTTTATCATCGATATAATAATCTGCGTAGGCTTTTGGAGAGTCGCTCCATTCAAGCTGCTCGGGATTTGCTTGAACTCCAAATAAAGGGATATCGAAATGGGCGAACCATGCCTCTGCTACTTCTTGAGTACCAGTGCCTCTGCATGTCCATAGAATTAATTGGTGACCTTGGTCTGTTAAGGTCTTGAGGGATTCTGCTGCTTTGGGTACATTGAACTCTAAATCAAGGTCATCGGGATTGCTTATACAGCATGTGTGGTCGAAATCAATTGCGAATATCATAAATAATAAAAGCTTAGTTACCGAGGATGATAACTAAGCTTTTATTAAAACATTTTAAGTAGTTATTTAATTAAGAGGTTTTAATAATCTCCGTTGTCATTATAAATGACACCTCTTTCATTGCTAAGTTTAATAACAGATACATCATTAAAAGAAACAGTCCTTTCATCTGACTCTACCATCGATTTTGCTTCTTCTTCTGATTCTGCTTTTACTATAGCCATGCCTCCCATGTATAAACCTTCATAACTTACTTTATAAAGTTTTAACATTATACCTCCACGTAAAATCTAGTAGTGGATTTGTTAGCACTATGAAGTTTAAAGAATCCATTTAGAAAATCATCGAGAGATTCTTTATCTTTTATATATGAAGGTACAGTTAATAAGGTATCTTCAAGATAACTATCTGTACGTTTATTGTACTTAGCGAGGTAGATTGTTTTACCCTCTTCAAGTGCCTTTAGGGCTTCTTTCTTCATCAACCTTTCAATAGAAGGTTGATTGTCTACTAGACCTGATTCGGACTCTCCTTCAGAAGTTTGTAAATGACTTAAATCAACTTCTGGGGTTGTTACCTGAACTTTTCTAGCAGTCTTAAACTCAGTATCTCCCTCCATCATAAGTACATCTCTGACATTACTATGAAGGTCTTTGGTAGATTGGATGCTTCCGTTGTACCATGCATTATTTAAATGCAGATAGAAGTTTGATTTAGTTAAAAATACATCTACTAAATCCTCATTGATTTTTGCTTTGAAAACTTCGGTTACTCTAGGTCCTTCTAGTTCCCAACCCTTGATAGTTGGAACTCGTTGTCCGTTTGCTAAAATGATATTCATAATTTATTTTCTCCAGAATTAAAAATCTAATGTAAATTACTTACAATAGATGTATACAACTAGTAGAAATAAATTACATAGTTAATAGAAGATAGTTTAAACTAAGATTTAACCCTCAAGTAAAGGTGTATCTCTATCCTGTTTAGTTATACCTAGTTCAAGGTCTCCTTCATCTAGACCTTCTGTCGGGCTTATTCTAGGCGCATTCTCATCCCTAGTTTCATTAGCCTCTATAGTTTCTGAAACTTTTTCTATAGAAACAGCTAACCTTTTCCACGCTCTCTCGTGTGCTTTAATTTCCTTAGATTGAAATTCTACAGTCAGGGATGCTGTTATAAACTTTTCAAGTAGGAATCTACTGAATGCAAATATCATTTTATCTTTAACGATATAACCCTCTTTATTTAAGGTTTGAATCTCTTCCTCTGTGAGATGCTTATTAAGATGATAGTCTGCTCCGTCCATCCATGCCGTATCCATACCCTCTGAGTCAATAAATACTAAGGCATCCGTATCCGTTGACCAAGATGTTCCTCTGAATTTTAAGTACCATTCAGATTTATTCTCCGCTGCCATCTTTGCGAAATGCTTTAATCTTTTATTCTGTTCCTCATCTAATAGAGGTATATCTTTTTGCTCTTCCACTATCCTAACTCCGATAGACCTGCGCCTAAATCTTCTAGATTATCCTCTCCTAAGTCTTTTTCCTCTAGAGTTTTACTTTCCTCTACTAAATCATCAAGAGGGTCGTGAGCTAATTCTAAGGACTGAGTTTTTCCACTGTTTTTTGTTGAAACAGTATTTAAATCATCTTCTGTTAAATCTAATCCATCTTCTCCGAAATCATCTGAGGATGAATCTCCTACATCATTTAAGGTCAACTTCATATTATGCTCTAACCTTAATGCAGATTCAATTCTATTTAATTGGTCAAGATTGTCAAACATCCAATCTATTCTATTTTTTGCTATAGAATATTTATTCTTTATAGACTCTGAGATTTGTTTTATCTCCATCATCACATAAGATACTTCCGACTCTCTTTGTGCGTTGGAGCTTATTTTTTCAATGACTAAATCATCTCCCATCAACTCTGTCCAGATTCTAGATAAAAGTGCTTTAGCATCAGCTTGTTGCTCTATCAATCCTTGTAAAGTATGCACTCTAAAGTGTGATACGATTTTTGCATTGGCGTAGATTGCCCGTCGTGCCAGTTGTAATTTTACTACAGGGCGCAGCTTATCCCCCATGCGCTCTCCGACCTTGTGGGCGACATATTCAGTCTCTGCGAACTCCATGACCTCTTTTTCAATGTAAGCTTTACCCTCTATAATAGACTCTTCAATTGTTTTAAAGGTAGGTAAGTGCTGGTCTACAATAGGTTGTAGGTGTGCTCTAACTTGTCTTATTGATTCTAGTTTCGACATATTAATCTACCTTGATAGTTTCTTTCTTTTTGAAAGGTTTATTTTCTCTTTCATAACCTAGTTTTATTGAACATAATCTATCAAATCTTTCCACTAAATTATGCTTTCTTATTTTATACTCTTCTGCATGCATGACCCCAGTCGTTAAAAATGAAATCAAGTAGTTTGCTTCTTGGATAAATGCCATGCACATAGTTAAATCACCTGTGTCAAGTAACTCTTTCATATTAGGTACATAATTTATTGAAATTGATATACCTTCCGAATTATAGCTACCATCTGGATTTTTAGAATCCCGTCTATAAGACATATCTTTTATAGAAACATCTTTTATGGTATCTAATACAAATTTACTTGCTTTTGGGTCAAGTGATTCTAAGAATTTTTCAATCATAATTTCTTTAAACAGTGCTCTAAATAGACATAAGATTTTGCATACTTACTTAATCTAGCATAATCTTTTTCTGTAAGTTCTGATTTATTTAATCTAGTTACTTTTGAATTATGCTCTAAATCTCTCATTTTAACTCTGATTGCATTTTTATCTTTTGCAATTTCATTAATATAGTCATCATAAGATACGTCAGGTTCATGTGTAAGTAGATTTAGTGATTTTAACCATGATTCTGGAAATCCTAATGTATAATAAAAATCTATACTATACTCTGGACTATCTTCAATTACATCATGGCTAATTGCTAGAGCTGCTACTAAAGGTTCCGATAAGAATGGCTGCATCACATACATAGGGTGCAATATATAAGGTTTACCGTCTCTAGTATAAACACCGTCGTGTGCTTCTACTGCTGTTTTTATAGCAATAGACAGCAATCTATTCTCTTCAGTTGTTTTCATAAATTACTCAAAGTCGGGTTTAATCTCCTTAGTCTTTCTAATAAGCTTTTTCACCTCAAACTGAATATAGTTTAAGTGATTTAGTGTATGCTCTTTATTTTCACTAGACGCTTCAGGGTCTGATGATTCAAATAAAAATAAAGCTGCTTTTATTCTTCCGATAGAATTTCTGGTTTCTGATTTTTCCATAATATCCTCATAAAGATTTAATAATGTATTCAGCCATCATCAAGGTTACATCTACTGCTATGATAGCAGATGCTAGCCACTTAAATAACTCTCTTTCTAATGCATCTCTTACTGCTATAGTTCCTATTATTATACTTATAGCAACTAAAGTGTAATAGATTAATGTTATTATCAATTGTTCTTTTGTCATAATTAAGAGTTACCTAATCTTAGAGTTTGAGGCTTTGCCCCTTCAATAGGCTCAGATACTGATAATTTCTTACCATCATCAAACCCGTTTGCTGAATGTTGAGAGTGTCTTTGAGTGCTGTGTCCATAAGAAACTTTATGGTCTTGCTTGAACCATGCCTCTGCATCTTCATACCGAGTATCTGCAAGTACCAATTCTTGTCCTGAAGTTCTTCCCATCTCCTTCTCAGCTTCTTCATACGCTTTAATCATAGCTGACCCAAAGCCGTCTGCAACTCCCGCCCTGTAATCATTCATAGACATTCTACGTAACGGGAATCCATTTTTAGCTTCAAAGTCTGATTTATACTTCTGAGCCTTCTCTTCAATCAAACGGTATACTACTTTGTAAAGATACTCAGCCTTTTTAATATCGGCTTCTTGTCCTAC
The DNA here is from genome assembly GCA_964350765.1 of uncultured Flavobacteriaceae bacterium. Lineage (GTDB taxonomy): Bacteria > Bacteroidota > Bacteroidia > Flavobacteriales > Flavobacteriaceae > CAYGMB01. The sequence continues at coordinate 142,145 of CAYGMB010000001.1, forward strand.
CATGTGAATAGTAGCCTTGAAGGTTTTACCTAACCAAGTTCTTCCAGTTGTATAAGCTACATAGACTCCCAGTGCTTTTGCAACGGAGTTATATACAGTTAGCATATATAATGGAGGTTTTACGAACCCTGAAGTATATTTATAATGAATAATAGTTTTATCATTTTCATCAAGGTCATGTTCTGTGATAGCATGCTTCTGCATCAAGCTCATGGCTTGTCTCATTGCAGTTTCTGCTTCATTAGGATTGTCAGAAGTTGCCAATGCTAATAACTTGTTAATCTTGTCTTTAATTTTGGCTAGCTTTTTTGCTTTATCGGTCATTTTTAATTCTCCAGAATTTAAATTGCTTATAATAGTGTATACAAATCAATGAAAATAATTACATAGTTTTGGAAAAATAATTAAAAGATTTTCTCGTACTCTCCCTCGCAATCATTTACTACCAGATAGGACTCTAGGGAATGCTCTTCATTTAATGCCTCTGCTAGTATTCTCAGAATCTTTTCGGAGGCTCCCCAAAATCCTAATTTAAGATATGTTTTATCTCCAGAATAAGTATCCATGTCATCTCCGTGACTTTTCGAGATAATTTTTAAATCTCTGGCACCTAATTCTGGTGTCTCGAAAGATACCAATATACAGTCCATATTCCCCATTGCCGTTAATTCAGGGTGGCTAAATTTATCCTGCTGGGATGATTGAATCATAGATTTAGCTAAGGTGTTCTCTTCTGGTGGTAACCTTTGGAACTCATCCATTACTGTTTTTTGCAATGTAGACAATACAGTATCACAAATATCGAAAAATTTATCTTCACCTGCTGCTATCATCAAATTAGTACCAGTACCCATTTTGGTTTCTCCTGTTTTATTTAAATTAAAATACTTTTTTCGGCAATCCGTGATAATCTCTGAATTCCCATGGAGATAATATATTATCTCTAGGCTCGTCTTTTACTTTCTCATGAACTTCTTCAAGAGGTGTATTTGGGTAAGGTCTTTTAATAGCTTTTATTTGAATCATAGCGTGACCTAGACAGGGCTCATAAGGTTCAATAGCCATACCATCTTTATCATATTTATTTCTGGAATGACAGACTACTACACTGTCTCTATGTATAGCATCCGCATATATTTCAGGGTCTTGTCCTCCGAAAAACCCTTCAGGTGCCCCTTTTATATAAGGGCATTCTGGACAAGGTGTTTTACACTTGGATTCTTTTAATTTAATTTTATCTTCCATTTTTAATACCCAGATTATGATAATTTTCTCAAAAGTACTTCTGCTTCCTCTTCTTTCAGGTACTCGTTTAAATCTTTAAAGGTAGGGAAGTGAGGGTCATGAGGTCCGTGGGCTGGACGTGGTCCTAACCCAGTTATAACTACACGTCCTTGATACTCTAATCTCCATCCACTCTTTTTGATATGGCTGTATGAATCTGCCGCAGCTACAGTGAAGTCTACGCGTCTAGCAGTAAATTCAACTTTATCTATAACTACGGTCTTTGCCATTTTAGTTTCCTCAAGATGCTTTTGCTAATACTGAGCTTCTTTTGTTTTTGTGCTCTTTTAGATACACGCTCCACTCAGTTTGTCTTTTAATTCTTGCTTTGATTTTATCAACGAAGGATTGTGTGTCGCTTCCGTGAACTACTTTAAACAGTTCATATTCTTTTACAAACATAGCTGACCCGTCTTCAAATTCAAATCCTACGCCTTCTTCATAACGGTGGACGCTGGTGCAATCTTCAACTGCTCTGATAAGTGAACGGATATCTTTTTTAATTGCTGATTTAATATTTTCTGCTTTACTCATAATTATTCTCCAGATTTATTTTACACAATGAATTATTAAAGATGCTTTATCTTTGAATTTATAACTGCTCTCACTTTCATCTGTAGGATAAAGAGGAAATCTAATCCAAGTTTTATCTTTATCTCCATCAGGAAGGGTAACTTCAATCCATACATTTCCTACACTTTTTACTTTATGATAACTAAAAGCTCTGAAATCATCATCATTCATGATTCCATACTCTTTAACCATCCAACTCGCATTAGTATCTTTTGCTTCCTTTACAGATTCAGTAGCAAACCAACCTTCTACCTCTAGGTGATGTACTTTCATACCTAAAGTTTTAACGGCTGCTAATTTTGCTTTATAATCTGCGATGCTATTCGCTTTGAAGGTGATTGTATCTCGCATTTAAATTCTCAAGATTTAAAGTTTGTATAATAGTGTATACAAGTGGAGAAAGTAAATTACATAGGTATGGAAAAATTTATTTAA
>CAYGMB010000002.1:0-93022 GCA_964350765.1 uncultured Flavobacteriaceae bacterium
ACGTCTCTTATACTCCAAAGATTACCACAGTAATAACCATTATTTTCTAAAATTTCTTTTGCTCTTTCTAATTGTCTATTTTTGCTCAAAATTTTCTGTTTTAAAAATTAAATACTTCTTCTTCGCTTAAACCATGAACATCTACGGCTTGGTCTTGAATGGTATCGATAAGATTAATTAGACCATCAAAATTATGAGGAAGTTCAATATTCATACTTATCAATATCTCCTTATCGTCTCTTAGTTGTTGCCAATCTATATTTAGTTTATAGTTTTTCATAATATCTTATCAATGTTTTCGTTAATAAAATTGATTATTGTGTTTTCATCCGCCTCGAAAATCTCTTGAGGTAAAAAATAAGAAACAGAATTATCAAACTCTTCTATCTCTTTATCAACATCACTGTTGTTTTCAAAGAAAAATGAGAGTAATTTATCAACTCCTTGTGTTGTGACTCCAAAAACATGAACTCCATTACCTAAAGAGTGTCTATTACGTTCTATTTCTATTATTTTAATTGGTAAACCTTTATATAGTTCCATAATTGCAAATTTAATAATTTATTTTTAATATATTGTTAAAGTTTTATTAATTTATATCAAATTTATTTTTTTCTAAGTTCCCAAGTGTAAACATCCTCGTTCCAATAATCAAATCCTTTGTCAATATCTTCTTTAGATACTAATAAAAAATCATTTACTTCATCTGTGTAGGATTCTGTTTCTTCATAATAAGTTGGTGTTCCTCCATTAAAGTCATACCATCCTTCTATTTTAACACCATCCTCTCTATTGAGCCAAATAATGTTATTAGATAAATTCCAATTATCCTTTGTCATGTTCTGTGCAAATTCTTTTTTTGCGTTTTGCCAAGAGTCGGAATAAATGCTGCCGACTTGTTTAAAACTCTGTCCGTCTCTTTTTTTGTAAATAGGATAGTCTCTCATAATTTATCCGTTTAATACCCTGTTAATATAATTCAATCTATAACTAAATGCTTCATCTTGAGTTCCGAAGTAAGCAATTATACCTTCCTCGTTAGCAACTGCAAACCAACCTTTTAATAATGTGTTTAAGGTGTACATTTCATCTCCTTCTATGAAATCATCAATCATATCCTCAACAGGAAGTACTGTTATTTCTTGTAGTAAATCGTCTAATGTAAATAAATTGTTGTCTTTACAATAGTGTACTGTGTTTTTTATGCGGTTCATATCTTATTATTTTACTGTTACTTTAAATTCTTCTCCAACATATCTCCCAATCAATCTAAATTCTAGTCCTTTTGGTAAATACATTTTTCTTAATTGTCTCACCATAGCTTTTACTGTTCTAAAGTGCATGGTGTTAGTATAACTTGGAAAATAACTTTCATTATGTACCCAAGCCTTTAAATCTTCACTATAATCGAAATTAGTTCCATCCTCTTGTAGCCACCAAAAACCTGCTTTTAATCCTTTATTTGTTAAAGGAAGGGAAGTTCTTTCTGTTTTTGTTATCTTGATTTTTCTATTCTGCTTAAAATCGTTAGGGATATTTCCAATAACAATATCTTTCAAATGCCCACTTGGATATACCTCTTCAAGTCTGTCTAATACAAACTTGGAAGGACAATTCTCATATAAATATTTATCTAACCAAGTTGGTGTGTTCATTATAGGCATTTCTCTACCATCAAAATCTTCTTTTTCCCACTCGTAAATGAAATTATTAACTCTAACCTTGTGTGTCTTTTTGCCGTAATGAAAAACAACCTCTTTACCAACTGCCCAATCTTTAAACTCCTTGTAGTTTTTATAGGAATCTGTATATGTTTTATCTATTCCTGCCATAACTATTTTGTAACTATATTAAAAAACCAATTATAAAAATCCTCATGTGATTCTTTATAATCTTCTATTGTTTCTCCTGTTGCTTTTAACTCAACTATACCTTTTTTAGTTAAAACCATTTCATCTTGGTTGTCAAATACAAATAGATTTCCACAATCATCTGAAATATAAAACTGCTCTATCTCATTACATTGTATTATACCTAAGTCCCCCAACCAATCAAATAATTCTCCTAAATTTCTCCCTTCACTTCCGTACTTATCAAATTGTATGGTCATAACATTCCCATTGTACTCAAAAAATCTATCAACCTTATTAGGATTTTCCGCATCAAGAAAAACAAACCCCATATTCTTGGCTATTGTCTTTGCTTTTTTATCGTTTATCACATTAGGTATATAATAATCATCAGATAAACCGTTAGAAGTCTTAAAATCATCTATATCGTCTATCTTTTGGATTTCATAGAAACCCTTATCTGTGTTGTAGGATATTAAAATACCCTTGTCATATAATTTTTTCATAATTTATAAGTTTTCTAACCAATCGGCTAATTCTGTTAATTGTTCATAATCTAATACTCCAAAGTTATAAATATAACCTTGATTATCAATCAAATCATGTTGCCCTACTTCTTCGACATATCTTCCATTATCTAAATTGAAAGCTAAATCATCGGGTACTTTTACAATTATTTTATTGTAGTTTGTACTTTCCACACCTTTATCTGCTACGTTCTTTATGATAGAGAGTCTTATTTCCTCATAAAGATTGTTTAATTTTTCTGTAAAGTCCATATTTAATAATTTACAAGTTTCATAATTTCTACACTCTCTTGATATTCAAAACCATCATCGTCTGTTGCTGTAAAATCAATGGTTCTTGTTTCTCCCCAATCGGGTAATATCATTTCTCCGATAAGTCCAACCTCATTATAAAGATATTCTTCGGCTATCGCTTTTTCTATTCGCATATTAGTATTGTCTTTTACTATTGCAAATGGTCGGTTACTGTCGTTTATTAGTACGTACATATTATTCTTCGTTTATTTCTGCCCATCTTTGAGCAAGTTCTAAAATATATTCTAATTGTGAGGTTTCAAGTTCTTCATAGAACTCATCGTACTCATCAATTTCATCTGAACTATAAGATGTTGGGTCATATACCCTTACTGTACCACCACCCTCTCTAAATTCTTCCATTAAATGAGTTAACCTACCTTTTGTTGGTACATAAGGCGAGTGGTCTGCATCCACATCTGCAATGGTAAACTCTCCATGTTCTTGTATGAGGTCGTTTATTGCATCAATAGTTAGTTCTCTCTCTGTACTTTCCAAACCTGCTTTTTCGTTTGGGTCTGTTTCTTCTGTGTAAATTGCCATAGTTTTATGTTTTAAAATTCAAATATACAAAATATTATCTTCCCAATTAGGATTTTGCTCAACAAATTTTTTAACTTCTTTGTTGTACTCTTCTAATTCTTCTTCGGATATGGTTTGTCTTACTTGTAGTATTGGCAACCATTTGTTTCTTAGTTCTGTTATTGTTTTTTTCATGCGGTTTTTAATGTTTAATTGCTTCTTTTTCAGAATCTAAATAAAGTTCTGCTCTATATTCTATTTCACTATCGGATAAATCAAAGTAGAAATCGTTTACAACTATCGATAGTGTTTCTCTTTGCTTATCTAAAACGGTTTCAACTTCATTTAAGTTTAACCATTTTTCTGCATACTGTAATGTTTGTATTCTCATAATTAATTATTTAACTGTTTCATAAATTGCTTCGCCGTTAGAAAAAACACCCTTACAATGTAATTTATGTTCACTCCAATTCTCATATAATTTCTCTAACTTCTCTTCTATTTCAGATATAGTTTGTTCTGCCCAACTAACTGCCTTTGGTTGCATAATCTTACATAATCCTGCGTTCATTTCTGAATAATATGGGTCGAATAACATATCCATAATATCCTCTAGGCTTTCATCATAGTAACTTCCTGTGCTATGTTTGTAAGTATCATTATATCCCTCAATCTCAACCAACCAATCGAGTGTTGCACCCTCATAATAAGCAGATTGAATAGTGGATGTTATCTTGACTATAATGTCAATATCTCCATACATCTTATGCTCTTTAAACACACCAATAGAAGATATTGGATAACTTCTATCTCCTAAACATTCGTTTTCCTTTATACCGCCTAATTTTTCAATCTCATATCCAATATTTGAAACGAGGTCGTCATAAGCATAATCTTCGGGTTGTCTATATTCTTCATCAAAATCTAAATCATCACTACCACATTCACATTTTTTAGTAGCTTCCATGTTCTGATATTCTTCTTCATATTCCCAATACTTATCTGAACATTCATTACATTCAACGTATTTTTCATTGTAACCTGCTAATACTACATAGTATTTACTTGCGTTACTTGGTGAGGCGAAATTTGGTGTTCCCAAAATTTTATTGTTTTAAATTAAACTTCTTCTATTACTTCTCGTTCTAATAATTCTTCGGTATCTAATATCACTTCATTATCTCCATGATGTTCATAATCAATACCCTCTTTTCCGTTCTCAACTTTGTTTTTAGCTTCTTCTAAGTTATCTGCTTCTACTGTAACAGTACCTTTCTGCCAATATATAGCTTTTTCGTTTATTATAAATGTAAATTCCATAATCTTAAATTTTAACGTTCCAATTATTGTGTTGATATATTTGATAAATCACTCTATCGTAATCATCACTACCTAACTGCGTAAACCGTTCATATTCGTTTTTTCTCCACCGAAATAACTTTCTACAAACTTTTACGATTGTTTCTTTGTCTGTTACCACTGTTAATTTATCGTGGTTATCTTGTTGTAGTTTCATAATTAATCTATTAATATTTCGTTATCTTCAAACTCTAAACTTTGGTCTACAACTTCATCCCAATTCTCTTGAATATTATCAAGGTGGTCTATAATCTCATCTTCCGTAAGACTTTCGTGTAAATCTACTTCTACTGAATAAGCCTTGTAATATCTTCTTACGTATGTTACTGTTCTTTTCATAATTTTTATTTATTAGAATATAATAACTCTTTCTCTACGGTCACTTTTTGTATTCCTGTTCTTCTGTTCCTCCAATATTCATTGGTGCTATTGGTGTACTCTTTATCCAATTCAATTTTAGCTTCATTTAAAGTATTAAATGTTTTTGGATGATACATTGGGTGGTCTAAATCTAATATTTCGTAATATATTACTGTTTTCTTCATAATTTTATTGTTTTAAATTAATTGCTTCTTGTTCTATAAACCATTCTAAGGTTTCTAAATCTACCTCTGAAACTTCTACGTAGTGGCTTTTATAATCTTCTCTATCAACTGCTTCAAAATACTTTCCCTCTAAAGCAATTATATTAACAGGAAAACTATCATACTTTCCTTGTACTTGAACTTCAAATAGTTCATAAAAAGCATCTTCTTGTTCGTCTGTTAAATCTTCAAGCCATTCTTTTTTGAAAATGGTTTTATCTTCAAGTTCTTTCTCTAATTCAAATCTTAATTGTGCTGTTCTCATAATATTTAATCTATTAATGTTATTGTATATTCAAATCCTAAATCGCTCAATTCTATATCAAACTCGTCTGTTTGCATATCATATTCCTGTGTAAAATAGGCTCTAATACTTTCTTGGTTGCAATTATCAAATAATTCCACAACGGAAAAACTGCCGAAACCAACTTTATACATTTGGTCTATAATAGAGTTAGCTAAGTCAACTCTTAATTCTTTGTTTTCTTCGTCTTGCCCATAATTAAAGTACCAATCTAAAAATCTTTCTTTTGTAATTTTAAGATGTTTAGGTAAGTCCCATAAACAATTATCTTCATCATAAAAGTACCCTATGTTTTGTAAATAAATATTAATTTCAGATTCTATACTTTCTTTATCACTCCATTGGTCTGCTATATAACACAATTCGTCTAGTTGGGTAGAGTCTAATTCTACTTTAGAGTAATCTGTAATTTCTTCCAATAATGTTTCAACTATTGCATTTGATATTTTACTCATATTATATATCTTTTAAAGTTTCTTCTAAATTATTCTTCATCGTGTAGTGTATTATAAATTCGTGGTATAATTGTATATTCTTTATAATCCTCTCCATACCTAGAAACCACCTCAACTGCCTGTTCAAATGTATCTTGTATATTACTATTCCAACCCTCTAATTCCGCAGGGATGAAAACAACTCTATCTTTATTTCCATTATAAAGTGTTTCTTTTTTCTTTAAATGTGAACTATCAAGTTCCATTATTTGATATTGTATCTTCATATCTAACTGTATTTAATTTGAAATCCTTTTGGTTTTTCCAATGCAGTCTTTATTTTGTCCATAATATAATCGTGGTTTGTAGTACAATAAATATCATCGGACAAATCTCTAATAGTTGTTATAATAGTGTCGCCATTGAAAAAACGAAACCACAATCTATTAATCATCACTCCTTTTTCAGAAGTGATTTTTGTTTTAGTGTTTCTATATAAAGTATTCTCTACCTCATAAAGTCCTTTAATCAACTGTATCTTGTCAATTTCATTACTGTAAAATTGAGCAAACAGTTTCTTTATTGTTGGTCTAAATCTTTCTACGTTCATAATCTTAATAATATTTATCACTTAATAATAAATGGTATTCAGCATCCTCATAACTCCATTGGTTGTCAATACCAACTTCATCTTCGTTGTGCAAATTCATTTCTTCTTCAATTTCTTCTTTGCTTGGATATAAAAACCAATTACCTTGATTACTTTGGTAAATTAGATTTTGTTCTTCAAGATACGAGGACGCTAAAGAAAAACAAGCATCAGTATTATAACAACCTGCTTCATCAGTATAGGCTTCTTGATACTGTTTAACCCTAACATCATCCTCATTATCTAAATGGAATATATATTTATTCCAATCAATAGATAAATCCTTATCCTCAACTGAAACATCAACCCATACCTCAATATCCTTATCCTTTATAAGAACACTAAAATATTTAGAGTTATATTTCTTGTCTTCGTGTACTTCGTGCTTAATTGCTTTCATTCCCACTCTCTTTTTAAGTTTAACTTGTCTAATGTAACAACTTCATTGTTGATATACACATAATGTATATCCTCATAAGCATATTCCATTTCATCGTCTATATAAGCATCCTCCAATTCCTCGTCGTGATGAATAAACAAACTACCAACTCTGTTTTCTGTTGTTGGTATATCAAATTGGTCAACATCATAAACCCAAAGTTCTGAATTTTGTCTTTCAAACCTTAATTCTGTATGTTCTCTTTGCGTAAAAAGAACATCATCTTCTATTATTGTTTTCATGTTATTTATGTTTGATAATTATGACTTCATGTTGTCCAACACTATGTATCACACCGTTATCAAATACTATTTCTACTAACGGTGTAGGTTTACTAAAAGGTAAGGGTTCATCATATAATCTTAATACTGTTCCTATATTACAATTCAACTTTTCATCATAAAATGCTTCATCTGTAATTACTACCCTATCGAATTTTTTTATTGTTTCTCGTGTCATTTTATTTTATTTTAAATTTACATCATATAATCTTGTAACTTGGTAGATATACTACACCAAACTTCATCCCCACCTAAAAAGTAGTTATCCATAAATGTTTCAGCAAACTGTTCGGGTGTTTCTTCTGTAATTTCTAAATAAACATCTTCAAAGTTAATACTACTGTCCTCTAATATAAAAGGTTCGTCATTCAAATAATCACAATAATCATAGTTTTCTGCAACTGCCAAAAGAAAATCTTTTGTCTTAACTGTTTCCAACACTTCCTTAAACAGTTCTTGATAACTATAAGGTGTATCATCGTTCTCGGATATAAAACAAGGCTTATCGTTTTTTGCCTTGTAATTTTCCGCATGGAAATAACAATAACCGTTAAAATCCATTGTGTCTTGTATCTTCTCTAGTTTAGTTTTGCTCATAGCTTCAACATATTTGTTTCTACCTTTTTGTGTACTTAAATCGTGTATCATAGTGTTTAGTTTTTTAAATTATACGTGCCAAAAATAAAAATCATCTTCTGTAAAAACTTCATTTTTAAAACCCTCATCACTTTGAAGATAAACACCCATACATTCCCCACGCAAATCTTCCTCGATATAAATGGTTTTTAACTCTTTATATATTTCTGTAAAGTGTCTGCCTGTTAAATCTCTTAAAGTATAACCGCTTGTATGCACTTCGTCAGTACCTTCAAACTCTACATTTTCAACAACTGCTTTAATATCTTTTGTTGAGTACTTTTTTATAAATTCTTTGGGGCTTAAAAAATCCCCTCTTGTAATAATTACTTTATACATAAACCTTATTTTTTAAAATTAAACTCTCTGTTTTTTATCGTCGCCACAATATACAAAAAATAAACGACAACAACTAATCAACCGTTAAATAATTAAATAATCTATTCAGTTATAAACAACAACCTATTTTCAAAAGGCTTTCCGTTCCTAAAATCAATCTGTTTTACCCAACAATGGTTAGAGCCGAACCCATAAACAAAACTATTTATATCCTTTGTACTCAACTCGTACCTAAACTCCGCCAAGGTCTTTGATATATTGGCTTGTTTCACAATATCCCAAAACTCGTAATTTTGGGATGGCGTATTGAAATTCTGCAATACACTTTCTATTTCTACTTTCATGTTTGTTAGTTTAAAATTTCAACATCATAGATATATACTTCACATATCCCTGCATAATTACCTAAATCCTCATTATGACTTTTTCTGTGATACCATTCCCACGTTGTTTTACCTCGTAAGGAATTAACATAAGCCACTACATAATTATCCCCTATCGTTTCAAGGATAAGTGGTGTAGGCTCTTTAAAATCTACTCTAAAACCGTCCTCACTATACTCAATATCTTCTTTGGATATAATAGCACCGCCCCAATCTGAACTCTTTTTATCCCCTACAATCATACGTTTTAAAGGCGTATCGTCATAAGAGTCCAATTTGTTCACAAAACGCATCCAATCACTCTTGCGTTCAAAACCTACCTCGCCATACTCTATGTTCATCAAAGATAAACAACGTTCTTCTAATTGGTTTGCCGTTGTAAATCTTAATGCTTCACACATATCAAGTGCATTTATAATACTACAAGTTGTTTCCAATTCATCTATTGGAACTAACTTTGTTTGAATATCTTTTACCATTATATAAAGTCGTTTATTATTGGGTTTGTTATTCTAGGGTTTTTGCTTGTATAAAAATCAAGATGTTCTACAAATGTTTTGTCTTTTTTCTTGAATTTTTCTACTGCAATAGTTTCATCTTCATCATCACAAAACTCGTCATTATGCAAGTGTAAAGGTTCATCTATTTCCATTCCAAAATTAAATAAAGCTATAATTTCTTTATTATTTTGATGTTCACAACTTACTATTTTTAAATAGTCTGTTAGATTAATGTTAGGAATTTCTTTTTGAAATTCTAAAGTGTTTAAATTAAAATACATATTATTTTGTTTTTTGGCGCATTGGAAAAACCAACTGCCTGTTATTAATAACTATTTGTTGTTTTCTGTAACTGCATAAGCATTTGATATGGTTCTACAAACCTAACCGATGAACAAATACTAGCCATTTTAAGAGCGTTTCTATCCGTTAGATAGGTATATACCCCAACCACATTATGAAGTGCCTTACAATCTGCTTTAAATTGCTTCAATTCCTTGTAATATTCCTCTGTTGGTTCTACCCAATTATCCTCAAAGTCTTTTTTAGTGGCTCTAAAATCTCTTTGCCACCTATTAAATAACTTTCGTACTTTACTGTTTGCTTCTTGTTTTGTCATAGTATTTCACAAATTTTTCTCGTTCTCACTTCATCAATATATTCCTTGTCCTCAAATATCTCAATAGGTCTAACAATATCTTCATTATTAAGTGCATTGTTGTTCGTTAGTGCATCGTTGAGGTCTGAAAATCCGCTCTCGAAAAAATCATCACCATTTTTATACTTGGCTTTTACGTATATTGTTCTTTCCATAATCTATGCGTTTATATCAATTAAATAATATTGATGAACTTTAGAACTAACATAGTTCCAAATCTTTCGCCCTCGTTGTCCTGTTTCTTCATCATAGTAAAAAGAAATTTCGTGTGTTTCTTTTTTCTCAACTCTCGTTGGCTCGTCCTCAAATAGTTTGTAGAATGTATCTTTTGTTACTTCTATGCTCATAATTTATGCTTTTAATAGTTGTTTCACTTCTTGTTTTACGCTGTTGTTACGCTCATAACATACTAACAACTGTTCCAAACTTCTAACTGTTAAGTGGTTTTGGCACGTTCCGTTAATATGATAAGGGATAAGATGTTTTATGTTGTTCACTTTAGCCACAATTTCGGCACGAGAAAACACGTCAACATCATACGTTATCTTAATGCAATTCTTTACCGTATCAATACCGTTTTGTAACACTCTTACTTTAGCCTTAAATACATCATAAGAATAAACTCGTGGTAGATATATCCAATTAGCATCGTAATTAAAATCAGCTACATATTCTGTTTTGACTTTAATACCTTGCTCTTTAAGTAGATGTTTGGCTACTTCATTAATGCTCTTAAACTGTTTCATACTACTTCTTATTAAGATTATCATAGTAAGATACAATATCATAACCAAATATTGCAATAATTTCCTCAACACTAAAACCTTTGCGTATCGGTTCAATCTCAAACGCATCCAATGGCATCTCTGTTAAATCCCTATTTCTAACATCAATCCAATCTGCTATTACATCCCTAAATTCTAATTCAGTTGGCTTAGAGCCCTCTAATTCCTGTCCATCATAATAGTCAGGCTCTATCATATTCATTATTCCGTCCTCAACTTCAAATGTAAATCCTCTGTACTTATATTTTTTTGCTTTCATATGTTTTAGTTTTTGTTAAAGATAGTAATTTATTTTGTTAAATCTTGTGGTGCAAACCAAGTTTCTTCTGTGCCACCATAAAAACCGTCCTCACTTTTTATCTTAACCAATCCGTTGCAACCACTTTCAATTTCTGTTACAACGCTTTTTTGGTAGTAAGGTCTAAATCTGTGTTTCACTTTATCCCCTACTTTAAAGTTGTACTTTGCGTTCATAATCAATCTTGTTCTAAATATTCATATACAATACTACGTTTATTTTTTTCCTTATCGGTATCAATAAACTTACTACTTCTTACTACTCTAAAACCCACTATACTAGGTTTTAGTTTCTGAATATTGTTAAACCTTTTCTCACTATCTTGTATCATAGTGTTGAGGTTATTTCTTGCATCCAATATTAAGACTGCATCACTACCCAACATTTCTTTAGGGGTTTTAAGTTCCTCTTTAAATTGTGGTGGTAAACTGTTAGGTACATAACCACTACTTAAATTCAATAATTGGCAATAATATTTCATAATCTAATTTTTTAATTCGTTCTACAATATAGTAAATAAATTCGGCATAGAAAAACTAAAATACTCTATTTTAAAATCCCTCTAAACTCTTAATGATATTTTGATGATAATTAATATCATCAATAACATATAAAGGCATCTCAAATGTATCATCTGAATATCTATCAATAAGTTCTTTCACTCTTGCTCTATGATACTCTAATTTGTCTGTTTTGCTCATAGTTCTTTAACTCCTCTATATTAAAAGTTCCTTTGTTGTTTGTAGGTAGATATTTAAACTCGTCGATTATATCGTCAAATTCCTTTAGTGTTTTGGGTATTAAGTTAATTATTTCCCTTACATCAAATCCACCATAGGAAAAAACAGAAAACTCAATTCTATTTAATACTTTGAAATTATATTTCAAATTTATAGGTCGTTCCTCAAATGTAAGTCCAAAACGATTATAACGTATCTCTTTGTATTGATAGTCGTCTATATTGTACTTAAAAGAAAACTCGTTAAGGTCTTTCAATACTGTTTCCTCTACTTCATTAAACTCTTTAGGCACTTTAAAATCCTTTGCTTCGAGTATATATCTAATCCAACCCTCGCCATTCATTGTTTTAACTGTAATAGTTCTCATAATTCTATTTTATTTTTGGCGCAATGAAAAAACCATAAGCCGTTTCATCAAACCGTATTAATACAACTAACAGTTATACTTTAACCATTAAGTTCTTTCTAATACCCTTATAAGCTACACTAACATCGTCTTTAAGATAACAATGTAAAGTAGTCTTATTTACTTTAGTAACAACATAACGTAATTCCTTTTGAAAGTTAAGTTGTGGGTTCTTTATTTTAATAGTATCACCTACTTGCATAATATAATAATTATAGTTAATAAATAATTCGTTACCATACCAACAACCCTAACAGAATAAGTACCACTATAAATAATACATAGTGTAAAGGGCTATAAGGTGGTAATAAGTGGTAAAATGTGGGAAAGGTAATATCAATTTAATATCGATTTGATAGTTGGGATATTACCTCCCCCTTAAAATCCCAACAATAACGCCACTTTCAAGAGATTTTCCCTCAAATTAAATCCCTTTGTAGTTGTTTTCAATCCACTTTATCGCTTTTAATTGGTTATTCCTGCTCATATTCATTATAAGGTTGATAAAACCTTGTGTTCCTCCCCCATAGGACTTCCATTTGTCCATAAAGTGTTGTTTCATGCCTACATATTCCAATAGTTGTTCTAATTGTGTTATATTGAAGTTATAACAGAAATATAAAAAGTTAATTGTATTCATAATATTGTTGTTTAAGTTGTCTGTTTTGTTTTTCTATGCCGATTTTTATAAAAATAACGCTATAAGTTCACGCCTTGACTATCAATAAGTTAGTCTGAATATCCCATAGAGCAAAGACAAAAAAAGTATCGCTAAAGGTTCATGTTTCTATTTAACGTGGTTTCCCTCGTTTAAATGCTTTAATTTAGCCATATAACCCCACAATTAAACGTAACAAACATACTGTTACATTCTTGTATTGCTATATTGAAATCTATGTTACTATATAAATCGTCGTACATGATTAAGTTGTTTGGGTTGGTTTTCTTTGCGCCAAAATCATTTCCTTGACGTGTATTTTGCCCAACTTTAAAAGACTGTTGTTCCAATAATGACGAACCCTTACTATTTCGTTCATATCATAATCCACCAAACTGCCTTTGAGGTTTAGTTTAAAATGTTCTAAATTACATAAGAATATTTCCCCCTCTACGTTGGTCACTTCAAATATGCGTTGGTTTGTTTTAATCGTGTTCGGTTTCATACCTTATGGTTTTAAATATTCTTGTTCATTTTCACGGTTCTTTTTATGGCTCTTAACGTATCTTTGGCACGTTCTAAATTGAAGTGGTCAAAGTACATCACATTGCCCTCAAAATCTTTTGCTAAACCGTTCGGTGTCATAATAACCCACTTGAAAAAGTCTTTACGTTCCTCAATAGGAAAGTGTTTTTCTAAATAGTGCGTTGGTCGTGTGTTTTGGTTTTTCATGGAATATCCTACGCTTGGCAAACCTGCCCCTACTGTTGTTTTCATCTTATTATGTTTAAAGTTATGGTTACAAATATAAGTATTACTATCGATATAATAAACAGTCTGTTTATTTGTTTTTCTTTGCGCCTTGAAATTGGTTTCATAAAATTTAAAAATCTACTTCGTTAATAGTTACAATATGTTTGCAATTTATTCCGTCTATATTACAGAATTTTACAAACCCTTCTTCTGTATTGAGTTCTTTTTTTGTTATTGTATGATAATCATTATCTTCATCCTCTATATTTTCTTTTTGCATCTGTGTTAATCTTTTTTCTGCCCACCTAATTAAAGATTTTTTTGTTCCTACACATATTTCCATAGGAGGATTATAGTAAGTATCTATTAATTTATAAATAGCTATATTTTTCATACTATTCGGGTTTTAATTTAAGGGTTATTCTACGATTATAAATGTGCCTTGCCTCTTTAGAAGTGCAGTTGTTTAATATACAAAGATTTTTTATTGTCTTGTCGTATGTGGTTGGTCGTTGTATTCTTTTACGTGCCATGATTAAAGTGTTGTTATTAATAGGGTTAAATATAAGTCTATTAAAACACAAAGCACCCCCAAAAGTTTAGAGGTGCGTGTTTTTTTGTCCGATAAATAGGTTAAAGTTATCATAGGTTTTGGGTTTTATTTGCCCCTTAAGATAGAATCGAACTATCATCGCTATTATTTCACGACTGCAAACCTGCAAAAAGGGATTAAACCCTCTTAATTAGAGGGTTTAATTGTTTAAACTGCCAACTCGTCGGCAATTATTTGGCGTTCCAACTGTTTTTCAAGGCTTTCAACCGTAACAACTTTGGTTTTGGTATTGGCAAATTCAATTACGGTATAAACTGTTTGTGCAAAGGCTCGTTTTCTCTTTGCCGTGTTGTTCAATTTGAAACGTGTTTTGAACTTACTACTAATTTTGGTTGTATCAATTACAATTTCATCAGTAACAACACGTATTTCAAACGGTTTTGATAAACTAAACAGTTTGGTTTTTGTCTTGTTTTGCAAAGATACAAGTCTAAACAAGTCACTACATACCGTGCCTACTACTTTTGATAGGTTCAGTTCAGCACTTGTTTTAATCTCTCTTTTAATTTGCGTTTCTGCGTTGGTAAACGTAATTTCAATAGTTTTCATAATAAAATGGTTTTAAGATTAATAAATAAATATAAAAACCTTATGCAATGTTCGTTACGTACATAAGGCTTTTTATAATAGATGCCCTATGCAATATCACTTGCATAAGGCTATTCATAAACACTCAATCGTTAGTTACTGCACTTCGCTAACATCGTGTTGGTTGCAATTTTTAATTTTCAACGTCTGTTCGATTAGGTTATTTGCCCAAACCCATACGTTTTTTGATTTTTATTGTTTCCCTATTGTTTACCAATGGTTTTGACGTTATATAAAATCCAATTTTAACGCCCTCGCTTTTTCAACGAGCCTATAACATATAAGATTTTCAAGGCTTAAAATGTTACGTAATAAGGTACTTTTTTATATAATTCCCATGCAGTTAGCACTATTGCCACTATCTATTTTTACGGTAATTATACGTTGTAAGCAATCCAACACTTACAACCGAAATTTTGTCGTGGTACGCTTTTCTTCTTCGGATGCGTACCTTTCCCCCTCTCAACGTGCTATTTATTATATCTAAAACGGGTTGGATTTTTTCAACCTAAAAAAGCCTTAATATTTACGTCGTTGCGTATCTTTGGTCGTTTTTAGGTAATCGTAATGTAATACGATGCCCAACTTACAGTTAGAATTAAATAAATATCACTATATCAATGAACTAACGTTTCAGTAAGCTAAACCCATACACGTATTGTAGGGTTATAGGGTTTTACCCCCATTGCGTTAAACGTGTGCATAATCTTAAAGAGCGCATAGCTACATTGTAACTACGTCACAAAGATAATATAACATAATTGTTTTTACACAATAAACTCGTTCAAATGCAAATATATTCGTTTAAGTGTAAAAAACGCAATTAAATTCAAAAATCAATTACCGTTTATCGAATAAATTTGGAATTGTCAATTAAATTTTGTAAGGCAATTAAATTGCAATAATTCGGCACATAGAAAAACACATAAACAAACATTTCAAACAGTAGAGCATATAAACACAAACATCAAAATAACATTATAACATCATCAAAACAGTAACACAAAGACAAATAAATAAACCCACTAAAAAACACTTTTTAGCCGTTTTAAGCGCATATATAGTTCTTTTGGTATCTTTGGTAGGGGGTACTCCCAAAACTCGTCATTTGATGGGAGGGGTTTCGCTTAGGTGGTTCCCCACACATTCCCATACACTAAATTCCAAACTATAGGGGGTATCACAAAAATCTTAATATATTTGGTGGGGTAAATATAATATCTACATAACACTCTTTAGTTTGATACAAATTTGTTCATTATTTAGGTACGTTCATTGTCACTGAACATGTGTTTGTATTGAACTGTATATTATTCATTGTTGGGTTATACTAACATTAGTAAGTGATTTGTCATACAATGATGGGGGGTACCAACAAGAAAAGATGTTTGTCAGGGTATGCCCTTACGTTTTATTTTGTTTAGTCAGGTTATAGTTTGACATCTCTTTTTGTGTTGCAATAAGACTTAAAAAATGGGGCCTATTGTTACATAAATGGTAAAGTCAGTTTTTTATGGCCGAATATTAAAGTTATGTTAAAGTTTTTTATATTCCCCTGATATTGTTTATTTTTGCACATGCGGTATAAAGAAGAAAAAGTAGCGTTGATTAAAGAGTACCTCACATTATTAGATGATGATGTGAGTGGGTATGTCCTGAAGTATGTAGAACATTTAGAGGAGCAATTAGAAATTTTAAAAACACAAATATGAAATTAGTAAGTATGACAGAGTTTGTTTTAGAACAAGATAAACTTATTAGAAGAAACGAGATTACACCCTATCATTTTACTATGAACGTAACGGATTATGCTTTGTTTCTCAAACGGCCACTTACTCTCGATATGTTTGTTCCTTGTGATGATAAAGGTAATGTATTAGACGAACCTCTTACAGGAGTATATGGTAATGAACAATATGAAAGATGTGATTGGGATGAATATATGTGGGCAACAAAAAAAGTAATGTTTAAAGGATTAGAATTTGAACAAAACGCAGGAAAAGAAAAAAGTTATTTTAATATAATAAAAAGTACATATCCAACTGTAGAAAGTTTAGTTGATTTTGAAGATGTTGAATTAACGGCTTACGCAATAAAAAACCTTGGATTATAATGAAAGAGTTACCTAAAGTAAAGATAGAAGAAGTAAAATTATCTGACAATTTTTTCAATAGTAATGGCTATAGGTATTCTGCCTTTAAACTGATAGAACATTCTGAGCAATTTAATGTTTTTGATTTACCATTGGCAGGAATAGATTTGACAACAATGGCTTGGGGTATCAATAACATGGATGATTTTATATATCATGCAAAAAGATGTGTGGGCACTGATTTAAAATATCCTGTACTTTTAACTCCAAAAGGACAGGTTTGTGATGGATGGCATAGAATATGTAAAGCGATAGTGTTAGGTAAAAACTCAATAAAGGCCATTAGGTTAGAATCAATGCCCGATTATGATAGCTATGAAACCCCCGAAGAATTGTAAATAAAACACAAATATGACACATGCACAATTTGAATTAGATTTATTGGAGAAGACAGTAAAAGACGCTATAGTTACTCCTTTTAAGAATGAAATATTGCAGTTGGTTGAGAAGGTTTTTTCTTCGGGCCAAAGTGGAGGTTCAATGCCTTACACTGCACAAGCAGTTAGTGGGGTAATAAAATCCTTATTAAACCAACAAAACATATGTCCTATAACAGGAGAGGAGTGGGAATGGAATAAATGTAATGATTATGGAGATGGTAGAGAAATGTATCAAAATAATAGACTAAGTTCTATATTTAAAGACGGAAAAGAGGGGAGGCCTTGTTATATTAACGCTATTATTTTCCAAGGTGAAGAAGAATATGATACCTTTACTTCTAATGGTTCCGTAACCGACAGTAAAGGTAATGTTATTACAAGTAAACAATATATAAAAGAATTCCCTTTCAAACCAAAGACGTTTTACATTGATGTTATAAGCCATAGATATGATAAAAATAAAGACACAGGCGAATTGGTACCCAACCCCGAAGGCGATTGGTGGGAACATGATTTGAAAGATGAATCTCAATTAGAAAAAGTATTTGAATATTATGATAGATTTGAGTAATACGGAAGAATTAAAATTATAATATGGAATCACGACAAATATTCGATAAGTTAATAAATATATATTTTAAAAAGTGTTATTATGGTTTTGGTGTTCCCTCTGAAGAAGATGAGTCTTTTATAAAAGAGAATACTATTATTGTAAAACCTCATCTTAATGGAGGCTACAAATTAGACATACAACACATACAAGAAAAATTGGATTTAGAAAAGGAATATACATTACTTGACATGAGTGTAAGCCAAAGCAGTAGCACTCTTAGGTTAAAAGAATTCCCTTATACAAGTTTTAATACAGTTAATTTTACATATAGATTAGATGAATAAAACGGCTTGTTTTACAGGACACAGACCCTCAAAATTAAAAGGGTATAAAGATTTAGATAATAAACAATTGCTTTGGGAAATTCACGATTGTTGTGTTCACCTTATAGAAAATGAGGGTGTCGGTGTTTTTATTAACGGAGTGGCTTTAGGTGTTGACCAATGGAGTGCAAAGATAGTTTTAAAATTAAAAGAAAAATATCCTCATATAAAATTGATATCTGCAGTACCTTGTTTAAATCATTCCTCTAAATGGACTAAAAACTCTAAAAAAGATTGGCAAGATATAATTGATAAGTCTGATGAAGTTAAATATGTCACTGAAGAGGAGTTTACACCTTATTGTATGCAATTAAGAAATAAATGGATGGTAGATAAGTCTGATATTGTTGTATCTGTTTGGGATGGTTCTTCAGGAGGAACTAATAATTGTGTACAGTATGCAACAGAAAATAAAAAACGAATAATTAATCTTTGGAAAAAAGAATATGGAAAATAAATTAAATAATCAAATGGAAGAAAACAGAGAACCAACAGCTAGAGAAGTATTAATAGAATGTAGAGAAGAAATTTCTAATCTTAGAATGGCTAATAAAGCCCTCCAAAAAGAAAACACATTACTTTACCGTGAAAAGGAGATGATATTATCTCTATTTGAAAAAAGTAATGGTAGCGGAGGTCTTACAATGTCTTCTGACCCACTATTTGATAGAATACAACGACAAATACAATTATTATATGATGGAAAATAGAATAAAAATAAATGGAGAGTGGTACGTAAAAGAAAGCTCAATCTCCGCAAAGGAAAAACCAACAGTCATAATAGAAGAAGATGATATAATAAAAGGAAAAACATCTCTATGGGAAAATGATAGCTTCTGTTTTGAAAGTTTTCACGATATAGATACAGGAGTATTGGAGTCTATAGAATTTACTGATAAGAGAAATCAATCTTATCCTTTCACTGAAGTTGATTATTGGGACAATGGGGTTTGGTTTAAAAGGGTCATTAATTTAGAGGAAGGTGTTTTTGAAGAATTTGATGAAGGTGACACTGAACTTATTGAAGCTATAAAAGCCTTTATAGACATAGTATACGATATTTTTCATTAAAATAAAATTAATATATTTGGATAATTGAAAAACATGTTATATGTTTGTATTCAATATTAAAAATAAAATGAATTCAACAGTAGTAAATATTATAGCGAAGGTTACGGATAGAGCCATTGGGAAAACCAACGGAGGTAACTTTTATTGTTGAAACTAAAGCAATAATAAATTAGAAGAACCTCCACAGAAATGTTGGAGGTTTTTTCATTTTGGGGGCGCATGTACCAAGGCAAGGCGATGGAATTTTGCAAGTTCCGTGAGGAGAATTCGATTTTCTCCGTCTCCACTAAAATTCCCTAGTAGCTTACCAAGGAAAGCTTTCCGCTTTTAACGGAATGAGAGTGGGTGCAAGTCCTACCTAGGGAACCAAATAGGTATATAGCTCAGGGGCAGAGCACTTGTCTGATGAACAAGCGGTCATAGGTTCAAATCCTATTATACCTACTAATAATGCGAATGTAGCTCAGTTGATTAGAGCACCATCCTTCCAAGTTGGGGGTCGTGGGTTTGAGCCCCACCATTCGCTCAAAAGTTAAAAAATGTTAAATAGTTTTTTATATTAATATTTTTTCTCAATTTTACATTGCGGTTGTAGTAAGGTACGGTGCCTATCGAGGCTCATAACCTCTGATGAAAGGGTTCGAGTCCCTCCTCCGCTACTAATAGACACGACATGTTTTACATGCTAATAACAAGGTTCAGGGTTTCCTTGGTGTTGAAAAACCCGTTTTGGTTCTATAAGCCCCACAGGAAGGGGATTTGCACTGTCTCTGCTCAAAAACGAGGGTTCGACCCCCTCTAGAACCGCTATGCTTTCTATAGCTTAATTGGTAAAGCGTCTCATTTGTAACGAGAAGTTGCGGTTCGAACCCGATAGAGAGCTCTAATTATTTCGGTAACTCAGTTGGTAGAGTGCTTATTTTACATGTAAGAAGTCGTTGGTTCGAGTCCAACCCGAAATACAAATTAAAATTATGAAATGTTTAGTAGTAGACCAATCTTATATGGCCCGAAGTATAATTACATCGGAACGGGCTTTTGTGATTTACTTTAAAGGTAATGCTGAGATTGTACACTCACATGAAGAAACGTTCGGATTGGTAAATCCAAAATTGGAAATATATAAACCTTCTATAATTAAGGTACCATCTTACATAAAAATTCATTTTAATCAGAAGGTTCCTTTAACAAGACAAAATGTTTTTAAAAGAGATGGTTATACTTGTGTATATTGTGGTTGTAAGAATAAAAAAACACTTACCATAGACCACGTTATTCCAAGAGCAAAAGGAGGAGGAGATAGTTTTTCTAATTGGGTAACAGCTTGTTTTAAATGTAACAACGAGAAGGCAGATTTGACTTTGGAAGAATATGGTAAAGAAATACCACAACCGCAAAGACCGCATTATTTAATGCTTATGCGAAAGACAACAGAGATACACGATGAATGGAAACCTTATTTGTTTTTCTAAACGGCCCCGTAGTTCAACTGAATAGAACAATTCCCTTCTAAGGAATACGTTACAGGTTTGAATCCTGTCGGGGCTTCTATAATACGGAGGTAGGGAGTAAGTAAAGCTCATAATTTACTAAGGGAAAACATGAGCAATCGGCCACATGGCGCAATTGGTTAGCGCAACTCGCTCATAACGAGGAGGTTACAGGTTCAAGTCCTGTTGTGGCCACGAAAAGTATTAAATTTTTCTTAATGCATTTGGTAGTTTAAAAAACTATTTGTATTATTGCGGTATGAAAGTTAAAAATAGAAGTCCAAGGGACATTATTGCAATTTAAAATGAAAACAAATTATTGTACATATAGTAATTCTAATTGGTCGTTTAGTAACGGCAGAGGATTCTTATGTGCAAAAGGTATTGACGAATTAAGTTAATACAAAACAAGATAAAAGTACAAAAGAATCCTCTTCAGACGAAGGGGATTTTTTATTTGGGGCCGTATGCAAATTGGTTGAAGCGAGCAGACTGTAAATCTGTAGGTGTCGAAAGACCCCGTTGGAGGTTCGAACCCTTCCGTCCCCACGATGCCCAAGATAGGTTAACATTAATCCTAGGACAATTGTGTTGATGACCTAAGTAAGACTATCGGTAGGTCAGGCATGATATTGGATTACGAGACTCCGTTATGAGAGTGCATTAAGATTTGGCATTCTAAACTCGTTTTAACTAAATCTAATTGGAAGAGCAAGCCAATTGGCGGTGGCCACAGTCTTGAAAACTGTTCGGAGTAATCAGTCTCGTGTGGGTTCGACTCCCACTTCTTCCGCTAATAGAGAGAAGGCGAATATTGGTTTGTCGCACTTACCTGCTAAGTAAGCCCGTGTAAAAGCGGTGAGGGTTCAATTCCCTTTCTCTCTGCAAGTATATTCCTCAGTAGCTCAGAGGTAGAGCAAAACCCTGTTAAGGTTGAGGTCGGGATTTCGAAATTCCCCTGAGGAGCAAAAGTTTATCATTATCTTTAAAAAGTGGTATAAATACGTCTGTAGCTCAATTGGTAGAGCGTTGGATTCCAAACCCAAAGGTTGTAGGTTCGAGGCCTGTCAGACGTGCTAAATGCGGTGGTAACTCAGTTGGTAGAGTGGCTCCCTGAAGAGGAGAGGGTCGAAGGTTCAAATCCTTTTCATCGCACTAATCACCATGTACCTAATATTGGCTTTGGGGATAGTCTGCAAAACTATTTTAATGTCGGTTCAATTCCGTCCGTGGTGTCTAAAAAAACTTTTTTATTAAATTTTTCTTAATACATTTGGATATTAAAATAATTAGTTCTATGTTTGTACCATAATTAGAAAAAATGAATAATTTACGATTACATATTGAACAGCTTGAGCAACCGAGAAATCTCGGAGGCGACTTTGCTATTTTTATATGTAACGATAAAATGGGTGGTTAAAACCTAAACATATAAACAAAAAGCATCAAGCCTTCGATTAATTTCGAGGGCTTTTTTATTCTTGAAAACTAAGTGCTAGGGCAGATGGATGAACCCGCCTGTTTTGGAAACAGGAGATTCGCTGATTCGATTTCAGCCACTTAGACTAATTGCTCGGTTCTTCTACGGTAGGTTAGGAATCAAGGTTTTCAACCTTGCAAAACGAGTTCGACCCTCGTACCGAGTACTATATTGGGCTATCGTCTAGCGGTCTAAGACATCTCCCTTTGACGGAGAGAAGCGAAGGTTCGAATCCTTCTAGCCCATCTAAATAAATATGGTGTTATAGTGCAAGTTAGTTGAGCAGGAGGGTTGTGATTCCTCTGTTGGTGGGTGCAAATCCCATGTAACACCCTGAAAGCCGAAATGACGAAATTGGTTATACGTGATAGTTTTAGAAACTATTGTCTTAATGGCGTGAGGGTTCGAATCCCTCTTTCGGCACAATACAAAATGCCCTCGTGGTGAAATTAGTAAACGCACCCGTCTTAAACACGGACGCTTCGGCTTGCAGGTGCAACTCCTGTCGAGGGCACTACACTTCCCCATAGCTTAACTGAAAAAAGCCCTTGATTACGACTCAAGAGATTAAAGGTTTGAATCCTTTTGGGGAATCAAAAAACCCCTAACTTAATTGTTAGGGGTTTCTTTTTTGGTTGGTATATGGAATTATTTTTTCTCCTCTTCGGTTTTAATCTTCTCTTTCACACCTTCTGCGGTTTCATACCCATCTTCAATGGGAGCATGAAATCTGTTTAGTGTGTCTAATGCTACTGCGATAGTAGCAGAGTCCTTTAAGGAAAAAGCTCCTTTTCTTTGTGCTATTTCCAATGCTTGATTGATTGTGTTTAATGCTTGTTGTGCTTCTGAATTTCTCATTTTGTTGTTTTTATTTGTACTTAGTTTTTTCGAGGTGTCGTTGTGATTAGTTATTATCTTCTTTTAGTGTTATTATAATTGCAGTGTTTAATAATAATTTTGCCACTGACATTGCGTTTTCCAATGCGGTTCTGATTGATTTAGTACTATCAATGATATTATCTTCTATGAGGTTTGCCCTTTGGTCTGTAAAGGCATTATAACCCCTCCCATAAATCTTTTGAGGGCCTCTGAGATATTTTCTATAATCTCTGTTAGCATTTGTACAAACTTGTTTAAAAGGGGCCTCTAATGCGCTTAAAACAATATTATAGCCAAATTGTGTTTCCTCTGAGCCGATTTTTTTACCTCTCATAAGTTCTGCTATATAGACTAATGCAGAACCACCTCCCGATATCCATCCCTCCTCTTGAGCAGACTCCACTGACCTCACTGAATCATCCACCCTATCAAATTTTTCTTTGATTTCAGATTCTGATATACCGCCAACCAATATAGTGGCAGAGACACCTTCGAGGTTTTGGATTCTTCTTTTTATAAAATCCTTATCGGTCACTTCTTCTAATTGACCTCTAAGTTCTTCTACTTTAGCTTTAGACTCTTCTGTAGGTGTATTTTTAATGAAACTACAAGAGTTCTCTGTTACAATAACTTTATCGGCTACTCCTGCAACTATTTTTTTATCTTCACCTCCTTGTAAGAACACCTCTCCTCCTGTAAAGACAGCAACATCTTCTAATAATGCCTTCCTCTTAACATCATATTCGGGACACTGTACTAAAGTGATATTAAGTATGCCTCTTTGATGGAGGTCGGTTATTTTTATAACCGTGTCTTCGTGGAACCTCTCTGCAATAATTACAATAGGTCTATTAGGAGAATCATTTCTCACTTGTTGTAAGAAGTTCTGAACAACTTCATCTCCACCTAAATAACCTTCATATATTACCACTACTGCATCATCACCTTCGAATTTTGCATTTTTTTGATTGTTGATTAGAAAAGGATTTTCCCAACCATTTGATAATCGCATTCCCTTGGATATATCTAAATCTGAAAAAGAACTATTATGATTTTCTTGTACATCTATAATACCACCCTTACCAACAGCTTTATAAGCTCTAAAAACTAAATCTCCTATTTCAGAATTATTATTAGACGATACTGTGGCAATTTTTTTAATGGCATCGTCATCTACTTCTCTTGAGAGCATTTTCATATAAGAACAAAAGTCGTCATAAGCCATTTCCATTCCTTGCTCCACCCTCTTGTTGTAAAAGTAAGCTGATTTAAGGCCAAACCATTTTTTCTTTTTACTATTTTCAACAAGAGCTTTTGCAAAAACTAAAGATGTTGTAGTGGCATCTCCTGCAGTGACTAAAGTTTTAGCCGCAATTTGTTTTGCCAAATTGGCACCTATGTTTTTTTCAGGATGGTCGAAGAATATTTTTTTGGCTGTTGATATCCCGTCTTTTGTTACCTTCGGATTCCCAAGTATTTCATTCTCCATGATTGCCAATTTACCTTGGGCACCCATTGTTTGACTAACCGCCTCACATACTGTGAAAAATCCTTCTAATAATTTTTTATTGTCATTAATCGATATCATCTATGTCGTCTAAATCTATATTTGTTAAGCTTAATAATTCTTCTAATTCTGTTTGTTCTTTTATGAATCTTTTTTTATCTTTTTCCCACTCACCTTTCATCAGTGGAAAAACCTCTTGTAGTTCTCCCGACTCAAGCATAGATTCATATAGTTTTTTAAATCTGCTCATTGTAATGTTGTTTTACGAGATTATTGAATTCTTGATATCGTTCGGGAGTCATATCAAAAGGTGTGCCTGTAAGTTGAAAACGTTGTTCTTTACCATCTTTGATACTTCTCACAAAGTATCCTTTTGAATTTGTCACATAACACATATTTGAGGCACCAACGGATTTTCTAATTTTCTCTAACCAACTTGTGTGAAATTTTGGTATATTAGCTAAGTTTAACCCCATCGTCTTCTACTTTTTTCATTGTACCTATTTTCTTTGCCTTCCCACTTCTGATATTTTCCAAGTGCTTTTGTTGCAATAGCATTAATAAATCTAACGCCATAACACCCAACATACTTTTTGTCTCTTGTGGTTTTTGTGAAAAATATGAATTGGCCGTTGGGTACATCTCCCATTCCACTTCAACAGATTCCACTACATCTTTCTTTTTGTTTACTTTTTGTTTTGTTGGATATGCTGAAATAAAGCCTTGATTTGTTTCATTTTGCTCTACTTGACGGAGGATTTGTATAAGTCCTTCCATAAGTCGGCCAGGGACTTCCACCGTATCACCATCATCATAAATATATTCAAGAAGGTTGATTTCTTCGTCTTTTAACTCTTCAATTGGTTTTTCTTGTGTTTCGCTCATTATAGTTTATTTTCTGCGTTTAAAAATTCTGTTAAATCTCCTTGTAATTGTTTGTACTCATCGTACTCATTTGATAACTTGGCATTTTCCTTTGCAGCGTTCATTATCATATCTGCTCTTGATTCTTCTCCAAATACTTTTTCACACCTCAAATCGTAATTTAACGTGTAACTACCATTCGAATCTCCTTCATATATTATTTGAGTTGTAGCTGTTTTTTGTTTTTTAGGTATATTTTGAAAAATTGCATTAGAACTTCTCTCAAATTTAATAGACAGCTCTAAATACCGTCTAAATTTTTTTAATAGTTTTTTGTTCATTTTATTTTGTGTTAAATAATCCTGTGTGTTAGAGGGCGAAAATCACCTTGACGAATTTTCACACTCTACAAAAGCCAATTCTTACTTGTAACCTCTGCAGTGGTGTCAGCTAACGCCACAGGATTTATTAATTGTTAAGTTGTTGATAATCAATTATTTAGAAGGGCAAATCATCGTAGTCATCTTCATTCAAATCACTAACAGGTTCGAATGCTTCTTGTGGTGTAACTGTAGGCACCTTATTACTTGGTTTAGGAGATGATTTAGGTTTTGCTGTTGTAGCGGTTCCTGATAATCTCGCCACTTCTTTTTGTAGAGTTTCATAAAGAAAAACTAATTTGGTTTCTTTAGATACTGCAGTGGGTCTATTTTTTCCTGCCACTTCTTTCCACTCTAATTTTGGAATATCTCCTTTAGGATTATTGTCCGTCACATAAGAAAGTGCATATCCAACCTTCTCACCGTCTTTTTTAATTGTAACACCTGAGTTTGTGTATTTTACAACCTCATTATTAATAACATCACCTTTGTTTAGTCTCCAATTGTTGATATTAATGTTATCCCCTTTTTGGATGTTCGGTAATTGTCTGATAATTGCTTCTACAAAATCATCTACTTCATCTCCGTTGTTGTTTAATACAGGAAAATCTACCATATAAGTTTCTCCTACATTATCTAATTCAAAACGAAGTTCTTCTCTGTTGTTAAGATATTCGTTTTTACGAAGAGAAATATTTTTTAATACTCCTTCTACACCTGTGTTATAATATTTTCTGTAGCTTACTTTGTCTTTTGAATTTGTGTGTTTCACATATCCTTCTTTCTCATCTGAAGAATATTGAAATAATTGGCCATCAAAATAGCTCTGAATGTAATTTGTCATCTGTAATTGTTTTTTGTTATTTAAATAATTGTTTTAATTTTTGCCAAAATGTTAATTTTGTTAGTTCTTCTATTTGTAAGTAAACATCTATCTCATCATCTATAGCTTTTATTGTATCTCCATTTTTTAGGACTACCTCACAGCCTTCATCAAAATCTCCTGCAATATAAGAAACTTCATCTAAAGGTATAAAAGCACTTACTATTTTAAAATCAAAAAATTCATCTGTAATTGGTAGAATATTTGTAGCTGATTTTTGCTTCAAATCATCAGGAATAGGTAAATTCATATCCTCGTACCAACTTGCAGATTTTCCATTTTCATCTACAGGCTCTTCTACGGAGTCTTCAAACATATCTCTTATCTTACCTTCATGTTCTTCTTTTAACTGAGCTCTTCTAATACTTACTTCTAATAGTTTCATATATTTATTTTGATAAAACAAAGATAAGATTGTTGTTTCTACCTACCAAGTTTTTAACAATACTTTAACATCGATTATGTATTGAAGGTCGGTTTTACTTTTTTATCCTTTTTAATCAAGGTGTTTTTGATATTACCTGAACTTACCTATCAGTCATTTTCAAGATTGTCAGGTTATATTTTAGCTAAAGAGGGTTTTAATATTCCAACATTACCTACCTTAAGTCAAATAACATTGACTCTCTAAAACCTTCTCACGTAAATAAGATAAGTCTAACATACAACGGTGAAAGATTTCATCCAATTACAGGTTACTTAAATAGGTTTTTAGTAGATGATATTCATTTAGCTATCGAAGCTGATTTTGAAAAACATAAATCCTTTATGATTGAAACAGTACGTTCTTTTTTTAAAGATTACGATTCAAGTAATAAGTCAAACGAATCTTTTAGTCAACTTGAAATGCACACAACTGCCTTTTTAAAATACTATGGTTTTAATAGTAACATAGTTTATCCACTATATTTAGGCAATTCAGAATTTAAAGTTTATTTAGAGGACTTGGATAAATCTATTAAAAAAGGATTAGCCGAGTCTTGATTTTTCTTCTTCGGTTAGTTCTATTGTATTTATAAATACATTCATATTATCAGCGTAAACTATTCCTTTTTCAGGATGATTTACATAAACTAATCTACCTTCTGCGAGGGTATAAAAATCTCTTTGATTAGGATTTAGTTTTACTAAATTCTCAAATTTAATTTCTTCTTTTTCTTCTGTGTTCATACGCTTTGTTTAGCTTACGTACAACGAGTTTGTATATGAAAAGTAGCGTGTAAAAATTCGTTAATTTTCGAGTTTACGTTGTGTTTTTTAGTGCGCCAAAATTTTAGGCTTGGCACTTACCTAATTATTTTTTATATACAGTGTTGGCAAATCGGTTTTTAATTCCGTAATTTACTAAATCTGTTTACTATTTAATAGAAATCTTTAAAATGTTCTTTAAGTGCTCTAACTCTGTTTAAAGTCTCATCTACTTCCACATTTATTTCCTTTTCTATTTGTTCAATAGGTTTTCCTTCTAATACTGCAAGTAATTCTTTTTCTATTTTTTCAACAGATTCTCCTTTTTCCAATCTCTGACGTAATAAATTACATTTCTTGGCTTTATTTAAGTCAACTCTTTTTCTGTTAATTACCCAATTTCCTATAAAAGGGATTGATATTCCTGTCAACATAGTTTCTTTTAACTGTTTGCCAACGGTTTAGTATATGAAAAGTAAAGGGGTTTCATTCTTTATTTTTCGGTTTTAAACTGTTGTTTGTTGATTAGTACTTACTTTTGGCGAAGTACTTTAGCCTTTATTTTTTATATACGTTGTTGTAAAACGTTTTTATTTTTCCGTAACGGTTGTTAGTCCAACGTAATTTAGTAAATTGGTCGGAAATATTAATAATTTAAAATTTTAACTATGTCTGATTACTATTACGATAATAAAAAAGCTCATTTTAAAGCTAACTTCGGAAAAGCTGCTGACGATAACTTGTCAGAATTTTTAAAATATGTATCTATCGAAATAAACAGAGAAATGTTGGATTCTTTGTCCGATTTAAAGGGGTCTATTGAAAGTCTAACAGAATCAAACTATAAAGAGTAGATTATTTTATTCCACTTATTTCCAATTCAAATTCCTCTGTATTATTTAATGTAGAGGCTTTCTTGATATTATACAAGCTTTGTTTAAGAATGTAGTCCGCATCTGCTGTATTAAGGTTTTTTAACAGTCCTAAAACTTCTTTTATTTTTGATGTTAATTCAGTTGTGTTCATTGTATTTTTAAATGTTTGCCAACAAAGGTATATGGTGTCGTTTGAGGAACGAAAATGCACTATATACACTGTTGCGTTTTTATTAACTTACTTTAGGTGAAGTATTTAACCTTTTATTTCTTACTCAAAGCTATAACTTATATTTCGCATAATCAAATGTTTAACATTATTTTATCTTTTAAAAGTAGGTTTTCCAATTATTCTAACACTCACTCCATCATTAAAACAATTTTCATCAAATAGCGCATTGTTGCAAATTATCTCTTTTGATTCTTTATATTTTAATTCTGTTTCGTTATAAGCATAATCTAAAATCTCTTTTCTCATATTGAGATTTTGAATACCTTCTTTTTTTATTAATTCATTGAGTGTTTTATTAGAGCCTGTGTAGGATTGCCACGGCATTTCCCGCACATCCCAACGCCATTTCTTAAGACGTTTATTTTTCATTTGGGCTATTTCTTTTTTGCCAAATTTCTTTTTACGTTTAGAGAACAATTTTTTCTTTCCATAATAAACTTTAGTTTGACCTTCATATTCTATAGTTATTCTGTACACAAAACCATATACATTTTTTGGCATTTGGTCTACTGATGTTATAGTTCTAATACCATACTTCCAATTTATCTCCATAACTATCTCTCTAAATATTCTTGTAGTAAATCATCGTGGCACCAAAAAAACAAATAACCATCTTCTTCAACTGTATCATCTTCAGTATATATAAGACAAACTAAATCTGTATGTATCTTACCTAAATACTTTCCTATTTCGTTTATGACAATCCAATAGTCTTTAGATTGTTCTTCAAATCTAACTAACCTCTTTTTCACTTAATTTGCTTTTAATCTCCTCAAACAGTTCAGGATTATCCATTAATATCTCTTTCACGGAGCCTATACCTTGTCCTAACTTAGTATCGGCATAGGAAAACCAAGAACCACTTTTATTAACTATACCTGCTTCTACAGCCAAATCTATAAGTTCAAGTTCTTTATCTATACCTTGTCCATAAATAATAGATGTCTCTACTACAGAGTCTTTAATACCATAATTGGCTTTTATAAGTTTAAACTTATGTTTTGACGATATACCTTCTTCACCTTTTAGTGGTGTACACTTAATCCTTGTCCTTGCATAATAAGCCCAAGCCTTACCTCCTGTTGTGACATTAGGGTCTCCATAACCACCTATTTGACTTCTTAATTGATTTATAACAAAAAAAGTAGTTCTATTTTTTGATAGATGTGGCATAATCTTCCTAAGACCTTTAGAGTTC
Source organism: uncultured Flavobacteriaceae bacterium (assembly GCA_964350765.1). Taxonomy (GTDB): domain Bacteria; phylum Bacteroidota; class Bacteroidia; order Flavobacteriales; family Flavobacteriaceae; genus CAYGMB01. Next base: position 30,116 of record CAYGMB010000002.1, read on the forward strand.
ATTCTTGCTGCCAAGGCCATATTAGCGTCTCCAACCGAACCCTCGTCTTCTTTTTCAGGTAATAACAAAGCTACTGAATCTAATACTACAAGACCTCCTTTTACGTTTCTGCAGAACTCAATTATTATATCCCAAGCTTGTTCTCCCGTATCGGGTTTTACTAATATAAAATTATCGGTTATATTTAAACCTATAGCTTCATTATATTCAGGGTCATAGACATCTTCTAAATCCACCCATAAAATTGGTTCGTTAGGGTATGTTTTTTGAAACTCTGTTGCTCCGTGTAAACAGCTTGTTGTTTTTCCTCCACCAGGGTCTCCTGAAAACTCAACAACCTTCCCTTTAGGATAACCGCCTTTTAATGCAATATCCATTTTAGGGGAACCTGTTGGAAATTTCTCTATTACCCTTTCAGCTAAATCTTTTACTATAATTCCACTGTTTTTTCCAAACATTTTGTGAATAGTATCCTTAAATGATTGTAATTCGGTTGTATTTTCTTTTGCCATTTATAATCTTTTTAATCTGAATAATTGTAGTCCTAAAAATTTTGGGAGTCTGATTTCTCTTCTTTCCTCTTTTTCTTTTTTATACTCTTCGTACATTTTATTAATTTGCATATTTTTCTCTTTCATAAACTCGTATGTTTTTTCATACGACTCTTTTAATTCTTGAATAACATCTTGTTCATTTTCAGTAATTATCTTTGGAAAATTTCTTATACCAAAAAAGTTATTAATTGTATCTGCTTGTAATTTATCAATAACTACTATTTTTTTATTTGTTTTATGTATACTCTCTATAAAATCTTCTAATTTTTTAATTTTATTTAAAAGTTCGTCATATTCATTATCGAATAGGGTTACTGTCTTTTTCATATTAATTTTTTTCGTTTTAAATATTTTATAAAATGTTCTGTTTCTTCTTTATCTTCTATTCCTCCCGCACAAAGTGTTGGTATTCCTTCTATTAATTTATAATGTTTGTAGTTTACAAACCAATTTTGAGAACCATCACGGAATTGTTTAACTATTATTTTGTTTTCTTTTCTGATAAGCAAATATAATTAAAAGCTAACTACCATAAAAATATTTAACAATGTTTTAACTTTTTAAGGTATTTATAAAGGAACCCCTATACCCATGCATATATTTAATTAAAGCAAACCAAAATTTTTAGTTAATACTTAATATAATATATAATGAATATAATAGAGAATACTCTCTATGTTAGCTCTTGTTTATCCTTCCCATGATAAGGTGTTAATTATCCAAAAACCTAAATAAGGCTTATACATGCATGTGGGGACGTGAGTTGACGGTTCCTTGGCGAATATCTCTAGGTACAATTTTTATTGTACATAGGTGTATAATATTGGCAATCATTGCTCACTTTCATTAACTTCAAGAACTGTATTTAAGAACATGATTACCTAATCAATACTTCGGTTCAAGTCTTAATGTTGTTTGAGTAGGTCAAACCAAATAAACACCAAATAAAAACGGATAAACCTCGTCTCGAAAGACGACCATTTATCCGTAAATTTATTTATATTTCATATACAAAAAAACTCCTTTTAAAAAAATTAAGTGCGGGGACAATTAATAAATCTTAAGGAGTTTTTGTATATTTATAGATTTACTAATATATTTGTCCCACACAAGATGCAAACATATAACATCTTTTTGGAATTACCAAATATATTAAGAAAATTTTAATACTTTATTTTTTAGAATCACAAATTTGGATATCTAAAAATCATTTTGTAAGTTAGTGTTTTGTTTAACATTAAAACCCTCAATCATCGGTGTTCAAAGGTTGGGGGTTTCTTTTATCAAATAGGCTTTTATACTTTTTGTAGTTTAAAGGTCTTTACGTATATTTGCTTGATTAATCTTAAAAACAACATTATAATGTTAAAATCAATTTTTGAAAAAGCAAGAGATTGGTGGACTAAAGCAGGATTTGAAAGCGTCGGTTTCTTAGGAGGCTTTTTATTATTAAAAGCTTTTGGGTACTCCACATTTGCAACAGCAGCACTTACTATATTCATATATGTAAATGCAAAGGTAATTTGGTCTTGGATTGTAAAAGGAGCAAAAGCTCTTTGGACAAAAGATTAACTATTACCACCTAACAAAACATTGAGCCCCTACATAGGGGCTTTTTAGTTTAAATCCAAAACATCTTCAGGCAACTCCTGAGAAGGCTTAAACTTAATATTACAATCAAAGAAGAGTTCTAAATACTTAGCTTGTTTTCTTATTGAAATCTCTTCAGAGCTAAAGTAATACTCCTCGAACATCTTAAAAATAAGATTATCCCAAAAATCTTGATTTTCTTTTATATACCGTCTATTTATTACTACCTTACTTAAATTATCTAATAGAACTTCTTCATATTCTATTTGACCTAACTTTTGTTCTTGCATCTTTTTTGGTTTTTGCAAATATATATTTTAATATACATATCTGCAAATATATAAATGTTATTTTAATGTACAAGTTAATTATATGTTAAATTTTTGGTAAATTCAAATATTTAACATATTTTTGTTTGAAAATAAATATGAGACAAAGGTTTTACAGATTTTTTGTTGTGAACATTGTCAATTTTTTATACTTAGAAGGTCATGAAGTGTTACATGATAATAGTTATGGCATTACAATGGATTGTAATGTAGAGCAAATTGTAATACCAAGATTTAATATAGGTTTTGTACAAGTGTATTTTGTAAGGGATAATAGAATAGTTGATAGATTTATGACCACAACAAAGTACAGAAAAAATGCAGAAAAAAAGTTCAAAAAGTTTTACAAAAAAAGAATGATGGCTACGTTAGCCGAAGTAGATAATTTATGAAGCAACCAAAAGTATTTAGGAAAGATATTATAGTTACAATGCCACCTCAGATAAAATTATCAGATGAAGATACATCTGCAGAGGTAGAGGCTATAGTGGCATTTAAAGGAGCAGACGTAGAAGATTTTGAAATAGGAGATAAGGTGCTTATCAATAAAAACAAAGCTACCGAAATAAAATATTTTGACAAAGAATATTGGAAAACCTATGAAAGTTATATTATCTGCGGTATAGAAGAAAAATAGGATATTGTGGCAATAGCATATAAAGTAGATTTTAAATATAAAAACGATGTAGACCTATTAGAGGTTGTTATGTCAATATTTTCAAGTACAGTCTTAAAAGAAGAACTTTCCAATAAAGAGAGAACAGTATTAAGAGAATATATTGTAAACGGCTATTCCAAACAAACTAAAAACTCTATAAAACTTTCTTTAGGAATGAAAGATGCTAATTTAAACACACTAAATTACCATCTGCAGAAAAAAGGTTTTTTAAAACCCCACCCTAAAAATCAAAGATTGAAACTTCTAAATGAAGAGCTTATAGAGCTAAGAGATACTTTCTTAGAAGGTAAGGGTAAAAAAATGTACATAATAAATTTTGTAAGTGAGTAACGTATTTTCAAATAGAGAGGATATAGCAAAAGCGTATTCTGAGAAGAGAAAAAATCTTCCCCAAGAAGAAGCTGAGGATTTATTAAATTGCATGTTAGGTTATCTGAAACAAGTGACTTCTGATAAAGAGACATATGCAGTTAGGTTAGGTACATTAGGATTTATGTACAGAAAATTTGCACCTGAAAGAAAAAAAAGTAGAGGGCTGTCAGTAACAAGTAATCATGAGTTGATAGATAAAATGATTGTGGAGTTATCCCTAAACAACGATAATAGATTAAACCCTCTAATAAGAAAAAGTTTTTTGGATAAAGAATATAAAGGGTTGTCAATAGAAGAAATACAAGATATTCAAAATGCTTAAGAAAATTAGAACAATTGTCCTTTCGAGATTTAAAAAAGAAAACCAAGAAGAGTGGGTGGAAGTCAGAAGAAGCATATGTAAATCATGTGTATTCAACAGCAAAAACCAAGAAAAAATAAAACTAAACAAGCGTGTGTTAATTTTATTATCTGACTTCTACTCTTTTATAACGGGAAATAAGAAAAAAGATAATTTAGGAAATTGTACAGCATGTGATTCTTGTTCAATTTATTACAAAACTTTAGAGCCCTATGAATCATGCCCTAAAGGTAAATGGGATTATATAATAGATTAATATGATATTACAAGAAATAGATAGTAATGGCTACGATAGTTTTTATAATTACAAAATAATAAATACTCATAATGGTAATTATAAATTATTAAACTTATTAAAAACATCCATTTATGGAGAAAACACTAACATATATAGAGAATTTTTAAAATTATGTTAAATCATGAACACACCATTTTACATTTATGAGGAGCCTAAAAACCCTTTCCTAAAATATGAGTATGTAGAAGGGCAATTATTTAACGACCCAACTGACCTTAAAAATAACACATACACAATATGGAAGAATAAGTATAAAAGATTATAAAAAACAATTCGATTCTTACGAAGAGAAATCTAAGTGGAGGAGAAAAAACAATAGCTTATGATATTTACAAAGAAAAAAGACATTTTAGTTATAGATTTAGCCCATTTACCTGCAGAAGTTCAAGATGAAAGTTTAGATGATTTAAGACTTAAATACGAAAAAGAATTAGATGCTAAAATTATATTTATTGATGCTTCTAGGATAAATGCATATACAGTAAATGGGCAAGTAAGACCACCAATATATAAGTTATGAAATTACAATTAAATTACGACACAAAAACAATAACATTAGCTGAAAAAGTAGAATTACACAAGCTAATAGAATGGTGTGAAAAACACATAGACGATATTGAAGATTGGACGTTGGATACAAACACCACAGTGACTTGGACAAACCCAATAGTAATAAGAGACTATACCTATCCAAGAACATATACACCTTGGTGGGAGTATGTACCAACAACCTCACCATATTATACAACAGATATAAATACGATTTCAGGAACCTATAACGTTGAAATAAATGCTTAAGTTTTATACAAACACACAAGGAATAACACATACACCAAGTACATCAACAGAAACTTTTGATTTTGGAACGGTGAAAAAAAACCACAACACCACTTTAAAAGTATATATAGAAGGAAATAATTTAAGTGAATTAGTTACAAAAAGTACTTGTGGATGTACAGTAGCTGACCCGCAAAGAGAAAACAACAATCTCTATTCTATAGACATAACATACAAAGACTCTCACATAACAAAACCATTTGGTAAAACAATAACTGTAGATGTAAAAGAAAATGGTGTGGTAAAAAGAAAAACAATCAAAATCAAAGGTATAATAAAATAACAGAATATGTCCATAAACTACAAAGGAAATTTCATAAACCAACTTTATAAAGCTATAGAGAAAAATCCTGATTTAACATTAGGAGAACTCCTTTTTAGTTTTTTAAGAGAACCAAGATTAAGAAAACACTATTTCTACGCAAACGACGAAGAAATATATAACTCCTTGGAAAAATTAAATAAAGAACCAAAAGACACTGAAGATGAACCTATGGATATACAGGCTTTTGATTTTTGGGTAGAACAAATAACAATCATAAAAAAATAAATGGAAAACATAGATATTATCAAAGAGATATTTGAAACAACATATGTTGAATTCAAGGAGTACGAATCTTATTTACAAGCAGAAGCTAAAAAATTAGAAAAGGATAGAACTAATTTTGCAAAGTTCGCATTGGAAAATAAAAACGACATGAACTTGATTATTGAAAGGATGTTTGAAGTTAACGAAAAACCCGCTCTTCAAAAAAACGACTTGGTAAAACTACAGAACCGTCTTATAAATATGTATGACATTATAAAAGATGTAGTAGATATACCAAAAGAAGTGAGAGAGGAAATTAATTCATTACCTAGACCAAGAATGTCTTATAAAATCGAAGAAGGCAAGGCAGTGGAAATCAACAAGGACATGAATAACGAAATTAGAAAATTTGTCAAGGATAACAATATGGCTTTTGTAAAAGGTATTATAGAAGCCCAATCAAAAAAAGGATAATTTGAGCCAATATGTAGATAACTTTATTAACCAACATAAAGAGTATTTTAAAAGGAATAAAGTTGTCATTGAAAATAACGAATGGAATCTATCTGAGAAAAACGCACAAGAAGACTTAGACCAACTGTTTTACGAGATAGGAATTTTACAAAAGGAAAAAGAAACTCCGAAAGTAAAAAAACTCCTTAAGGAAAAACAAGAGCAGATTTTTAATGTAAAAGAATCCGCAAAAAAAAGAAAAACAGCATTATTCTCAGAAGAAAATAAGCTTACCGAATCAATACTTGGTAGGCTTTCTGCGTTTATAGAAGAAACAGAAAAAAACGGAGAGAGACGTAAAAATAAAAAGGTACAAAAATTTATAGAAAGTACTGTTGAAATAGTATATACTCATTTGAATAAATGTGATGAGTATTTAAATTACTCTTTAGATATACTGACAGAAACTGCAGAAGATGAAGATGACATACATTTTAGGTCTGAAGAGATAAAATTTCAGGATACTATATTTAATAAAAAAATATCTATTCAAGATAAATTGTCTAAGTTAAATATAAACAATAGTTTAGATAATATGAGTATAGAGTTTTTTAAAAACGAAAAAGCCTCTATACCAATGATGGATGTATTACCCTACCTTAATAATGATATAAAGGAACTAACCGAACAACTAAAACTTCCGAAAGAGGTGGGGGATATTACATTCCACATTCACAGAAAAAAAGGAGAATACCCCGAATGGGAAGAAAAAAAACATTATTGGGAACAAACCCCCGAAGCATTAAATTATTGGTACAATGAATGGCTTAAAATAAAAAATGGATTTTGGGTAGATGGTTTCTTTTTTCACCCTTGGCTTTATTATCATCTTAATTTTTATCAAACACCAATTCCTGACCCAAAAGGAGGAGAGGTAATAAGACAACCTGATTTAAGAGATAATGAATGGTTTATAGCAGAACAGTTAAAAGCAGTAACATCTGAAGATGGATATTATACCACTGAAATGCTTCTTATATATGGAACACGTCGCTTTGGTAAGAGCGTGTCTTGCTCATCCATATGTGAATGGAGAGCTATGGTAGTGTCAAACATTTCCACAGCTATTACATCGGGTTCTGAAGGAGATTTATCAGAATTGACACATAAAATAAAAACAGCCCACAAAGTATGTCCTCCCGCATTCTTCATACCAATGTATAAACAAGAGTGGGCAGGAGGAACCGTAGAAATAGGTTTAAAGAAAGACCAATCAACACTTTTAGAGCATTCAAGACACACCATAAAAAATATGGCAGGTGGTTCTAAATCGGCATCTCAAAAAGGTGCGGGTGGAGCTCCTTCTGTATATTTAATTGAAGAGATTGCGAAGTTTGCCTTTGAGAAAGGACTATTGGCAGCCAAGCCCTCTTTTGAAACATCCTATGGATATAAAACAATAGTAATAGGTATTGGCACGAGTGGTGAAAGTAGTTTGTCAGGAGATGCCTTAAAAGCCGTATCTAACCCAAAGACCTTTAAGTTCAGAGAAATGGATTGGGATTTATTTGAAAGTAAAATACCACCTCAATTTATAACTTGGAAGAGAAGAACCTTCGCCACATTTATCCCTGGTCAAATGGGGTATAAAACAGGTTTTAAAAGAATAAAAAAAGGATTTGGGGATTTTTTAGGTATAAAATCAGAATACTTAAATAAAATAGAAATACAAGTAACAGATTGGGAACACAATACAAATGTAATAAAACAAGAAAGAAAACTTGTTGAAAACGACCCAATTAAACTACAACAAGAAACAGTACAATATCCAATAGACCCTGAAGAATGTTTTATATCAAAAGAGAAAAATATTTTTCCATTCAAAGAAGCAAGAAGAAAACGACAAATGCTTGAGAAATCAGGTGAATGGGACAGAAGAAGAAGTCTTTATAGAGGTTTTGATGGTAAAATAATAGCAGAAATAAGTACAGACCCTTTAGCACAATATCCTCATAATGGAGATACTATAGACGCACCATTTTTAATATTTGAGGATATTCCACAAATAAAACCACCAAAATATGTGTATGTTGCAGGAGGTGATTTTTATAAACAAGAGTCCTCAGATACAGACTCTGTAGGTACAATTTATATATGGAAGTATGATTTATTTGCAGACCCATTCTCAAGAAAACTCGTAGCATCTTATTCAGCAAGACCGAGTACATTTTCTAAATTTTATGAAAATTGTTTATTATTGTTAGAGGCATATAATGCTGTAATCTTCCCTGAAAATGAAGATTTAGGTGGCTTCCAAACATTCTTAGAGAGAAAAAGAATGGCAGACTATTATATAATGCCACACATAGATTTTAACTCCACACTACAACATAGCGAGAATGGGAAAAGAAAATATGGTTGGACGGCAAAACAATCTAAAAAGAAACTACTAAATCTTTTTGCAGATTACCTAAATAGACCGATGGTAATACAAAACGAACAAGGAGAAGAAGTAGAGATAAAAACAGTGGAGTCTATAGATGATATTTATTTGTTAGAAGAATTAGAGAAATTCAACCCCGAAGACAACTTTGATAGGATTACAGCGTGTATAGGAGCAACAGGATATTTACACTACTTAGATAAAAATTTTATATTTCCAAGGGGTTATAAAGGAAACAGACCACAACAGGAAGAAAAACCAAAAAAATCTAAAAAAAGTAAAAGAGGATTTTACTCACCACCAAGTAAAAGAGCAGGTTTTTATAGAACTCGAAAATAGTGTTCTATTAACATACGTTTTATGTTTTTTGATAAAACAATGAATAAAAGTATATTTGTAAATTGCAAAGTAATATACATAAATGAGTAAAGATAATTCACAATATGCTTTATTTGATGGCGCATTTAATAATGAGTCTTCGAGTCTCAGCACGCTCCCTATCCAAACCTTAGGGGATTCTCAAAAAACAAAAGCTTGGAAAAAAGCAACAGTTGATGCAATAGAATCAAGAGGTCTTAGACAAGTACACGATAATCTCATATTTAGAGAGTGGAAGGCAATGGCCGAAGGAAGGTTCACCTACTTAGGTACAGGTATATCTGATTTTCAAGAACTACCTTGGTTCGATAAAGAAGTTAGAAAGTTAAGAGGCAATAAAGGTATTGACACTTATGTAAAGCATTTTGATTTTATAGGAATCACTGTAAATGCAATGGCAAGTGTGTATAGTGATTTAAATGATAAATACACTATAGATAGTATTGATGAGTATTCTACAAACGAGTATATTCGACAAAAAACCGAAATGCTTCATCAGTATGCCAAACAAACCTTTGTTCAAGAAATGAACAAACTTCTAATGATGAAAGGTTATGACCCTTTCAAAGAAGACTTTGAATCAGAAGAAGAAGCACAAGCATATCAACAAGAATTACAACAGCAAACCAAAGCACTTACACCACAGGAAATAGAATCTTCCTTAAGTAAAAACTTTAAAGTATTAGCAACAGAATGGGCTCAAAATGTACTAACAGCAGATAAAAAAAGATTTTATTTAGCAGATAAAGATAAAGAAGATTTTATAAGTTTTCTATTAACAGGAAGATATTTTAGACACTATAGAATAGGGTATGATTCATATGAAATTGAAACTTGGGATGTAGAAGAAACATTCTTTTCTGAAGATAAAAATTTAAGATTCCCACAAAAAGCAGAATTTGTAGGAAATATAACATATATTAATGTTGCAGATATCCTAAATAAATACGGACATCTGATGACATACAACCAACAAAAGAAAGTTGGTAACTATTGGAACCAATCTAAGAATGATTGGCAAAACGCACAAGGAGGAGCTCAAGTGGAAAGAGATAAAATTTCCGCAGAAAAAATGGCGTTTCCTGAACCTACATCAGTACCTTTTCATAATTACTTCGACCATAAAATTAATGTACAGTTAGAAGATGCATTAGGAGTACCATTAGCTGAGACAACTATTATAGACGACGATGGAAACGAAGAATCCTTCAGTAGTTGGATTCCAAGAATGGATGGAGAAACTGCAGGATATGGTAGAAACTTTACAGAATATCTAAGAGACGATATTAATATAAGAAGAGATACAGTAAGAGTAACAGAAGGGTATTGGAGAAGTCAAAAAAAATGGTCTTTGATTATATTCAGAAATGAATTAGGCTCTCTGTCAGTTGAATTAGTAGATGACAACTTACTAAAAGAATTTGAAGAAGTTTTTGAAATAGAAAAAGCAAGAAACTTAACTCTAAATGACCTTAAAAAAGCATTACAAGATGGGGATTTAGAAGAGTATGAAAATACAAAAATAGAATTCTTCCTTCCTGAATATTGGAGATTTGTAAAAATAAGAGGAAATGGAAGTACTATCAAAGAAGATATGTATTTAGATGTAAGACCTCTTGACTTCCAAATAAAAGGAGACTCTAATTATTATGATGTAATGGCACCTGTGTCGGGAATAATAGATACAGGAATAACACCTAAATTAGAGCCTTATCAACAGCTTCATAATATCTGCATGAATCAAATAACAGAGATGTTAGAAAAAGAGTTAGGCGTGTTTTTTACATTCGATATAAATGGTCTTTCTGAAGAATATCAAGATGAAGATACAGAAGAAGCAATTCTTAGAATGCGAGATAATATAAAAGACACATCTCTTTTAGGATTAGATTTATCAAGACAAAATGTAGGGCCGAATCAACCAAAATTATTTGAAAGACAAGAAGTAGTATTTGCAACACAAGTACAATGTAGACAACAATTAGCAGAATACTACAAACAACAAGGTTTTGCACAAGTAGGTTTAACACCTCAAATATTAGGAGCACCAACCACGTATGAAACCGCAGAAGGTGTAAAACAAGGAGCACAAGCATCATATGCATTACTTAACACTTGGTTTGATAAATTCAATATGTCAAAAGCCAAAGGAATGGAAGTACATTTAGCTGTAGCACAGTTCTGCGAAGCAAATGGGAAATCTGCTCATATAATGACAAGAAAAGGGGATGGAGAACTCAAGTTTTTAGATATTATAAAAGAAGACGGAGATATATTTCCAATGAGAGCTTTATCGGTACACCCTGAAACAAACTCCACAGACAGAAAAACAGTAGAGCAAATACGTCAATATATTCTTAATAATAATACAATAGAGGCAGAGTTTGATGATATTATTACAATACTTAAAAATCCTGTTCTTCAAGAAATACAGCATGAAGCTAAGGAAATATTAAAAAGAAAACAACAAAGAATACAAGAAGATAGACAATTCCAACAACAACTTCAACAAAAGCAAATAGAATCTAATAAAGAATTAGAGGTGTCGAGACATGAGAGGGAGAAGGAAATAGAACATATTAAAGGTCAATATAAACTTAGTGAAGAAAAAATTTCTGCTTTAGGTAGAGCTGCCGATAAAAAATCAGATTCCTATGGAATAGAACAGATAATAAAAGCAGAGGCAGAAGAACAAGCACAAGCAAACAAGGAAAAAGAGTTTGGATTAAAAGAAAATGAACAGCAAAGAAAATTGAATTCTGATAAAGAGTCTAAAAAATTAGAATTACAAAAATTAGCTTTAAAATCAGAAGAATTGCGTCTTAAGAACAAAGCCTTAGATGTTCAAAGGGAAGGCAACATTATAAATAAAAATTAAATTAATCAATTAAAAAATAATTAATATATATTAAAACGGTTTAACGATTTTTGTAATCTTAAACCTTCAACTTAAATTTGTACGCAACAAGATGAAAGAAAACCAAAAAAACGAAACATCTGTACTTACGGGTAATTCACTAGAAGCCTTTTTTACAGAAGAGTCACCTGAAAAGAACAGTGAGCAAGTTTCAACAGAAGAAACCGCAGGATTAGATGATATTTTCAATGTTAAAAAACAAACAGAAAATCCTCCTGAAAAGCCTCCTGTACAAGAAGAAACCATAACACCACAATCAAATTCCTATTATTACGATAATGTAATAAGTGATTTCTTAGAAGAAGGAGAGTGGGAGGATATGGTGATAGAGACGGAAGTAGATGGAGAAGTTGTAGAAACACCACTATCCGAATTAAAAAACGTTGATAAAGAAACGTTTCAAGAAATAAAGAAACACTTTAAACAGCTTAAAGATGAGGAGTTTAAAGAAAAGTATATAAGTGTTGAAGGTCTTGATGAAACCACTAAAAGAATGGTGGAACTTAAGAAAAAGGGTGGAGATATAAGTTCATTGATTCAAGCTGAAGCACAACATGTACACCCATTAAAAGGAGTGGACTTAGAAGATGAACGTGTACAAGAAGCCATAGTAAGGCAAAAATTATCTGCATCGGGGCAATTATCTCAAGCAACTATAGAAAATGAGATTAAAACTTTAAAAGCAAATCTTGAGTTAGATAAAAAATCAAATGAAATTGTAGAAGAAATAAACACCAATTTCAACAGATTTGTAGAGGCCGAGGCAAAAAGGCAAGAATCAGAAATTGAAGCTCAAAAACAACAACAGAAAGAATTTAGAAAAACACTTTCTGAAACTATAAAAAACTTAGACATAAAAGAAGAGAAAGTAGTAAAATCTCTTTTAGATGCATCTACAAAATATGATTCAAACGGATTATCTGATGTAGATAAAGCATTTTTTGAAGCAAAACAAAACCCTGAACTTTTCACTAAAATAGCTTTCTTATTAACAAACGAAGAATTATTTGATAAACACATGGGAGTTAAGATAAAGAACAAAGCCACTTTAGGAGAAGTGAAAAAAATCTTAAATCTCAGAAAGAAAAGTTCAACAGAACAAACACAAATAAAGAAAAAAGAGAAAGGATTAGAATCCTTCTTTAATGATAATTAACAATAAATAAAATTAACACACGCAAATTATGAGTTTTTATACTAACACTCCATTAACAAGGAACGGAAATGCGATGATAGACGTAAAGCCTATTACAAGAACTTCCTTAGTTAATCAACAAGGGTGGCAAGATGCTTCTACTATGTATACATGGTACCAAGATGACCCTTTAAAAAATCATCTTAAACTACAATCTTGGTTTGGACAACAAGAAATGCAAAAAGTACCATTATTCCAAGATGTACTTGACCACGATGCTGTATTAGAAGTAAACGGATGGGATGGAAAATTCTCATATGATTATCCTGTTGAAACAGATAATAGAGTAAAAACAGCAGATGATTATTCTTTCCAAAAGTACGCAGGTGTAGACGGAACAACTTTCAAAATTGTGCTTAATAGAGAATTCGGAGTTGGAACTACATTAACTTGTGATGGTTTAGATGGAGAGGAAATTGCTGTATCAGATGCGGAACCTGTTAAGGACTTAGGACATGGTTTTGAACACACAGTGGTTCTTAACACAAATGACCCTGATAAAGAATACCCATCAGAATTACTTCAAAAAGACATTGAGTACTTTGAAACAGGTCACGGTATTGCAGAATGGGGAGAAAAATTAGGTACTGTTCATATGCCTTCTCCAACAAGCTATATGACCAACGAATTCCAATTAGGTAGTCCTATGGGGTACGAAACATTCTTCTCAGGTAAAGCTGATTCAGTTGATTTGAGAGAAGGTACTGCAAGTTCTATGGAATTTATAGATATGTTAGAGAAGTTTTATGCTAAAGGACAAGAGATGGTTCTTGTTAAAGATAAATCACCTAACGCAACACACAAATACTCTGTAGGAACAATCTTAGAGATGTTGACAATAAACAAGTTCAACAGAACTATGTCAACAAAATTAATGTTCCAAAAAGGAGGTACAATCAAAACACAAAAAGGTACCGTAAGATACAACGAAGGTCTATGGCACCAAATGCAAAGAGGATTTAAAATCCAATATGGTAAACGTGGAGGAATCACTCGTGAGCACATTAAAAGAGCTCGTGACTATGTATTCAAAGCAAATCCATTTAAAGATACAGTATCATCTCGTTTACGTTTTAAATGTGGTTCGGGAGCTTTCGACAATGTATTGGAAATCTTCAAGGACGAAGTAAATCACCAACTTGGAAACTTATCAGCTTTATTAGGAGCAGATAGATTATTACCTGAAAACCCTGTATCGGGAGACCTTTATAACTTAGAGTTAAAACCTGTAAGATTTACTAAGGTTAACTTACCTGGAATTGGAATGGTTGAGATTGAAGAAGATATGTCTTTAAACTTTGCAAATGTAACAGACAGAAACTTAGGTGGTATGAACCGTCACGGAGCAGATTACACAACTTACAGTATGTTCATTTGGGACGCTGCTGACCAATCTTACAGTAATAACCAAAGCCTTCCAAAAGGAACTAAGTTAGTAGGTAACAACAATGAAGCAAACATCTACATGGTGACACCAAAAGGAGATAAAATCTATTGGGGTCGTGAAAATGGTAGATATGATATGTCAAGAGCTACTGATATTGTAGCTGCATCTAAAACAATGCACAGTTCGTTCTTTATCTACGGATTCGGAGCACTTTGGATGAAAGACCCAAGTAAGATAGTAATAGTAGAGCTTAAAAAAGAAGCACGAAAAGGCTACAATTAATAAAAAAGTTAGTAAGGCTACGGTGAAATATCCGTAGCCAAGGCTAACAACCAAGAAAAGAACAAAAAACCAAAACCAATAAAAAACAATGACACGACCAAAAAATAGTGTTAAGCTTAAAATAGCTAGTACGGAATTTGAATTAGGAGATGTATTAGAAATTACACCAAAATTAGATTTAGATGCTCCTTCGGGGTTTCAACAACACGGAACTTCAAAGTTGTTGATGGCAGGAATAGCAGAAAATTTCTCAATTAGTTTCGATGAAGATTTGCAAATGTGGGATACGGGATTTGATGAAATTCATTCCATAAATAATAATTTGCCTAAAGGAGAAAAAAAAGCAATAGTAGATTCTTATGTAAAACACATAAAAGAACCTTACGAGAGGAGATTCAATAAAAGTTTAAGTTCTACAGAAGATAATGATTTTTGGCCTACTTATATTGTAGAGGTATATAAAGGAAGAAAATTCGACACAAACAACATTAAGGATTTATTAGATTTATATTTGATACTCAGAAATGGAATGGCGTGCGAAGAAAAAGAAACAAACTTCCACCTTAAGAAAGCAAACTACAATATTACCAACGTAAAACAGGTAAGAAGTATTCAAGAGAAAAAACAAGACACTATATTCTCTGCTATGGGTACCTTAAAAGTAATGTTAGATTCATTCGACCCTAAAAAAGACGATACAATCTACACAGTGTTAGAATGGATAAATATACCTAACGTAAGAGGAGCCGATAAAGAAACTGTAAAAAACGTAGTGTTAAAACAGTTCAGTAACGAAAAAACAGGCTATGACACTTGCAGAAGATTCTTAAACGCCTATGAAATGACAGAGGATAAAACCAAAAAAGAAATAATGGAAAACTTCTCTGTACTTAATAAACTTTCTCAAAAGAGAGTCATAGAATTTAGAAAAAGACAATATTATATAAACGGTGAATTATTAGGTAACAACTTAAAAGAAGCTGCAGAAAATATCAAAAACGATAAAGATTTATATTCTTTAGTAGAAGAAGCCTACAGTAAAATACAGTAATAAATTAAATGAGCACAATTGAAGAAGCTTATATCAAATACAAAGCCAAAGTAGAGAAAAACATCAAGAATGATGACATCTCAACTGACAGAGGTAGATTTGTATTAGTATTCAACGAAGCTCAAAATAAGTTCACTGAAATACATCTTCAAAATAGGGGTACCGACGATATAAGATACATAGAGCATCTGTTGGTACCCGATAAGAAGATAGAAGAAAACACTTCAAAATATGATAGACAGGATTTTCCACAACCTAAAGACTATTTAGACCTGTCAAATCTTAGAGTTTTTGCCTCGAAAGGTAAGTGCAAACAAGAAGAAATAAAATTCTTACATGAACCTCCAAGAGAAAATTTACAAGAACTATTACATGATGAAAATAATAGACCTTCTTTTAAATGGAGAGAAGCAATTTTCAACATAAACTCCAACAACATATCTATATATAACGACAATGACTTCAAAGTAGATTATATCCTATTAAGTTATTATAGATATCCAAATCAAATCTCCTTAATAGACCCTGAAAATCCTGAGTCTAAGTTTAATGAGAACATCCAAATACAATGGGATGACAAAGCATTAGACAGAATAATATCACTTGCCGCAGGAGAAATAGATATCAATACACTCAATCCGAGATACCAATTACAACAAATTAGGTCACAAAAATAAATAACAATTAATAACTAAAAACACAGACAAATTATGCCTGGAATTCATTCATCAATGTCACGCCATATGTTCACACTTAACGGAAACGTTTTAACAAGTGGTGGTGCCAAAAATTTAGCAAAAGGTCAGTTCGCTATCGTTAAAAGCGCAAGCGCAACTGCAAACGGAGCAGAAGTAGTAAGCAATTTTGCGGGACTACCTAAAAACACAGTATTTGAGATGCGTTTAGGAAAACATAAAATTCCTAAGACAAGAACAGCTCAAAACTCTGTAGCTTACAAATCAGAGACATTTAAACTATCAGACGTAGTTGGAGTAAAAGCCAATTTCCCTAAATTCACAAAACAAACTTTTGATGAATTATTAATAGGATATGATGGTATCAATGCTGATACAGCAATCACTTTAGAAGAAGGACAAACTACAGTGCTTGATATTAAATTATCAGGAGATTATGTAGGCTTCATAACAGGAGATTGTAGCTATTCTTTCAAAATGAATTTTGGAAGAGAAGTAGGAGAAACTAATCAAGAAGCAATCCTTAGATTAGTAGAGAGAATTAAAGAACAGGAGTTTCCACAAGGAGTATCTATATTAGATGCTGTTGAGATAACACCTATTGATAGTTCAAGAGGAGGATTACAAGGAACTTCATGGGTATTCAGTAACTTAATGGTTGTGGATAGCGGAGATTCAAATGCCCTTGGAGAAGTTCAAGCACAATACCCTGCTCACAATGTAGTAAGAACAGACAGAAGTAATGGTGTATCTACTTATACTATTTTACACCCATCAACAGTATCTTTATCAGATTTTTCACAAACAGTAGCAAAATACTTAAAAGATTGTGAAGATTGTGCTAAGGAATATGATGCTGTGTCACAAGACGGTATTGTATATGTTGTAACATTAGAAGACGACGGTACAGACCAAACATCTTTAGTAGACGACTTGCCTGGATTTGTAGCAAACACTGTAGTTAAAAAAGGAAACAAAGGTGGTGTAGGAACTTACACTGTAATTGTAGACGACGAACTTACATCAGCAGAGATTGCTTCTTATGTAGCAACAGCAGGTATTAAATCTACAGCAACTATTGAAAAATTAGGCACTGTAAGAGAAGTATGTTATGATGATACAGAAACAACTATAGCTTGGACAACAGGAGAATCTTGTTATGCAAATGCAGATACTTACACAATCCAATTAAAAGATGACGATTGTGATGGAAGTGTATTAGCTGAATTACAAGCTGCATTCCCTAACTTAGTTATTGAAGAAGGAGAGGCATCAGGAAGTGCATCACAAACAATTACAATAGCGGGTACAACAGGAACTGCTATGGTAAATATAAGTGGTGTGGGTTACTTAGCAACGTTCAATGCAGATTTAGACACCACAGCGTCTGACTTTGTTGCTTCACATGCAGCAGCTATCTTAGCAGCTACAGGTCTTGTAGTAACAGCAGGTACAGCATCTATAATCTTAACAGGAGATGCATCAGATTTCCCTGCAGGAGCAGAAGTACTCACTGCGTCAGGAGATTTAGCAGGTACAGTTGCAGCTATTGATTATGAAGTGGAAGCTTCAGAAGGAGGTTGCCAAAGAGTGTACTCTACACAAGTTGTTACAGATGTAGTGTGTGCAGAATGTGACCCAATTTTCTTAGAAAACTTCACATCAGAAGCCCCTGAATCATTTAATTTCACAGAGTGGAAATTATTAGAACCTACTTTTGATGAAAATGCATTAATGGGTATTAGATTAAAAGGAAAACCATTTATCATGGTACCTACAGAAGCAACAAGAGACCAAATACCTTTCTACGAAACTTCAACAAGAATTGAAGCAGCAGGTGGGTATGTAGAAGAAACTTCAAACTCATTTGAACCTATCTTCAGCGATATCTTTAGTGTTAAAAGATTATCAAGAGCACAAGACAGAGATAATTTAGGAGCACATTTAATGGACACTGAAGATGCATCAAGATATTACTTTGATGGGGAAGTAAGACACAAAGACAATTTGTTTGCAAAAGCAGTGTTAGGCGAAGAATCTGTATTGGAATTCCAAAAACAATATGTTTCATACGAAGTTGAAATATTGGATAACAAACGTTCTCAAGGTGTAGGTAGAAGCTCAGATATGGGCACAAGCTACATAATTTGGGCCGAATTTGGAAGACACGAAGCTTTAGAAGATTACGTGAATAGTTTAGCAGTGGCTTCAGGAAATTCTCCTGTACAAATCTCTGCTGAATAAGACAAAACAATTAATTAACCTTAATAAAGGGGAGGGAAAATCCTCCCCTTTTTTTATATAAATTTTGACTAAATGATTTTGCTCATTTAAATCAAAAAACGTAATTTTGAATTATTATGCACAGAGTATTTGATAAATTTATAAATCACACAGATTTATATAAACTTTCTATATGTACAGGAACTATTTTTACATCCCTATACACATTTTTATCTGATTTCACAGAGAAAGATTTTTTAGGGACAAGTTTAGTATTGTGGCTACTTTTATTTATAATAAATGTTATAGATATCCATACAGGAATAAAAGCCGACACGAAAAGGAAAAAAGAAGTAGGGTCTAAATTCACGTTTGAGAGTGGAAAAGGATGGAGAGCAGTAGAAAAAATATTTGTTTTTACTGTAGTTATAGGGTTTTTGTATATTTTTGAAAAAGAGTCTTTAAAATTATCATTACCATTAGTAATAACAACTTCTTTTACATATTGCAAATTATTGGTGTTTTTCTATGCTTTTTTAATAGAATTACAATCAATAGGTGAAAACGAAGAAGCGAGATTTGGAAAAAAAGGAAAAATGTTTGTTATGTTGGATAATATAATAGACGTGACAAACGAAGGAATACTTAAAAAAATAAAAAGCTTTTTCTCAACTGCACCTGACAATAACAATAATGAGCCTCCAATAGAAGAAACAGAACAATAAAAATGGCAGCAGATAAAATAACATTGGACAGAATAAAAACACTACACCCTAAAATAAGAAAAGAAGTTTTAGATGCATATTTATACATAAATAACAAATTGTTAGGAAAAGGTGTTAGATTAAGATTTTCACACACAACAAGAACATTTAAAGAACAAGATGATTTATATGCTTTAGGTAGAACTAAAAAAGGTAAAAAAATTACAAATGCAAAAGCAGGGCAATCTTACCATAATTATTCCTTAGCTCTTGATATAGTTTTATTATATGATAAAGATAAGAATGGCACATTTGAAACAGCTTCTTGGGATACATTATTCGATGGAGATGGTGACGGAGTGTCAGATTGGTTAGAGGTTACAAGGTATTTAGAAAGCAGGGGGTTTCAAAATGGATTTTTACGTAACGGGAAAAAATGGGACTTACCACATTTTCAAAAAACATTCGGATACAGTTGGAAACAATTGAAAAGTAAAATAGAACGAGGAGATTATACCGAAGAGATTATAAATGGGAAGAAGTATAAATACGCAAATTTATGAAAGTAAAATGGTATTGGATTGTCATAATAGTTATTGTTTTAGGAGTTGTTGTTGATAAATATTTTCAGAATAAACAAGAAGATAAGTTTAAAGAGAAGATAGAGACATTAGAAAAAGAGAGAGATAGTATTAAAAAACAAAGACTCTTGTACCATTTAGAAATAGATTCTATAAATAATATCATAAAATCGAAAAATAAAAAAATAGAGTCTTTAACTATAAAAGTAGATTCACTATCTAAAAAAAGACATGAAGCACTTAATAATGTTTATAACTATGATGATGCTAAACTTGACAGCATTCTCACAAATTACAGGCATCCCAAGAGAAACTAAACAAGAGATAGTTTATACTTTGATGGCATATCCAATTGCATTAGAAGAAATAAATACTTTATCAGAGCTTAATAGAGAGTTTGTGGAACTACTAAAAAAAGAACAAGAAAAAAACTCCATTTACGAAGAATTATTCATAAATCAACAAAATGAAATAGACAACCTTTTAAAACAAAAAAAGGAGTATAAAAAACAATTAGAAAAAGCAAATAGTTACGGTTTTATATATGGTCAGGTAAATTTAAATGGGTTAGATTATTATGCCATAGGAATTGATTATATAGTTAAAGGAAAAATTATTGTAGGAGGGAACATTTCATATGATAATTTTTATAAAAATGTAAATACGAACTTAAAAATAGGATTTAAAACATTTTAAATATGAAATACAAATATTTTAATCTAATCAACGACTTAAAAAATACATTGGTTGTTGAAGAGTTAGAATCTTCAGTAAACACTGCACTTTATAATCAAACAGTAAATAATCTTAGTTGGTATGGGCTACCAAGAGATATAAAAAAACTTATTGATTTAATTAATCATTCTTCTATTATAATAGAAAACAAGGTTAGTTGGTATAATGTTAGAGAAAAAGCTGAAGAAATCTATAATAACTTTAATTAATTATGGCACAAGAAAAAACACTTACCGAACTTATAGATTCATACACTTGGTATGATAAAAAGAATAAGGCACAAGAGATATTTAGGAGACTGCAAGCAGGATTAGGAGGGCAAATAACTACTCAAGAAGATGGTGTAAATGTAAACGAAAATACTACACTACTTAACTTCACAGGAGGAGGTGTAAACCTAACAGACTTAGGAGAAGGGAGTGTTGAAATAAATATTGAAAGCAGTGGAAGTTCACCTCAAAACTTACAATCTGTTACAGATGTAGGAAACACAACTACCAATTCTATTATTTTACAAAGTACACTTTATGATGGTACATATAATAACAGTTTTATAAATTTCACTCAAAAACTATCTCAAGGAGGTGGAACAATAATATCTCCTTTAATTTTAACTAGAGATTTAAATTCAAATGTATATTCTTTACAAAGAAAACAAGAAGCAAATACTACACAAGGATTTGGATTCGGTAGTGGTACGAATTGGGATTTTTATATTAACAGATTAACAGGCTCAGTAGAGTTTAATAAATACGGACTAGGAAATATTACAGGAACTCCTGTTTATAATTTAGGAATAGATGCAAACGGAAAAGTTGTAGAAACACCTTTAATTGAATCAGGGGATTTTATACCACTATCAGGAACAGAAGTAGGAAGCCCTGTTATTGGAGATATTGAGATAATAGATTCAAATATATTAATTAAAAACCCTGCTTCTACATTTTCTTCCACTTTTGCTTTTGATGAAATATTATTTAGTAATTCAAACGGAATTAGTATTGCAAAAGATATAAGTTTAAGTAGAAAAAATGTAGGGCAATCTTATTTAGAATTAGACATAACAGAATCTAATCCAGAGGGAATAAGAGGTTCTGCATATTACGGAGCAAACTACACAGATAACACCTATGTACAAAAAAAATATGTAGATGATAGTTTAACTAACCTATCACCAATAGAAACAGCAAATACAGGTACAGTTATATCTTTAACTACAAGCGGTGGTAATCTTTGTAATTTTGGTTCTGCTAATGCAAATACTACTTATACAACAACAGGAACAGTATTAAATGCTTATGCTAAAGTATTAATTAACACTACAAGTGAACCTATAGTATTATCAGGAACAGTTGAAACAGCAGGAAGTTTTGTGATAGGGGAAACTTATCAAATCACAACTGTAGGAACAACAGATTATACATTAATAGGTGCATCAGCAAATACAGTTGGAGTAAACTTTACAGCCACAGGAGTTGGTGCAGGAACAGGGACAGCTACTTTAGCAAAGAAAAAAATAGCAGGAGCTACTTGGGTGACAGGTACAGATATGTACATGGTAGTTAATTACACAGGTGCAGCAAGAGGAGTAGAATACTATTTCTTAGAAATATAAAATTTATAAAATAATGGGACTATTTAGTAAATTATTTGGAAATACTTCTAATGTAGAAGAAGAGATAAAAAGATTCTTTGAAAAATATTATGAAGAGTATTTTTATAAATATTTTGAAAAGTATTTTAAAAAGTATTCTGAAGAACTTAGAAAAAATATAAGT
Source organism: uncultured Flavobacteriaceae bacterium (assembly GCA_964350765.1). Taxonomy (GTDB): domain Bacteria; phylum Bacteroidota; class Bacteroidia; order Flavobacteriales; family Flavobacteriaceae; genus CAYGMB01. The sequence goes on from CAYGMB010000002.1 coordinate 52,487, forward strand.
AAAAATACTATTAAAATCAATGAATTAGAAAAAACTCAAAAGGATATGTTAAAAGAATTAGAAAAATTAAGACAATTTCATGCTGAAACCCCTCCATCAAGCTTAATATACCCTCCAGATGAACCTACAAATGATTTATCTACTTGGGAAACATATGCTCCTCCTGCTACTACTAATCCTACTTATTTAGTACCTTTTACAAATGATGTAGGATTGAAAACTACAAGAGTAACAGATTATACGGTACAAGGAACAGGTAAAGAATTAAGACACCATTATTCTAAAGACCAACCTTGGAATAGCGATGGTACATTAATTAAAATGGCTATTAGTGGAACTACAGGTATTTTAGATGGTAATAATTATTCTGTAGTAGGAACTGAAGCTTTACCTTCTGATGCTACTTGGAGTTATACTAATCCTAAACTTTTATATGGTCTTTCTGGAAATAGTTTTGTTAGTTATAATGTAGATACAAACACTCAAACTATCATTAAAACTTTTACAGGTTATACTAATATGACTTATGGAGATAATGAAGGCAATATGTCTATTGATGATAGATATATTGGACTACAAGCAGAACAAGGAGGGGATAATTACCTTATAGTATATGATAGAATAAATGATATAACATATACTGAAAATCTAGGTGCTATAAGACCTAATTGGTTTAGTGTTTGTCAAAGTGGTTTATATGCTGTGGCTCTATATGCTACAGATGGTTCAGCTGCTAACCAAGGTATAAAGGTTTATGATATAGATTTAACAAATTATCGTCATTTATCTGATGATAGAGGACATTCTGATTTGGGCATAGATGTAGATGGAAATGATGTTTTAGTAATGTTCGCTAAAAACAATCCTGAAGATTATTGGATAAGAATGATTAGGCTTTCTGACGGACTTGTTACACCTTTAGCTTATTTCAGTGTAGGTAATCATATCTTATATGGAGGACATATTAGTTGTAGAAATTATAACAGACCTGGTTGGGCTTATATTACTGAAACTAATGGAAGTCAATATAGCACAAATGAAGTGGTAGCAGTTAAACTTGATGGAAACAATAATATTGTAGAAAGATTTGGAAGACATCATGCTTCAGACCAAGTTTATGCAAGGCAGCCAATGGCTTGCCCTAATCCTGATGGAACCAAGGTATTTTTTACCTCTGATTGGAATAACTATTATAATACAGGAACAGGTTATACAGAAGAATATAGACCTTCTTTTGTAATAGAAGTTGAACAAGATTAACAATATGAACAAAACAATAAAAATAGATTTTCAGGTATTAGAGACACATGACCCAAAATTTTTATTAGTTGGAGATACAAGTGTATGGGAGTATGCAATTAAAAAACCTGCATATATATTGATAACTCTGCCTGGTTCATCAAAACCCTATCAATTTACATTTGATAAGAATAGTATGAATATTTTTAACAGCCATAATTTAGGATTAAGCTGTTTTACAGATGATTGTCAAGATGAAAACTATGTAGATTTACCTGATGGAGTATACACAATTTGCGTAAAAAGCTTTTATGAGGGTATAGAAAAAATAAAATACTACCTAAAAACAGATAGATTTGAGGTAGAACTTAAAAAGACCATCATTAAAAACGGGTTAGAGTACGATGAGAAAGACAGAGAGTTTAGAGATATCATATACCAAGTTAAATGGTTCTTAGACACAGCAAAAAGTTGGGCTTCAGAGGGGGATTTTGTTAAGTCAAGCAGATTTTTTAACAAAGCAAAAAAGATGTTAACACAATACAGAGACTGTCAAGACTGTTAAAATGGGACAACAAAGCTTAAATATTAAAAATAGAATTTCAGTATTAGATAAAGTTCAAAAAGGGCTGTTAAAAGACGCTGATAATAAATACATGAAAGACCATTTTTTAGTAGGAGAAAAGGTTAATATGGATAAAGTAAGACACAACCTACTAATAGGGTATGCACTCTGCACACCTAATTGTGAAGTTATTGATTGGGTGTGGTATAAAATTAATGGAGCCTTGCCTAATGAAAAAAAACAAACATTCGATATGACACCTGAAAAGGCAAATATAAATATTTATAATATAACAAAATATGTGAAAGAGGAGTCTACTTGGGATTCTGTACAGTGGTAATGAACAAAGAAATAAAATCATATAAATTATTAGACACTAACTTTCCTCCCAACCCTCCAATAAAGGATGCCAAACTATATGTTTTGAATCAATCTACTCAAAAAGTAGAGACGTACATAACAGATATGTTTGGAACGCCAAAATCATTGAAAGACGACACAGGGGGAGGAACATATACATTTTATAGTTCTGACAATAGTATTACAATATCAGGAACTAATAATATAAATTTAATTTTAGAAAGTTCTTTGAAAGCACTAATAAATAGTGCACTACAGTCGGGAGACAATATATCTGAGTTGAATAATGATGTTGGATACATATCTTCTGTAACAGGAGATTGGACAGGAACATTTGATGGACAGGAAGGAAGTTATTATTTAGACTACAATAATTTTACAAATACTCCTACGATACCTTCTCAGTTATCTGATTTATCTGATGTAAATACTTCCATACCTACAAATAGAAATGTTCTTGTAGCAGATGGTGTTGATTGGGAGAGCAGAGCTTTAACAGAAGCTGATATATCAGACCTACAAACATATCTGACAACAGAGGTAAACGATTTAACTGCTGCTGTAGTGTGGACTAATGTACCTGATGCAAATATAACAGAATCTTCTGTAACACAACATGAAGCTGCATTAACAATCACAGAATCACAAATAAGTGATTTATCTCATTTTATACCAACAGATTTACCAACAGACTATGGTATTACATTAGGGACTGTAGCAACATCAAATGATTATAATGATTTAGATAATTTACCAGTAGGTATTGTAGTAGTTAACACTTATGAAGATATACCTTTAGAAGAAGGTTGGTATTCTTGCCCTGTTCCCTCAAATATATATGCAGAAGTTTATGAATACGAAACAAATTCAAATGAAAATTTTCCTTTAAGTGAATATACTTTAAACAGTATAATAGTTGAAAGAGTTAAATTTACTAGGCCTATACCTCCATTTCCAGTAGTAGATGCTTATCAAGATAAAATATATTCGTTCAACAAAACATTAATTGGAACAATATATAAAGGCGTTAGTCCTTATAATGGAACAGAATTTATTTTAGATGAAAAATTTATAGAAACTACAATAGCAGAAAAAGGGTATAATTCAAATTTTTATATCAAAAGAATTTCTAATGGGTCTTTTGAAGCCTCTGCTCTTTTTAAAGGTGTTATGACGTTTAAATTAGCAGATGTATTTGATGGAGATAGGAATGTAGTAATCCCTTATGATATTATTGCTGAGATAATCAGTTCAGAAATATATGTTAATAAATTAAAACTATCTAATTACAAAATAGGATTAAATTCATCATTTGATTTTGTTAATAGATTAGTTATAATTGATGAGTCTGGTGTTTTTCAAAATTGTATTGGAAGTGAAGAAATAAAAATTTATATTGATTATAATCAACATAATAAAAGTTTTTTATATAAAGGTAAAATTACAAATGATTATTCTAATGTAGTTAATTTAGAGTATGGATTGCAAATTCATTCTCAATATATGAAACAAACTTTTACAGAAGCCTACTCTGCTTTTCCTGGAGTTGTTTACTGGAAAGATTCTCCTGAAATATCTGAGTTTTTAAATGACAAAAGATTACCTAAGGCTGTAAACGATTATAATGTGGATTTGTTTTTTTCAGCTGAAACAGCACGTATGGCTCAGATTAAAAAGATGACAAATGTAAAATCATTTGGAATTATACCACATAATGATAATGTACTTGAAAGAATTGATTTAACAGATGCTATTGACAAATTCCCACCAAACTACATAGCTGTAACATCAAGAGCTGAAACAGACAACGACGGAACAGACCCACTTGGAACATCTTACGGTTTTGGAGTGGAATTTAACGAGCCTACACTTAGCGCAGATTTAACAGGACAAGGCCTTACAGATTGGCCAGGGAGTACCGAGCACCAACAAAGCCCTGCCACGGCCATTGTAGCAGCAAAACTAAAGAAAATTAGAAACGAATCAGGAGCTCCTTGGGATATTGTTAGGCTTGCAGCCAGACAAACAGCAAGTAACGCAGGTTCCTATAACATTTACAGAGGTTTTGGAGTAATTAATGTTACAGCTGCCATAGCTGCAATTCCATCTATGCTGGATGCCAGAAGCCTTGAATTAGCAGAGTATTTTGAAGCTACAAGTAAGTTTCCAAAAGAACTTAAATACGAGGACAAACTTAATAACACACCTGTAGTTAAGAGAGATATTGAAAACTACGAAGATTTTTTAAGGTTATCAATACCTTACACATCTCCACCACAAATTTTAAAAGGGAGTGTAATTTTTGAAAATTTAGCAAGATTTACTTTTGGCTCATCATTTCAATTATGGTCAAATGGAAGTGAAGGTAGGGTGACATTATTAAATCATGATTTAAAAATCAATAATGGTAGCACGAACAGATTTACATTTGAAAGAACCACAGGAACTTTTAAAGCTAATAAATTTCATTTAAACGACCTTAACACAGCACCTTTAAATTCTACTGCAACAGGAGTAAAAGGAGAAATAAGAATTACAGCAGACTATATTTATGTTTGTGTGGCAACAAATACATGGAAAAGAACAGCTTTAAGTACATGGTAAATTATGGTCGCTTAATTAAATATAAAAAAATGTATTAATAACTTAAAAACTATTAATCTAAGCCGAAGCAGCCTATTTTAAAATATAAAAAATAAAATATGAAAAATTGCAATAAAAAAATAACAAACACATGTGGTGGGACAAAAAATTATGCACCATGTGTATATTATGAATTAGACTTACCCGACTTCTCTACAATAGAAGAAGACTGTGTAACATTAGAAGATACTACCTTTGAGGTATACAACCTAATAAAAGACATAAGAGAACAATTAGACCTATCTGATTTAGGAGATGATTGTTTAACCTACACATTAGATTCTGAAAATAGAATAGTAGTAAAAAACGCACTATTAAAAATAGAAGAAAAATATTGTGAATTAGAAGAAAAAGTAACTACATTAGAAAATAGAAATATTTGTGACATGCCTATCAATGATTGTATAGATTTAGGCACATTAGTAGACCAATGTGATGTAGCTCCAACTACATGGGGTGAGCTGATTCAATTGTTAGTAGACCAACACCAAACACCTTAATAAAAAATGAGCTGTAAACAAACAACAAATACACCAATAAATCAAGAGGAAGACCCATGTGGAGGTACACATGTATCTACAGAATGTATAGTAGAACCTTCGGCATTACCTGAATTAGACTTACCTGCAAATAGTACGCAACAAGAAGTAAATTTAGCACTACAAACAGGATTATATACAGTACTAAATCAAGATTATAGATTATTAGGGTACACTGTAGCCACCCTCCCTGCTTACCCAAGTACAGGTACTATGGCGTATGTAACCGATGCAGATTCTCCTTCTTATTTAGCAAATGTAATAGGAGGTGGAAGCATTTTTTGCCCAGTGATATATAACGGTACAAATTGGATTTGCCATTAAAAATAAAATAGAATATGAGTTGTAATAATTGTAATAAAATAGTAGATTGTGGATGTAATACAAAAGAAAATTGCGTTCAACAAGATTGTTCGTGCCCAATAAAAGACTTCCCAACAGACTGCATAAAGTATACAGGCCCTGATTTAGAATGTTCAGGAATAGAGTCTGATATAATATTAACAGACTTAATCCAACAGTTGGATGAATTTATATGTGAAAAATTTGATTTTGCCACAAATTATTTTCAATTAATTAATGTAGGAGGAGGAGCTGAAGTCTATAAAGGAGTAAATCTATCAGGAGCAAAAGAAATAAGAAGTATTACCAAAACAGGGGATTTAATAGTTGTTAGTCAAAACACAAACGATATAAATATAACTATCGATGAAGACGAATTAGTCAATTTTGTAGGAGGTAATGAAAGTCTTTATGATGTAAATAATTTATCTGATGGAGCCGAAGTATATAAAGATAGTGTTACAGTAGGAAACACCACTACATTTAATTTAAGGTCTTTAAAATCCGACACTTTAGTAATAACTGAAAATGAAGACGACATAACTATAGAGACTAATGTAGTTGAACTACAAGATTTCATAGTGGACACAAGATTTTCAGGAGAAGTCTATGAAGAGAAAGGTACTTATGCAAAACCTTATAAAAATTTAGATAATGCCATTTTAGCATATATAGGCACAGGGACAAGATTGCAACCTGAATTTGAAGGAGCAAGGATATTGTGTATAGGAGGACAATCGCACACTTTTACAGAAAACTTAAGTATAAACAATCTTATATTAGAAATAGAAGATGGAACCACAATAAGATATGTAGGGACAGATTTATACCCAATAGATTTCAGAACACTACAGACAACAACAGGTGGGTATGGAAACCAAAATAGGAACATAAAAATTACACTGAAAGGGAAAGGTACTTTTATAACTGAAAAACTTCTTGCATACATAGTACATTCAGGAAGCTTGGTAACTGATAGCCCAAGATATTCAAACACACTTATTATAGAAAATTTACAGGCACTGTCTATTTACAAGTTAGATGAGTTTAATGAAAACATAACAAAATCAGATTTGAGCCCTTGGATTAGCAACAGTCAACCATGTACTTTTTATTTTGGAACAGTCAACGAACCAATGATAGTAGCAGAAGGACAAGATGTGTCAGACCCTATAGCAGATAATTTTTTAATGACCTCCTTGGAAATTACAGGCAGTATCATAACATGTATTTCACAACAGGTCATTAAAAACACCTCTTCTTATATTAGGTGTAAAAACACCACACTAAAACACAATCATTCTTCGTCAGGTTTTACATATATAACAGCAGACGATACGGCATTAACAGGAACCGTATTAACAGAAAACCCTTTATTATCCAATACACTACCAAACTACAAAGAAGATTTCTGTTTAATGTTTTTAGAAGGCTCTGCACGAACAGATATTCTGAACAGTACAATAAATACAAATTTTGATATCACCAAAGAAGAGGCATATTATATAATAAACAATGATAATTGTAAAATAAACATACAGGACAGTGGAACGGAAATAGGGAGAGGAGGGTTAAATGCAGAGTATTTTATAAATGCAAGGACTTTTAATCCGAACATATTTATGAAAAATGTAACGTTAAACAGAAGCTTAAACCCATCGGGCAAATTTATAAATACCACCATAAACCCTTACTTAAAAGCAGATATTAAAGATTGCAATATAATAGAAATATTACCTAACAATATAGATTTAACAAGAGGTAATAATGTATCTACTGTAAATATTTTCAATAATAGAATAATAGAAAGCCTTCAAAAGTTTAACAGCAGGGGAAGTGCCATTTCAGGGGGACTTTCTACAGGAAACATATTCATAAACAGAAAAACAATAACAACAGGAAATTTTGTAGTAGGAGAAGAATATGTAATAGCCAACGTAGGGGACACAGACTTCACTTTAATAGGAGCAACTGCAAATACTATAGGAACACATTTTACAGCAACAGGAGTTGGAGGAGGTACAACAGGTACCGCTTATATTTATAAAAGAGATATAATACTTTAAAACAAGGGTTTTTGGTTTTACCCTTTTCTTGGGAGGGCGATTGGAAACAGTCGCTCTTTTTGTATTAATTAATATTATTAAAATAGACTTAACAAATTTTGATTAAAACAATACTTTAACTACATTTGTAAATTATGACAAATATAGAATTCGTTTCACAGGTATTAGGAAGTTCAAATAATTTGAACAAAGATGAACATAGGTCAAGAAGACATGTGCTAAGTGTAGGTAGAGTCTACGCTAAAACACTTATATCTCAAAAGTTGTTAGATAGAACAATATTAAAAGATTTAAATTTATACACATCTTTGAAATGTGTAGAGTTTGAAGAAGAAGATGTTGTTAGGTGCCCATTAATAGAATTTAGAAGATGTAAAACATTGATGAAATCTAAAAAACCAATACCCGAACCTATTTTTAGCAGGTTAGGCTCTTCTATAATAAATATTGAAAATGTAGATGGAAGTATTCTATTAACAGAAATAGATAAAAAAAGGTATCAAAATAATAAGAACAGGAGATTTAAAGTGAGTGATGAAGTATATGTTTATTTAGGGACAGACAATCATTTATATATACCTGACCATGAAATATATTCGTTGAACTTAGACGTAATTACATTAAAAAATGATGAAGTAGATTGCTCTGAGTGTGAAAAAAATGATTGTAAAAGCGGATGGGAATATACATTTATATGTCCTGATAAGTTACTTGGTACTGTTATAGATATGACACAACAAAATATTTTTGGTAGCAGACAATTAGTTGAAGACCAAAACCCTACGGGCATAGAAAGACAATAATGTTTTTAGACTATAAAGATTTATCTTCAAGAGAGGCGTATGAGTACTACAAGGAAAATAGAAAATATGTTTCCAAGACAATAGACCAATATAACTATTTTAAAAAAGCTGTTGAAGGCATACTCAGATTGATAGCAAAACAGTTTTTAGATAATGAGGAAGGGGTTTGCATAAGAGATTTAGGTTATTTAGGAATGGTTCGAACAAAAGAGAAAGTAAAAACAAAGAATCCATCAAAAGTAAGCCTCTTAAAAAAACACAATAAAAGATATAAATATAAACCTATACTTTTTACTGACATAATGTATGAAAATTGGCACATGGAATTTACATTTTCACCTATTGTATATGAAAAATTAAACAAGAGCAAAGGGAAAAAGTATAAATTACATAAAACTCTTTGTGACAGTATAATAGTATCAGAAGATTTTATAAAAAAAGCCGAAGAGGTGAATAAAAAAAATCCTCAAAGAAACAAAAATTATAAAAAAGAAGCCCGAAAATAATGATTACATTATCAGAATTTACAGCAGAAATAATTGCACAGTTCCCTACATATGAAAAGGACATAGACAAAGTATCTATAAAAACAGATGTTATTGATAGGCTTAGAAAATTTGGCAATAATATAGCACACTTAAATGAGTCCATAGAAGAGGTTGTAAACTCTAAACTAACACTTCCCGAAGACTTTAAATCTCTTAAGTTGGCCTTAAAAGTAAATCCCGTTGGTTATAATGTAGAAGGAGATAAGAAAAACATAACAGACTCTTATATTTATAAACAACGAATAGAAAACCCTGCATATTTTGATGAAATAAATCAAGAGTATATAACAACTTGTGATTCTAAAATAATAACAGAAAAAATAACTATAAATAATTCTAATTTAAATTATTATTATACCCCTACATGGCTTTCTGTTACAAAAGGTTTTAATAAATCAGGATTTGGAGCAAATTGCCTAAATTTACATCCATCTATAAGAAACAGTTATCCGCACGAAATAAATATCAACGGTAGAACTTTAAATACTAACTTTTCAACAGGGCAAATATATATTCAATATTATGCTTTACCTACAGATGAAAATGGAGAGATAATTATACCTGAATATACTACAGGGGATATTTATAACTATATCGAAACTTATGTTAAGTCAAGAATTGCTGAAAACCTTATTGCCAATAACTTAAACCCACAAGGTATAGTACAATTATACCCAACTTGGAAACAAGAGTTAAGGGAGTTAAAAGCTGCAGCACTAAAAGAATCTAAATTTAAAGGCGCAGGAAAGCAATGGCAAGAAAAACTTAAAAGAAGAAATAGACAAGAGATAAGAAAATTTGAACTTCCTTTACTAAATTATAGATAATTTGAAAGAAAATAGAAACGGCTCTCTACCTAAAAGAGGTATGAAGAGAGACTTACATATAAATCAATTACAGGAGACAGATTACTCTTTTGCACTAAATACAAATACAGAGCAAGAGACAGGAGAAGGTTTAAATTTAACAAACGAACCTTCAAATTATCTTGCTGTGAACTTTCCCGAAGGCTACAAAGTTATTGGTAAAAGAAAGTATCTTCAAGGGAACAAAACTTTTTACATACTAACAAACCCTGAGACTAAAAAGTCATCTATAGGATATGTAGATGATACATTAATAGAGTCTTTTAATGAAGACGAATATGTGAATTGTAGTGATTGCGAAGGAAAAAATATACTATCAACTCCATTAGAAGAAACAACACAAACACCTACACGTACATATATAGAGCTTATAAACGATGAATGTCATGAAGTAGGAGAAGGGTTGAACTTAGATATTAATTTTCCAATAAAATTTTTAAATATAAAAGTTGAAAAAGGGCAAGTAAATTTATATTGGAATGACTATAGAAATCCTCCAAGATGGCTAAATACAACAAATGTAGGGTACTTATATACGGAGGTAATTCCTTGTGAAGAGGATGTGTCTACAGATTGCATTATAATAGATAAACTGTTACAGTTTCCAAAATATGGAAGCTTTAAAATAAACCCTGAGAAATTAGAGATAGGAGGTAATTTAAAAATGGGGTTATATGAATTTTATGGCGCATATTGTGATTTATACGGAAATAACATATCTGAGTATTTTACACCCACCCAACCTATAAAAATATTCGATGAAAACAATAACATCCTATCACAAACAGAGTTAGATTCCTACACCAATTTTGCAATCAAATTAAAAATAGAAGGTTTAAATATAAAACACCCTTATTACAAAATAGTTTGTGTTGAAAGAAACAATGTTTCAGGGACACAATCAGCATTTTTAGAAGGTATTCACCCAACAACAGATGACACTGTTCTATACACTTCTTCGGGAAGCTTAGATGACGATTTATATATTTCTTCAGGTAATAAAAGGTTAAAAAAAAGGATAGATTTATCAGAACTATATCAAATTAAAACAAAATATGAAAAGGCAAAAGGAACTACAGCAATAAATGGGCAACAATTTATGTGGGGGATGTACAAAAAACCAGAATTAAATCTACAGCCCGTAGTGAACTTGTTTGGGTCTTTACTCAAATGGCAAACAAGTGTAGCAAAAGAAGATTTATACAAAAGTGCTATTGCTACTTCTAAATATGTAGGATATATGAGAGATGAAGTACAACCTTTCTCATTTAGATTTTGGTTTAAAGATGGAGGGTATACATCTACATTCCCTATAATAGGAAGACCCGCTTTCGAAGGAGATAAAGACACAATAAATGAAAACAACCCCATTAGAAAATCTTTAGAAGAAAATACCCCTAAGTGCACTTCTACAGAAAGAATAGAAAAATGGCAATTCTTAAACACAGCAACTCAATTAGGTATATGCGAAGCATCTGATGAAGTAGAGACCCAAACAATAACAGAAATTATAACAAGGAGTTGTACAATACCCGATGTGGCTACAATACCTCAAGGAACCACTGTACTTCAAATAAATGGAGATTATATTGATTTTCAAACTTACGTAAATGAAAATTTAGAAGAAATAACAGACCCTGGTAGCGACTACTATATTCCCGAAATAGCAGATTACCTTACAGATGATTATCCTGAAATCCATTGTACTCCAAACTTCCAAGGGAGTTGTGGGGAACACTCTTTGATAGAGACGAAGATTACCATAGATTCTGTAGAAAATGAAACTTCGGAAACTATAAAAAAATGTCCTACAGATTATATAAAGACTGTACCTGCATTACAATGCTACCCTTATAAAATAGACAGCTCTACAGGAGAGCCTGAAGTAGATTTAGAGTTTTCCGTTGGGTTCATGGGATGTGTAGATGCAGATAACTGTATAGATGTAGACCCATATCCTAAAGTATTTAAAAGAGAAAACACTTTCTATAATGATGATTGTAATTATGCTGCCGATGTTATAAATAACAATAATCCACAACAAGCAGGTATAGGGTATTTTCATAAATATTACGGGGAAGAGCTTTTAGCAGACTTACTAACAACAAAAGATGTAATATACTCCGATTCTGATTTTCAAAACAAACTTCATGTAGGAGCTATGTTTTGGAGAATAGAAAAAAACAACAGAGATTCTATCATTTTTGAAGTAACTAAAAGTACAACATGTGAAGAAGAAGATGTATTGGCAATAGGGACAACGTTGAGATATAATTTTTACAGTAATTGTAATTCTGACGACCCACTACCCATAAGTATTGTAACCCCAACAGACCCTGAAGATGAAACGTATTGCGAAGAATATGAAGTTCCTACGGCAGGGATATTTGATACCACAGAAGGACTTTTAATAGAATTAGATACAACCAATTACCCCGATGTGTTTTATGTAGCCATAGACACACCTATAACTTCTGAAAATGTTTCTTCAAATCGTTCTTGTACAGAGGGAAATCCTTGGGATTGTACAGCAGGAGTTACTGTTAAATATAGAACCGCACCTACATGTGGATGTTTTAGTATATTCACAAGAGATATTGAATATTCTTTTGCAAATGTTTCTTGGGATTCTATTATATTAAACAAATATGAAAAGTATGAGTCTAATTGTACTTTTGAAATACCATTAGTAGGGGATTGTGACCCCATACCTTCATCTTATGGAGAGTTTGCATTCTATCAAAGTATAGAGGAATACCCCGACAACCCATATTTATTCGACAGTTCAAAACTCATAATCAAAGAAGAAGACCTCTTAGGCTTATCAGAAGAAGATAAACAAAGATTTGAATCTTTTTATACAGATAGTTTGGTTAATGAAACATATGTACTAAAAGAGGAAACCAATTTTACATGTCAACCTATAAGACACCCAAAATTTCCTGACAACACATTAGTCCCTTTTATGTCTGAAAATACATCCGCATCCTTTTCAGACAGCCTTATATATCCTTTAGGTATAAGTATAGATTCTTCTGTAATAACAACTATGTTAAGAGTAGCTGTAAACAATGGATTTATAACTCAGAAAGATTTTGATAACATAGAAAGTTTTGAAATACTGAAAGGGGATAATTCAGTTAGTAAAAGTATTTTAGCAAATGGGTTGGGGTACGATATGTACAAATACAATAAAAAAGGGAATACGTACCTATACCCTAACTTCCCATTTAATGATTTAGGAAGAGATAAACTACATTTTTCATCAGAAAATAGAAATCAGCTCATAAAACACCCATTTGATTCAGAAAAAAACAATAGGTTTTCATTTATATCCCCTGATATATTTTTAACAAAACCCCCACTACCTTCTGAATTAAAATTGACAGGATATCAATTAGGGAATTGTTCAGGCAGATTTGTTGATGTAGAAGACCACCCTAAATGGACTATATTAGGAGACAAAGGGAGAAGCACTGCTGAAAAATTGGCGTTTGCAGAAAGTGCTATTGAATTTGCAATAAAATCCGCAGAATTTATAACTCAAGGGGGGTTAGGACACTCATGGTTTATGGTTGGTTTTGCAGGGGGGACAAATGTAGCAGGTATGATTGCATCGATAATAGCTGCTGCTGCTGCTATAACAGCCATGACTTTAAATAATTTTGTAAACTATGGTAAGTATAGATATCAGTGGTTACAAATATTCAGGGATTTAGGAACCACATATAATTTTGGGGGCTACAATGTGGCACATGGATATTATAACAGGTTTTTAATCAATGATAAAGTATATGATGAAACCAATATAACAGGAGAGAGTGAATATTTAAGAGGACTGTCACTCAAAAAGTACATGAAAGATGGAAGATATAGTTATAGAGATAAAACTGTTTCAGATACTAAACTGTTTGTAAACAATTGGAGTAGAGAAGAATCGGCTTTTCTTTCTGTGGGAGACTACCCATTACATTATAATGATACATACATTACACATGACAATGGAGACTTATCTTCAGAACAAGGGAGTAGGACAATACTTTCTGAAAATGATTGTGAAATAGATTTAGACTATGAAAGAAATGTGGGGAGTCCCTATTTCACACTTAAAAATTTCGTACCCGACCAATTTGGTAAGATAGACAGTATAAAATGGTTAACAACAAATTACAAGTTTAATATAAATGAAAATACCAATTGTAGAACAATATTCGGTGGTACTGTATATATAAGTAGGTTTACGTGGAAAAGAAAAATATCCCTATTCACCACAACGGCTATGGGGGAACCTGATAAATTGGCTTTTAATTATAGACAGTATAAGAACATAGGGGAACCTAGATTTTTCTGTGACTACGAAGCAGATAGCACAAAAGATATTAGTGGAGTACCTTTTCCTGATATAAGTAGTAATTTTGAATTTGATTGTGTAACAAATAGAACAGGATTTTACTTAAGACCCCCTTCAAAAATATATTTATATTATTATGGTATTTCTGATTTTTTAGTAGAATCAGAGATAAATTGTAATTATAGGTATGGAAAAAAAGAACTAAAAGATAATTTTTACCCTTCTATAGGAGATATAGTTGGGTGGACACAACAAAAAAATATATCCATAACGGAACCGAATACATTTTATTATAACAATATATATTCTTTACCTGTTTCCAATACACCTTATAAAACATTGGATGGAACTTATGACGTAAACCGACAAAAAATAATTTCAAACCAAGAAAATGCACTTATATGGTCTGAAAAGGATAGTGATGAAAATTCTCCTGTAGACCCTTGGTTGATATTCAAGCCATTAAATTGGTATGAATTTAAGGCTGATAACGGAAAGCTAATAGAATTGAAGCAAATAGAAGGGGGGCAAGTCTTGGCTCGTTTTGAAGACAAACAATTAATACTCAATGCCGTTGATAATTTAGCGGATAAAATAATACCCCAAACACAAGAATTGGGTACAGGGGGGATATTTTCAACAAGACCTGTTGAATCAAACACCTCTGATTTGGGATACATGGGCTCTCAACATCATCAAACTTTAAGCACACCTTATGGCCATGTAACTGTAGATGCAAAAAGAGGAAAAATACACATAACTTCAGGTAACAACTCTGAAACTATATCTGAATCAGTAGGAGGGCAACCAACCTATATGAAGAATTGGTTTAGAGAACACCTTCCTTTTAAAATACTAAGGCATTTTCCTGAAGTAGATGTAGACAACAATTATAAAGGGTTGGGTATAACAATGGGATGGGATGCAAGACACGATAGAGTATTTATAACCAAAAAAGATTACCTCCCAAAAAACAAAGAATGTTTAAAATACAGAGAAGATATAGGTTTTTACGCTGATTGCGAAGAAGTGTGCACAGAAGGATTAGATTTAGTATTTGTAATAGATGCAACAGCGTCGCAACAGAGAGCAATAGACAACATAAAAAATGCAATAACAAACGAAATACTTCCTGCTATTATAAATGAGTTTGGAGGAGACTATAGATTAGGATTATTAACCGTTTTAGATAGAAGAGGAGAAGGACTCCCCTTATTTAAGATACTAACAGAAATGACTCCTCAAAATATAAATGTTTTTGAAGCACAATTAAACACAGTTACAGCAGGAGGAGGATTAGGATTACCTGAACCAACAGATAAAGCATTAGAGGCTGTTCTTAATAATACACAAGAGATTGATTACAATGGAGATGTAATACCTTCATCCACAACTGTAGGGGCATTTAGAACAGGTGCTGCAAAAGCAGTGATATTGGTGACAGATGTGGTTCCATCGGGGTTAGACGATACATATCAATATAATGATTGGTTGAATGTAAAAAGTATAACTGAAAACTACGCTCTAAATGGTATACAAATATTTCCTTTTTTAACAAGTGAAATAGAACCTGCACCAATACCACCCGACGAGATAAACTTTATAGTTCCAAATGTATCTTATGTGATGCAATATTATGCAACTGAAACAGACGGAGCTTATACTTTTTCATCTTTAGGTTCAGACATATCAGATGGTATAGTTGCTGTTATAGAAGACAATATAACATGTGCACCAACAGGAGAGGAAGTCCCTATAGATTTTGATAACACAGAGTTTTTTGAAGATGTGTCGTGGACTGTAGCATTTAAAATAGGAGAAGGGTGGATAAGTTATTATTCTTTCAAACCTGATTATTATAGCTTCCATAACGACTTTTTCCAAGTAGGGTATAATTATGGAGATTTTGCAGAAACTTTATGGAGCCACACACTTAATAATACAAGCACACAAGTGTTTCAAGGAGTTAAATATCCTTGGATAGTAGAAGTACCACTTAAAAATCAAAATGCAAATAAGATATTAAAAACAGCAGAGATAAATATAGAAGCTAAGAGATATCAAAATCAATGGGATTATAGCGAACACAAAGATGTAGGTTTTAATAAAATGGTTATTTATAACAAAACCAACAACAGCGGAAACTTAAATCTTGTACAACAAAAATCTTACAAAGACACAAATAAGTACCCTATCACAAATGGAGACAGAACACAAGATGTCCTATATACAGCCGAAAATGGAAAACACTATGTAAATTATTTTTACAACAGAGTTAAAAATCAAGACAGAAATATCCCAAATTGGTTATGGGACGCTAATATGATAAATAAAACTGTAAACCCACAAGCAGTGTCGTTTAGAGGAAAAGCTTTGTTAGAAAGACTTAAAGGGCAACAGTTTATTATGAGGTTAATACAAGATAAAGAATCAAGATATAGTATTACATTAAAAGATGTACAAACTAAAGAGATAATAACCGAGTAATGGCTACAGTTAAAACATATCAAGAAGGAGACGACAAGAGAAAAAAAGCTTATAATTATTTTATAAGTAAAGGATACTCTCCACAAGTTGCTGCGGGAATAGTGGGTAATTTAGTTCATGAAAGCGGATTAAATACAACAATAGAAGGAGATATAGGTTATAAAGGAGGTTCAAGTTTTGGTGCAGCTCAATGGAGAGGAGAAAGACTTCAAAGACTAAAAAAAAGGTATGGAGAGAGTTGGACAGACTTTAACAATCAGTTAGAGTTTGTAGATTGGGAGCTTAGAAACACACACAAAAATGCAGGAGAAAAATTATTAGGTGCAAAAGATATTCATGAAGCAGGACAAATATTTTCTGATTTATACGAGATACCTAAGAAAAAGTATTATGAAAATGAAGCACGTAGATTAGCAGTAGAGCGTGTAGGTAAAGATTTTTTAGGACAACAATACACAGAAAACATAAATTCTGAACCAACTAATTTTGCAGAAACTAATGATTTTAGTATTTTTGGATATCAACAAACACCTCATACAAGAATAGGAGCAGGATTACCAACAATAGAAGAAGATATTGAAGAGAAAAACACATCCAAAAAAGAAGAAAATACCTCAAAAGAAAAAGAAGCGTTGCTACAAAGACAAAGAGAGTATCAATTTTTACAGGACTTATCCCAAGGAATAGTACAACAAGAAGCAAGACAACAAGAACAAATACAAAGACCCGAAGTACCACAATTTGACCCAATGCAAGAATATGAAGAAATAAGTGCTTTTGTAGAGAATCCAATAATGCAACAAGGGGGGTTAAATTTAAATAAGCTAAATAAATCTATAGAACAAAGAAAAAAAATCACACAAGAAGAATTACAACTTATAAACCAATATTTAGGCCAATATACAGACAAAGGTAATAAATATAATAAAGAATATGAACCACAAGATTCTTTTTATAGTAATAATGTAAAACCTATATTAAGAAAACTAATAGGCAGAGGTGGTACAGATAAAGATACCATAATAAACATGCCTCCGAATAAAATGAAATTTTTTACATCAGGGGAGGTACCTATAGACAGTAAAATAATCATAGGGGGAGACTATGTAGAGAAAACCCCTACAGCTTATCCTAAAAAAATGTACCCAAAAGAAATGTATACAACCAAAGGTGAAAAATCACCAATAGATTTTAAAACACAACTTTTCTATGGGGTTAAAGATGGAAATATAACTATAGACAATTTTAAAAATTTCGAGGATTCAGATATTATTGTACCATTAAGAGATGGGTTTGGAGGAGAGTATAACATAAAAAAACAAAAACGCATCCCAAAGGATTTAATAGATAAAGCGAAATTAGTAAGAAGAAAAGCAAAAGATTTATTAGGTATAGCTAATTTTAACTTCTCCAGTGAAGAATTTAAAAAATATAGAGAATCTAATGATGTGATAAAAGTACAAAAAGAGTTAGAAAAATATATCGGGGCAAAAAGTAAATACCTTTTATACGAGGACGATTTGACAGAAAAATTAAATGATAATGTTGTTTTAAATAATCAAGAAAAAATAATAAATTCTTTTGGGAGTAAAATATTAGTTTTCTCCCCTAAAACAAATAATCATAGGTTTATATCAAAAAAAAACGAAGAAGAAAGAAATAAAGCACTTATAGAATTTAAAGAGGAATACCCTGATGCAAATTACATTATCTTAGATAATGGTAGGTATCAAAATTATTTAGTTAGTGAAGAAGGTATAACTGAGGAAGATGTAGATGATTATATGCAAAACTCTTTCAAAACAAAAAAAGGAACAGGGTACAATTTTGCATATCAACAAGGAGGTAAAATACCAACAGAAAAAGAGGGCGTGTTTGCAACAAACGGAAAGCCTGTAATAGTACCTTCACCAAACATAGATATGAAAGGTGTGGATTATCCAATATTAGGAATAAGTGAACAAACAGGAGAAGAGAAAATAATGCTACCAAATATGCAATATTTCTTTAACAACACAAAAAACGTATTAGAAATACCAATGATGCAAGAAGGTCAATATAATCCCAAAACTACAGATTATGCTAATGGTGGTACTGTGAATGGATGTGGAGGCCTTGGGCAACCACCTTGTCCTGAAAAAGAAAGTTATGGTATTAAAGAGTTTGCAGAAGATGCTTATCAAGCATGGTTTAATCCTAAAAATTGGGGAGTTACCGATTATACAAATGAAAAGGATTTTAATTCTGCATATACATCGGCAAGAAGAAACGGAGAAAAAGAATTTATGTATAGAAATAGAAGGTATTCTAGTAATTATAATGGAACACCTGAACAACAATTAAAGGAGACAGGTATAACAGATGAAAGGTTAGGTCTACAAAGTAAGATAGGAAACAGAGCATATAATACAATTAAACCCAGTATATATCATACTGATAAAGATGTTAAGACACATATAAACAACTTTATAGCAGGTAGAAGTAGGTTTGATAATGATGAATACGAAAAAATATCTAAAGAGTTAAAAAAAGTTAATGAAGAAGAACCCGATAATATCAAAAAATTGAAAAATCTTTATGAGAAATTAAATAATTACAATAACGATTTCATGGGTTTTGATGACCCTTACTCAGAAGATGGTTGGAATATATATCTTGGCAGACCTCAAATAAATAACACTTTCAGTATTAGTAAATACCAACCTTCAAAAGCTAAAGATAAAAATATCCAATATTATTCTTTACCCAATACATTTAAAGAAGAACTATTAAAAAGATATAATCAAGGTTATGTAAAAGAAGGAGTAAACGATGAAATAATTTTTGACCATGTTTTTGGTGAAGGAGCATCCCAAGGTAGGGTTTTAGGACAGTTTACAGTATCTAAGGGAAAAGATGATAAAGGAGAATATATTAGTTATTATGATAAATATGATTTATCACCCAATATACCTATAATTGGTAATACAAAATTAGACAAAATAGTAGGTAAACCATTTGAAATATATGATAGAATTTATTTAAATAATAAAAAATCAAAATAAATAATAAAGACATTAAAAAAATAAATATTTTTTTCATAATACAAATATAAAAATTTTATAGATAAAAAAATAAAATGAATAAAAATAAACAACAGTGGATATCTGATAAGATTAAAAAGCTTAAAAAAGAAGGGAAGTCTCAAGAGCAAAGTGTTGCGATTGCGTATGCCTCATATAATAATATGTTAAAAGGAGGTACATATAAAAATGATGCACCAAAATATCAAGAAGCAGGGTATGTGCAAAGCAAGTATAATTTACCATTTTCACCTAATCCTAATTTAATGTGGCATGCTAATTTAGGTAAATATACAACACCCCAAGGGAATATAAATCAATCTGAGCAAGGAATCCCTTTTGATTCCTCAATCCAACAAGAGATGCAGAACGTTTCTAATTCTCAAGTAGACCCTTATTTACAAAACATAACACCAGACCAAGTAGTAAACCCTTACACAAGACAAATTCAAACACCAGTGTCAAATTTAAATATGATAGGGGCAAAAGAAATAGAAAATATAAATTACAAAAAAAATGCAGATGGAACCTTCTCTTCTGAGAAACTCCAAACAGCAGAGGAGATGGCAAAAAACTCTTTGGAAGCAATGGGAGAAAAAAGAAGAGCACAAGTTAAACCTGAAAAAGAACAAATGTTCAACCCATTTGGAGAAATAGGTATAGACCAAGCATTAGCTTATTCAGGTCAATCATTTGGTTCAGGAAATGTATTAGGTGGGATAGGAGGTTTAGGGCTCGCAGGACTTAAAGGAGCAAGAGGGTTTTTATCAAATTTTGCAAGAGCAAAAGAAGACAAACGACAAGATGAAGAGTACAAAAGAAGAATGCAAGAAGAGCCTCAATACATTATGGGACAACAAGGAGGGCAAATAGGCACAAAAGATTTAGCCACTATAAGACAAGAGACAGGGGTAGCATTTAATGAAGAAGGAGCAAACGCATTATTTCAAAAAAAGCCTAAATTTAACCCGTATGAAGAACAAAATATAAATTTAGGAAGGTACTCAAATATAAAGGATTATTACAATGTAGATAAAAATGGACAAAACTTCATAGTAAGGGCAGGAGTTAGGAATCCAAAAAACGCAGACCAATATAAAGAAGATTTGTTATATCTACAACAACTAAACCCTGAAATAGTTATCGAAGGAATAGAAAACACGAAATATTATCAACCTTTAGCACAACGAATGCAACAAGGAGGAGTAACAAATGCAGATTTACTTACAGGAGACTATTTAGTTGAAAACCCAAACCAACAACCGACAGCGGAATTAGAGGACGGAGAATATGTAGAGAATGTAGAGACAGGAAATATTCAAGAAGTTGTAGGAGAAAAGCACGATAACGGAGGAGTAAAAACTGATTTACCTAACGGCTCAAAAGTTATCTCTGATTATACAAAAATAGGGGGAGACAATGCTAAAAAATTCAAAGAAGAGTTTGATGTTAAAGTAAGAGCAACGGATACCTTTGCTACTGTATTAGACAAAGTGAATAAAAGTATTGGTCTTGATGCTTTATTAGAAGAAGAAAAAGAAATCTACGAAAAAATAGAAGAACAAGAATCTAACAAAGATTTGAAGGGAAATGTCAAAAGCTTAAATTTGACAGCATTACAGAAAAAACTTCAAAATATAACAGAACAAAAAGAAGCTTTAAAAGAAGAACAAAAAAGTGCCTTCGATAAAATATTTGAAGAACAAGAGAAAATACCTAAGAAAAAAGGCAACAATGTAATGCGAGAAGGAGGTGTCCATAAAGACATAGATTATTTATCTAAGAAATATAAAATAGATAAAGACAGGTTGTCCGAATTAATGATGGAACAAGGTTTAGATATGATGCAGGAAGGAGGAGCCAAAAAAGTAACCAAAGAAAAGGCTGAGGAAATGGTGAAGAAAGGTATTTGGGAAGATTTAGGTAATGGACGATATAGAAAAAAAGGGACCGAAGCTATTGAGTTTACAACTGTAGATGTAGCAGATAGTGAAGGAAACTCTTCTTATACAGTTACAGGAGGAGAAAGCGATGTATCCATAAACGACATACTAAATAATCCTAAAAAATACAAAACTTTCCACGAAAGAACTAAAGGTCTTTCCGAAGAAGATAAAAAATTAGCTGCAGAAAATCTATTTTATAAAGGAGTAATGCCTTCTACTAAAGGAGGTACCGAAATAGTAGAAAACACAGAAACAATAGAAGGCACTCCTGATGAATTTTATTATACAGAAGAAGAAAAAGCTTTAGTAGACAAAGGAAAAACTTCTAAACAACAAGAACAAAATATAAACAGCAATGGTTTACCAAACATACCAATAATTCCACAGGATTTTATTTTACCTCCAAGTGCAAGACAACCTGTATACAAACAAAGTATTCAATTAGGCAGAATAGACCCTATAAAACAATCAGCAGAGCCAAGTTTAGTTGAAATAGAACGTCAAAGACAAGCTATTGATGAGGCAACAAGATTTTTACCTCCTGCACAAAGAGCAGCAATGTTAGCTAATATATTAGGACAAACACAAACAGCTTCTAACCAAGCTATAGCTCAAGTAGAAGGAGCAAATGCACAAGGACAATATAATGCAGATTTATATAATCTACAGGCACAAGCAAAAGAAGATTTATTAAATTCTCGTTTTGAGCAGGACTATGAAACCAAAACAATGGCTGCAATAGGAAACCAAGAGCTTGATGTAAGACAATACTTCAACGACCTTAATAACCAACAACGATATAACTTTGAGTATATAGACAGAAGAAATTTACTTAACCAAGCATTCCCTAATTACAATGTAAGCGGTTCTTCAAATATAGGTTTTACAGGAGGTTCAGATTTTCAAGATGTAACTAAATATTTTACACCGCCTCAAAAACCTTTATCACAAATGACTGATGAAGAATTTGAAGAGTACAGAAAAACTTCAATGGATTTAATGGAGCAACAAAGAAAACGTTAAATAATACTTAATCAATTTGTAAACTTCGGCAGAATTTCATATTTTTGCCGAACTTTAATTATACTATGGCTACATTCTTACAGAGAACCTATATTCCACAAGAGAAAAGACAGGACACCAACTTCCCTTTATTAGCACAAGTGATGCAAATGAAGCAAGGTACCTATGATGCGAATAGAGCAAAAATACAACAGACTTTAGATGCCTTTGGAATACAAGCACAACAAGTGTTAAGGGACGAAGATAAAGAGTATATGGCGGCGAAACTGTCTAGCATAACCTCTCAAATCAATGACTACGGCAACAAAGATTTATCCCAATCAAGTGTAACAGAAGATTTAATGGGGAATATTAGAGCTGCAGCATCTGACCCAATCATCCAAAATGCAATCCAAACAACACAAAAGTTTAATAATTTCCAAACAGAAGTAGCCAAACTAAAAGAAGAAAATCCTGAATTATATAGTGATATAAACTATCAATATGCTTTAGAAAGTGCAGGATTGAAGGATTATATGGACGGTAAGACTAATACAATTGGTGATTTGAATTATACACCTTATAATGATTATAATAAAACTATCAATGATAATATCATAGACCTATTGGGCAAAAAAGGAAAACGAACTATACAACAAAGAGTTTTAGATAGTAACGGCAATCCTACAGGAGAAATTCAAGAAACAGAGATAGATGGATTATCTCCCGACCAATTAAGAGTTGTAGCAGAATCTATGTTAACAGCTCAAGATATGAAGCAAATAGAAATAGATGGTTGGTATAATAATGGAGGATTTGATAACCCAAATATTTTAAGCAGTGTTCAAGCCCCTCTTAATAAAAGAATGAGAGATATTGATGAACAAGTAACTAAATATAGAATAAAAGCAGACCAATTATCTGCAGGTAGCCCTAAAAGAAAACAATATTTAAGTGATATTACTAAATTAGAGCAAGAGAAAATAAATATTGAAAAGAATATAGATGTTTTTACGAAAGACCCAAAAGCAGCATCCACTTTCTTAGAGAGAGAAAAAGTAATAAATGGGATTACAGCAAGATTTGCAGGACTATATTCAGAAACACCTCGTATAGTTAAAGATGAAGCTTATTGGGCAAAAATGAATTATAATCTTGCTTTAGCTAAAGAACAAAGACTATCAAGAGAAGCCCAAAGTAAATTAGCAGAAGATAGAGGAAGTTTTTCTCAAGCACCTTTACCAACTAATTTAGAAGGAACAGAGTTAGAGGCTATAGAGACAGAAATACAAAACCAAATAGATACAACGTCCACAGAACTTGACACAACTTTCAGACAGATTAGAACAGTATTAGAAAGAGAAGCTTTAAGCGGAAATTCACAAGCAATAAAACAGTGGGAGTCATTAAACCAAAAATTACAAAACAAAGAGAAAGGTCAATCAGACGTTTCTATAATACAAGAATTTGTTTTATCTAATAACTCCAATGTAGATGCCCTTGTTTTAACCAATGAAAATGGAGAAAACTTAAAAGCAAAAGTTAGAAGTTTAGTAGAAAGACAAAAAATAGAGTTAAGTGGATTAGAAGCAGAAAAGAAATTAGCAAGAGACCGACATGTTGATGTTACTATTAATACAGACCAAACATTTAAAGCCTTCCATAAAAACCCAAACATAACAATGTTATGGAGAGGGAAGGCAACACCTGTACATCAAATATTAAAAGCAGAAGGATTGATGGATGAAAATGGTAATAAAACAGGAGACCTAAAAAACAATCCTAAATTATTACAAGAACTTCAAAAATCTTACTACGCCTCTGATATTTTAAACGATTTAACAAGACTCACAACAACAACAGATAAGTTTGATGCTGAACAATCGCTAAAAGAATTATCCCTATTTTTTGGAGAAAAATCTTCAGATGTTTTAAAAGAGCAATATACAGGCTCTACTATAGTAGGAGATTTTTATTTTAAACAAATAAATCCAAACACTAAAACAGGGCAATACTTATTACAAGCACAAGCTAATGGTGTTTATGATACTTTTGGATTCCAAGATAATTCTTTAGTAGGTGACGATTCTGATATAGGACAATTTATAAAGAAAGATTATAGACAAGACCCGTTATACAAACAAGGTTTAGAACGCTTTAGAACAAAATTAGGAAGCCAACAAATGTTAGGGTTTTCTTTTGCTGAAAATGAAAAAGATTTTAATGAACTAATGAGAACAGCACAAACTGTAAATTCAAATTTCAATCAAAATAAAAACTCTGTTATTAGAATAAGACAAAACGGGCAAAATATAATAATAGAAAATAAGAATAAAGATACAGGAGGAGAAGACCAAGGAGTAAGTCAAGTCGAAGTAGATATAAATACATTTCAGAGAAATCATCCTGAACTTTCGCAACAATTAGATTTTGCTTCAGATTCGGCTATATATACTTACGAAAGAATAGGCAAAGAACCTCTTCCATCAGAAGAGATAAAATATATACAAAGTAAAAGTAATGATTTATATGATTGGGTGACAGAGGAAATTCTTACAGGAGCTAAACAAAAATACGTTCCTTTTTTAACAGAGCAGGATACGAGAACACATTTACTAAAAAATTATCCTGATTTAAAGGAAACACTTCCTCAATTTACACAAGTTATTGATGCCCTTTTAACAAACTCTACTAATTATGCAGTGCATTTGCAATTTTCAGGCAGTCAATCTAAACCAAAATTAAATTTAAAACTAATACATGTAAAAAGTGAAGACGAAATACATTCTTTGACAATACCTAATATGGCAGAGGCAGATGATTTCCACGAAATATTAAAAGAAGCCCCACAAGTATATTTTGGACTATTATTAGACAATCTACTTACAAAACAAAGATTCGACTACAACCAAACAGGAGAGGCATCTCCCGAATATATAAAACTAATAAAATCTCTCAATAATAAATAATGGCTTTAAACCAAAAATTCGATTATAATCCATTAAAGGATGTTACTACTGAAAAGCTTCCTATCTTAACAAGTACAGAGAAGCCTGAAATAGTTGCATCGAATAAGATGATGGGCTTTGTTGATAGCGACGTTAAAAGTAAAGCAAAAGTAGAGTTAAAAAATACAGATTTATTTAATGACTATTTGTTTGAAAAAACAACGCCAAACCCATTATTAGATTTTACTGATAACAGGACAAAATTAACTGAGTACAATATAAATGCTACAGATGCCTATACAGAATTAAATAGTGGTAAATTAACACCCTTATACAAAGATTTTTTACCAAATACAGATAACGAAGACCGTTTAGCAAGACAACAAACCACAGGAGAAAAATGGGCAAATGGTTGGGCTAAATTTGGTACAGGAACACTAAACACAATAGCAGGAGCTACAGTAGGAGCAGTGTACGGGATAGGTAGTTGGATAAGCGAAGGAAACTTCCAAGCAATGTATGATAACGACTTTACCAAATATTTAGATGACCTGAATACTAAAATGCGTTATAAACTTCCTAACTATTACACAGAACAGGAACGCAATACAAGTTTTGATGTAACATCAGCTAATTTTTGGGCAGATAAAGTATTAGGAGCTGCAGCCTTTACAGTTGGTGCCATTGTATCAGAAGGTATTTGGGCAGCAGCAACAGGAGGAGCTTCATTAACCACTACGGCAGCAAGATGGGCAGGAAGAATGGGAAAAGCGGGAAAATGGTCTAAAGCTATATTAGGAGAAAAAGCTGTAAAAGCTGCTTCAGGCTCTTATAAAAGTTGGCTTAAAGCACCACTGTTTAATGCCTATAAAAAAACAGGAATGCTCAACAAAGACGCTGCAATAAGAGCTGCAAAAACAGCAGAAGCTCTAAACACAACAAGATTTTTAGCAACCTCTTCAGGTTATGAAGCAGGAGTAGAGGCATTGCATTACAAAAAAGAAGCAGAAGAAAACTTCTACAGAAATTTCTATGAACTAAATGGAAGACAACCAAATGGACAGGAAATAGCAGATTTTACTGAAGACTTAGAAAATTCAGCAAATGTTGTTTTTGGAGGGAACATGGCACTACTATCTGTGTCAAACGCAGTAATGTTCGGAAGCCTCTTTAATATAAAAAACCCATTTAGACAAACTACTAAAGGGATAAACAGAAAACTATTTGGAATAGGAATAGAAGAAACTGCAGAAAAGGGAGTATTTAAAGCAATTACACCAACCAAAGGACAAAAACTATTTACATCTGCATATGGAATAACAAAACCATTAGCAACAGAAGGTCTTTTTGAAGAAGGAGGACAAGGAGCCTTATCAGGAGCAGCAGGGTATTGGACAGAAAGCGGGTACAATCCAAAATATAATGGACACAGTGTATCTATGATGGATGCTATGGCTCATGGAATGGCAGAGCAATATGGTACAAAAGAGGGTTGGGAAGAGATAGGCATTGGATTTATTATTGGTGGTGGTGCATCTATTATTCAAGGTAAAGGAAAACCTTTAGATATAAAACAGATACAAGAGGCTCGTAAAAATCAAGAGAATATCGTTAAGGGGTTAAATACATTTGGGCAAGATGTGTTGGTGAAACGAATGATAATGAGCAACAAAATTCAAAGTGCCGTAGATAAAGAGCTAAAAGCAACAAAGCAAGGTAATTACGTAGAATCCGAAATAGCAAACCAAGACAAACTCTTAACTGAAATAGAGTTTATGCACGGCATAGGAGAAGATGTAGACCAACTCCCTGAAAAATATAGAATTGCAATGTCAAATATGACAGAAGACCAATTCAAAGAAGCGGGAATAGAAAACCCACAAGAATATATTGAAACCGTAATCAATGCATACAGTAATGTTGTAAAAAGATATAAAAAGAACATTAGATATGCTGAGGCAATGTATGGTGTTGACGTGCAAAAAGACAACCATGATTTAGCAATCCAAGCACAGGCGTTAGCTTACACTATAACCACAGGAGAAACAGCTTCCACTATAATGGAAGAAACACTTGATGAAATAGGCTCTGAAATAGGCTCTGAAAATCAACGTGTACTGACATTAGAATCTGAACTACAGAGACTAACAGAAGACCAACTAAGTGAAATATCAATAAACGTAACAAAACTAAAAGCACAAAAAGAAAAACAAGCTAAGTTAGTTCAAAAAATACAAGAGGTACAAAACGCACCTAAAGAAATAGAGGGTGACAGACAAGCAGGAGCCGAACTTGCAAAACTAAATAAAGCTCTTTTAGAAACCAACAATGAAATATCTACTTTAGAATCTGAAGTTAATAGATTTAAAGAAGAATTGTCTCAAGAGAGAACAAGAAGACAAGGAATGGAAACTAATTCCAATTTTGAGAATGCAGAGTCTAAAACCTTATCTCAATTAGAACTTATATCATTAGAGGATTTACTAAATATAGATGAAAAATTAAATAACATAAATGATTTAATAAACTCATATGAAGGGTATAACCCACAATTATACAGTAAGTTAACAGCTTTAGCAGAAAGGTATAACCAAGCAAAAGAAAGCTTTGTGCGATATAATGCTATGGGAGTAGCTTTATCAAGTGGTAAGGTTAATGTAAGACCTAAAAAAGTAGGAGGTTTGTTAGGAAAAGTGTTTGATAAGAAAAAATACACACAAGATGAATTTACACAAGCATTTTTAGGAGACACCTTAAATCAATATGTTAATAACAGAGTAAGTCAATTTAATAATGAAGAAGTAACAGAAGAAGTAGAATTAGATGAACTTTACATACCTATTACAGAAGAGCGTTCTACATTAATAGCAGAAAAATTAAGAACAAACAAACCTCTTTCTAAAAGAGAACAAAGGCTTTATGAAGCTAACCAAGAAGATATAGATAAGAAAATATCTGAAATCAACAAGGAAAAAGGAGACAACCCAAGACAACAAAAGATTAAAGTTGATACCCAATCTCAAATAGATGAAATAAATAAAAGAAGAGAAATAGCTTTTAGAGGTACAGATGAAAATGGTAAAAATCCTTTAGGGGAATATGCAAATAGTAATAGAATATATAAAATTAATAAAAACAATGATAATGTAGAATTAAGTAAAGAAGAGTATGAAAGTTTAAATGCTTTACTTGATAAACTCATTAAACAAGGAATGTCTGCTAAAAATATTACTAGAGCTATATTAGCAGGTAAAACTACACATGTAGGTTCTACTTCTACAACAGTTCAAGCATTTATTGAACATAAAATAAAGGGTTTAAATAACGCTAAATTAGGGGAACATTTATTTAATTCAATAAACGCTAAATACGATGCTGAAATAGAAGCAGTAAAAAAACAAAAAACAACTTCTGCAACACAATCACCTCAAAACGAAGTAGACCAATTAAAAGAAAGATTAGAAACAACATTAAAAGAGGATTATTATCCACTCCAATATGTTGGAGAAGATTATGACGAACTCGTAAAAAATAAACCTTCTGATAAAGATATAGAAAGATATAGAGAACTTTTAAATAAAGACCGCCTTGCAGAAGAAGAGTTTGAGTTTGAAGAGTTACAACAAAAGCTAAGCAATTGGAGAGTGTTAGATTCAGCCGTGTCAGAAACACAATCATTAGCTGATATAATCAATCTAATACAACAATTAGAAACTCAAGTAGAACAAAACGAAACAGTAACGGAAATTACCGAAGAGTTTGATACACAAATTATAGATGATAATTTAGGTAGTGGTACTATGGTAGTATATGAGCTTACCCAAAACACCACAGGAAACGCTACAGCTAAAATTTTAAAAAACAACAGAATAAAACTTAGTCATATAAAAATAGATACTATTTTAGAAAGATTAGGTGGCACTAACGAAAAGAAAACAAGTAAAGGAACAACCGTTTACAATATAACACCTGAAAATACAGAAGGTAGTATAGAAATTACTGTAACGCCTAATGGAGCTATAGAGATGAATTTAGATGACTTTTTAAGTCTACAACAATCTTTAAATCTGTATGTAGTAGATAGTGGTCAAATTAATTGGACTTACAAGGATATATATGAAGTAGTAGGAGACGAGTTTGTAGAAAAACCTTCTGACTTTATTGATGATGATATTTCAGGAAATATTTATGAATTACAGAAGGAAGATGAGGTAGAATTCTATTATGATAGTGAAGATGCATGGAACCAAGAGTTATACAAAAAATACAAAAAAGGTAAAATAACCAAAGAAGAGTTTAGGAATCAAGTTAAAATATATATAAGAAAAGACGGTAAAAATTATGGCACCTTAAAATCGATGCGAGAGGAATCTTTAGATGAAAGTATGGCCTCTATAAGAGATAATACAGCAGAAGTGGCTTTGAATGAACAAAGCGCATTAGTTGGAAAAACAACGGTATCTCAAATTATGTTAGGTTCTCCTAAATTTACACTAAACGAAAACAACCAACCAACCGAATTAGAAATAACAGACAGAGGTATAGAAGAAGTAGTGACAACAGGATATATTTTAGACAATGAATTTACATTATCAGATAAGACATTGGAAGAAAAAACAGACCAAAGTTTTGTAGGAAAAATATCCAAAAACCAAGAAGGTAAAAAAATACCTGTAGTAGTGGTTAAAAAAGGAAAACACTTTATTGCATACCCTATTTCTGTTATTAAAAAAGGAAATTCACAAGCAAGTAGATTTGAAGCTATAATTAACAATGAGTTTTCTGATGACAATGGAAAGGTAAGAAAAATAAATGAATTATTAATATCACTAGGAATTGCACCTAGCACATATAACCTTATAGATTTATCTGAGCAGGAAAAACTAAACAGAATTCAAGAAGATTTAAGTAATTACAAAGTATATACAACTGCAGATGATTTTGCAAATAAATATGATAAAAAACTACTTAAGTATGATGCAACTATAAAAATTGATTTAGAAGACCTGAATAGAAGTATTTCATCTCCTAAAGTAAGAATAGATTTAAATAATATCACCATATATCAAACTTCTGAACTTAAGTACGAAAGTATGACAGAATTAGAAGATATTTTAAGTGATTTGTCCTTAGAAGTTGATAGAATAATAATGAATGATTATGTAGATAATAAAGGGGACGCTATTGAAAATAAA
The DNA here is from genome assembly GCA_964350765.1 of uncultured Flavobacteriaceae bacterium. Taxonomy (GTDB): domain Bacteria; phylum Bacteroidota; class Bacteroidia; order Flavobacteriales; family Flavobacteriaceae; genus CAYGMB01. Next base: position 83,449 of record CAYGMB010000002.1, read on the forward strand.
TTTACAGACGTATATGCAGATGATTCAGTTATCAAAAATCCTGAAAATCAATTGGACAAAATGCACAACGTAAGGATGTTGATGAAAGGCTACCCTTTAATGTCAAATAAATTTAAACAACTATTAGGCCAAGATAAAGTAAAAACAATCGAAAAGGCAATTAAAAAAATAGAATTCCTAAGAAAACAAATAGACACCAAAGCAAACACCGAAGTTCAAAAAAAGAAAAACGAATTAAAAAACGAATGCTAAGAAATCTCCAAATAAAACAAATGAAAGATATGGGTTATGATACCTATAGCAAAACCTATGAAGAATTGGTAGAAGAAATGATTGGAGAAGTAATGGAATTAAGAAGAATGGTAGTTGAAAAGGAATACCACCGTTTTGAAAGGGAATTAGAAAGAGTGCAAAAACCAACAAATTAAACATAATATTTTGAGTTGTAGAATAACATTGAATGGAGTGTTCGCTGAAAATGGTGAACCTTCTATCCTTTATAAAGATTTAGAACGTGTAACAGCAAATGAGGTTGACGCACAAAATCTTTATGCCTTATCAGAAACTAACAGTTTTGTAAATAACGTCACGAGACCACTTAGAAATTCAAATCCAAAAGAGTTCGATAAGAATGGAGAGATAAAACACACTTATGTAATTAATTATGCAAAAGAGTTAAATACAACCACAGAGAAATTATCTACACAAGAAATAATAGATACTCAAAATATTCTTCTTCAAAATGAAAATTTTCAAGACAGCTCAGAGTTATTATTAGCCCTTGAGAGAGCTTTTTATGATAAAGACGGATTGTTTAACCCAAGCGTATCGTCCTTAACAGAGAATGGCTTATATAGCGTATATGAGGCTCAAAACATACTAAATAATATAGACCTTCAGGAAAATATTAAAACCACCATAGAAAAGTTAGGAAATTCTGAAATTATTGAGAGTAATTTAAGCAATGTTAAAACAGAGTTTGCCGACAAGGAAAACACAATAAACTCCTTTGGCAAACTAAATGTAAAAAACCCATACGAACAAGAGAAACAGATAATTCAAGATTATGGAGGAAAAGACGATGTAGATTTAGACACTATAGAAAATACAAGACTACAAAAGCACTTACAAAACGAACAGAACAGAACAGAGTTAGAAAACGAATTGGCTTTATATAAAAGACTCCCTCACCTAACACAAAACCTAACACCATACACTCAACCTATACTGAACACCAATGCAATAAAACTAACCCAAGATACACAACTCATATCAGACCTTCAAGTATTAAAAGAAACACCGACAGAGTTATTACAATCAGACGAAGCGTTAAACTACGTAAGGAAGTTAGAAAAAGACCTTGCAAGCATAGGGATAGACTTAATGGGACTGAGCGAGAAAGGAAACTATATAGAGGTGGTAGAACCATTACAACAATTTCTTTTAAATCCAAACGAAGCAAATACAGCTAATTTAGAGGCTGTGATGATAGATGTGATGGGAATTGAAAGAACACCACAAGAAGTTGTTTTAAAAATGGACAGTGACCAATCCTTACATTATATAGAAACAGAGAAGAGTGAAGAAGAGATGTTCGATAATGGGTATATAAGAACGGGAAGAAAAAACATATATCAGAAAATAGAAAAAATACCCTTCGCACAATTACAGTCTATTTTATTAGAAGATATGACTCAAAAAGAGCTCTCTGATTTATTGGAAACAGAGTCTCGTAAGATGAAGACCGTCAAAGATAATGAGAAGGCAAAAGAGATAGTGGCATACAAAACAGTTTTTAATCAACCGCTAACAACACCAACAGAAAAAACAAACTTCAAGGAAATAGAAGAAAGACAACAACTGTTTAATGGTAACGAAGAGTACCTAAAAGGGGATTTTGTAGCTGATTTTAATGCAACTATAATAGAGGAGAAAAGAAAGAATAGTGATAACTACAGAAACTTCTATAGTAAATTTGGAATTAATGAGAAGGGAATTTATATAAAATCTGCAGACCCATTGACCATATCAAACCTAAAAACTTGGTTGGAATCGGGCGAGATAAAAAACACAGAGGACATTATAAACTACAGCCTATTATCTAAAAATATACCGTCGTTATCTTCTGTAGAAGCACCCATTACATTCACCAATAAAGAAACGTTGAGAGTGGTGTACTCAAACAACCCACAATCCTTAAAAATAACAGACGAAGGCTACAGTATGATGAACGATAACTTCATCACAATAGAAAATGGAACACAGCCATTTGTGAGAACACCCGAAGGTGTATTTGAACTTATAGAAACCAAGGGAAGCACAAGTCTTTATACAAAATTACCATTAAGCGAAGATACAAACTACTACAACCTATCCAATATTGACCTTATGGATAATCGAAGTATAGAACAGGCAAGTAGTTTTGTAACGCAGAAACTAAAAGAAGGTGGGTTTGTAAAACAGAAAAACATCCTTACAAAACAAGAAAAAGAAAAAATAAACCAAGAAAATTTTGATTGTATTTAATAATCAACTATATTTGCAAAAAAGAACTAATTTGAGAAAACTAAGTCAAAAAGAATTTTTAAAGAGGGCAGAAAAAGTACATGGAGATACTTATGACTATTCTAAAACAAAATATGAAGCTATAAATAACAGAGTGATTATTATATGTAAAAAGCATGGAGATTTTACACAAACCCCTTCAAAACACCTTATGGGTAGAGGATGTTTTGAATGTGGAATAAAAAATACAAGAAGGCCTAAAAAGTGGACAATAGGAGATTTCAAAAAAGAAGCTCAAAGCATCCACCCTAATTTAATTTTTGATAAAACTATTTATAAAAATCCAAAGACAAAAGTAATATATGAATGTAGAATTCACGGAGTTCTTGAAAAATATCCATATAGTCTTTTAAAGGGGTGTGGTTGTAAGAGATGTTCTGCTACAGGAGCTAAAATAAATAAAAAAGATTGGATAGACAATTTCAATAAAATTCATAATAATAAATATGACTATTCGAACATAAAGGACGATATATTGTCAAGGGTAAAAATAACAATAAAATGCCCTTTTCATGGAATTTTTAAACAATTACCCTCACACCATAAAAATGGAGTTGGTTGTCCAAAATGTGCTAATGAAAAAACTTTTAACTTTTCTAATAGTATATGGAAAGATAATTCTAAAGAGTCTAAAAATTTTAATTCATTTAAGTTATATGTTATAAGGTGTTGGAATGATGAAGAGGAATTTTATAAAATTGGCAGAACTTTTCAAACTTTAAAAAATAGATTTAAAACAAAGTTTTATATGCCCTATGATTATGAAATTATATTTATTGAAAAATCTGAAGACTCTGATTATATTTATAAAAAAGAAAGAAAATTACATAAATTAAACAAAAACAATAAATATACCCCTAATATTAAATTTGGAGGTTATACTGAATGCTTTAGCAATATAGATGATATATGGGAAATTGTAACATAAACAGAAATAAAGAAGGTAAAATTACAGGAGTAAAAGACCAAAACGGAAACGATTCAACATTGTTTAGAGAAATTGTATCCAATCCTCACATAAACCCTGAACAGGGAGTGGAAATCTATAAACAGACTTTTTCTGATAAGATAAAATCAGCCACAGAAAACACAGGAGAATTCAATCCTGAGTCTAATAATATAATGTACAGTATTAGAGAAAACTTTACTACTAAAAAAGAGTTTGAAAGTATCTTAAAAAATGGAACTTGGGGGATGTTAACAGGAGAGAATCCTAACGCACAACAACTTTCTGAAGAAGAAAATATAGAATTAAACAAAAAGGCAAAAACTTGGTTAAAGGATAAAGGTTATAGTCCTATAAATATAAAAGGAAAATACGGCAATGAAGAAAGCTCTTTCTTTGTTGAAAATTTAACTACAGAAGATGCTATAAATTTTGCAAAAGAATTTAATCAAGAATCTGTTGCAACAAACATAGGACTTATTTATCAAGATGGTACTATGAACCCTATGATTAAAGGAAATGAAGACATAGGAGGTGAATATGAAGATTTTTATAGCACTATTGAAATAGGAAGTGAAAGCCTTGATTTTCAAGTTGAATATGATTTTGAAAATAAAGTAAATATCCCTACATTAATCACTCCTGAAAATTCTTCTAATTATGCAAATATGACTGAAGATAATCAAGGTAATTTTGTATTTTTTCATAAAGGTAAAAAAGGGTATGATGTAATTAAAGTAGGAACAGGGCAATCATCTGTCACAAGTAAAGAAGAATCTTATGCTATTCAAAAAGTAGGAGGATTGGCTATGTATTATACAAATACACATACTTCTGAAAGACAAGGTTCTAATGAGGCAATGTATGCTGTTAAAGTACCTAAAGAAAAAGTATACGATTTTAACACAGACCCTTTAAACTTAATAGAAGAAGCGGAAAAACAACATAAAAAAGAACATCCTAAAAAAGCCTTTGATATCAATACACAAGTAGCCTATATTACTAAAATAGCAGGAGAAAGGGGTTTTGATATGGTAGTTGCTGATTGGAATGGAAAAACAAGAGCTCAAACCACAAAGGAACTAGAATTTTCTGATGTGGAGGAATTAGATGGTAATACAATAACTAAAGATTTTAATGAGAAATATACAAGTAATTCTGAAAAAGGATATAGTTCGGTAATACCTAAAACTAAGAATGAACTCCTAAAAGAAGTTTATAATGATATATATAAAGAAAAAAATAAATTAAACAAGTATGATGAATTGTATCATTTGAGTGCGAATTATGCAAAATACACTCAAGAAGAAATTACAAAGTTAATACAAGAATCTGATATATCTAAAGACATTAAAGATAAGTATAATTCTATTTTAACAAAGAACCAAGAAATAAGAAGGTCGGAACCCTCATTAATATACCAAACACCAAACAACGAAACATACCCAACATTTAAAGAAGCTCTTCAAAACACTCAAACAGGAGAAATAAAAGCCAACGTTGGTAATATAACGTTATTTACAGTAGATTCATCCACAGATTACAACACTTATAACGGTACCATAAATGGTCTTATAAAATCAGGATTATTATCAGGAGAATCTATATTAGAACCGACAGGGGATAAAGTGATTCTAACAGAGGGAGGGCACCGCATAGTAAAAGCAATCAATGCTGTAATAGCAAAAGAAGCCCTTATAAAAACATTAGGTAGAACAAACGTAAAAGAAACAAAAGATAGTAATTTTATACTGCAAGATAAAGTAGGTAAAGTAACCCTTAGAAATGAACAAGGAGAAAACTTCGATATAGAAAAAGCATTATTAGATGAAGGCGGTATAGAAGAACTTAAAAAGCAATTCCCAAACACCTACATGGAGATTGTTGCCATGCAAGAATATAAAAAAATGTTTCAAGGAATTTCTAAAGACTCTACAAATATAGAAGAATTAGAGTTTACACCCGAAACAGAATTACAATCTGCACTTATAGAACTTCTGAATAAAATGGGTGTTAAAATAACATCCATAACCGACTACATTACAAAGTTCGCAGAAAAAAACGGAGTGGAGCCATCTGCATCTGCATTAGCTGATTTAGCTAATAAAATAGTTGCTTTTAAAGATGGAGAGATAACAACAAAAGAATTATCAGAAGAAGTTGCCCACTTCATTGTAGAAGCATTTAATGAACAGGAAATAGAAAATCTTCTGAGAAATATTCATAGAACAGAAGAATGGCAACAACACGCTGAAAATTATTTTAATATTTACAGAAAAAACAACCCTAATATTACAGAAGCTGAATTAGAGAATTTAGTTAGAAGAGAAATATTAGGTAAGGTGTTGGCCAATGCATTTGTAAACGGATTCAATACTCAAAACACTTCTGAAACTCAAGGAAACATTATAGATAGATTATATGATTTATTTATTAAATTCATTGATAAAATAACAGCACGTTTTAAGGACTCTTACAAAACTGAATTAGAAAATTGGACTAACCAAATAAATGCAAATTTATTATCGGGCGAGCTTTATGACCAATTAGATATGTCCCAATTGGAAAAAGGAAGGTTTATAATGTACTCTGCTTCTAATAACACCTCAGACCCACTTGTTCAGATAAACATAAGAGCCAATAAAGCACTTAATGTACTACAATCCAATATTAATAGTTTAAGAGACGGTAGTTCTAAATCTGAGTTGGAGCAGTATAGAGTGGCATTGGAAAAACAAGACGACCTATCTAAATTATCAGCAGTTTCAGGTATAATAAGCGTAGTAAAAAGACAAACATCGTACCTTAAAAAAGCAATTGAGCGAAATAAAAAAGAAACCTATCGATTATCAGCAGAGGAAAAAGCAGTGTATGTAAATACAACAGGTACTATGTTAGGGTATATGGCCGAGATTAAAAAAATATTAAGTGAGATTGACAGAAAAAATAAAAACTATAAGGACTACAAAAAAGTAGAACAGGAAATTGAAAAATTAAACACTGAAATACTAAACATTAAAGCAGATAATGCTGTACTAACAACTTCGGCTTGGAAATTATTAGTAGATAGAGTTGCAAAAAAACTTTCTTTGTCTGATAAAGACAAGCAAATACTATTAGATGCTTACATAGAAAGAGAACTTACAGGAGAAAATATTGAAATAAGAGGATTTAACGAAAAAATTGGTAAATGGGAAGTGTATTCTCCTGAAATATTTGAAACCTTTTATATAAATCTACCTAAAACTTCGAATGAAACAGAAGTTTTAAAAGAAGCTAAAAACACAATAAAAGGGCAAAAAAGAGGGGGAGCAGCTAAAAAAGACACCAATTGGTTCTTTGCTCATGTATCTTCTATGGTGCACGCACAAGACCCTGCACTGAATATGGCATCCGATATTATATCGAGAATGACCATGAAACATAATATCAACACTCAACAAAGAGTTAAAAAACTCCTAAACAGATTAGAAGAATTAGGCTTTGTAAACAACCCAAGCGAACTTCTTAAAAAATGGAAGAGAGGTTCTTATCTTTGGAATCCAATAAGACAAGAACAGTTAGATAAAGAAGTTTTAGGAAAAAAGGTTGAACTATACGAAAAACTTACAGGACAAAAACTAACACCCGAAGAGTTTGATAAAAAAGAAAGAAATGATGAATTAGAATGGACAACAGAAGAAAGACTTAACTTCTACGATGAAATTTCTGAATACCAAAAAAGAGAACATCAAGTTGATTATCTAACAAAAACAGCAAGAGCCCAAAGAGAAGAGTTGTATGAAGGCTTATCAACACAAGCTATAAGAAAAGACAGAAATTGGTCAAGAGAAAGGGGACGTATAGGGAGAGAAGCAGATAAACTAAATGGTTACACCCAAGAACATAAATTCGCCCTTGAGAATATAAATAAAGAAAGGCAAAAAATAAAATCACCGTATGACCACGAAGGACAACTAAAAAATGGACTTGTTGAAATCAATGGTGAAATAGTAAAAGACCCACAAGCACAGAACATAGATAAAGATGCTCAAATGGTTCTTGACCTTATGGAATTAGATAAGAGAAAACTTTTCTTTTTCAAACATCAACAATTCTATAGAAAGTTCGGTATACTAAAAGAAAAACCAACTAAAAACACAGAAGAATATTCTAAATTAAAAGGAGATTCATTTCAGGAGAAAGCAGAAAACTACACTAAGGAAAACGTAACAGAAGAAAGTAAAACTATTCCTATAAGGTTTGAAAATGCAATATTAGACCAAGAATCAACAGAAAAACAATTGGAGTATTTACTTTTAAATGCAAATATATCCTTCACTAATGAGTTTTGGGATGACATAGCACAGAGAGATGGGTTTTTAACAAGATTAGAAAACTTAAAAGAACAAACACCCGAAGTTGAAAATATCATATCTACAATAAAAAAACTTCAAAAGAAGAGAGCTGATATATTAAAGGCAAATAAGGTATATAATATGCCTTCAGAGATAAATTATTCTGAAATGGGAGGTTCTGAAATAGAAGCCATAAAAGACCTATCGGAGCAATTACAAGATGCCTATAAAAGAGCAAAAAATGCACTTAAAGATACAACAGCAGAAACAGTAGATGATGTGTTTTCATCTGTAACTAATAATGCCTATAAAGCAGAATTAGAAGCTAGTGGTGATGACATATCGAAAGAACAAGAGTTGGAGTTTATAAAAAAACACACAACTTCAGATGATAGACGTTCTATAAATAGAACACAGGTAGTAGCGGAAGATATTATTTCAGGAAGAGACGTAAAGTTAAGCGACTTCTATAAAACTATATTCCAAGACGAGTATGTAGGAACAGAAGAGGAAATAAGAGAACAAGTTTATAATGACCTTGTAGAATATGCAAAAGGAAGACTTCTTCCTTATTTTAAACGTATAGAACCTATAAAAGGGGAATCTTTTACATCAGTGATGGAAAGACTTCAAAGTGGAGAAATGACAGCTATTGATTTTATAGATGAAATAAAAGAAGACCAAAATCTAAAGATAGAAGATAGAAAATACCCACAAATACAAGTTACTCCGAACTATATTTTCTATGACCAAAATGAAAATGAGGACTTAAACCCTGATTACGCAAGAAATGAAAAAAGAGGTTTGCCTCAAATACAAGAGAAATACATAGACCAAAGTTTCCAAGACCATTTTGGCATCACGGAGTACGGAGGACAACCTTCTAAAAATATAGAAGAATACAGAGCGTGGGAAGCACTTGTAGAATTCCATGAAGAATCTTTAGAAGCCACGGGAATGGAGAAAAGACACAACAAGTTCTTACTTCCACAAAAAGGTGTTCGAGGTGCAAGACAAATACACAAACTTCTCACACAACCTAATAAAATAGGCACGTTAAAAGAAATAATAAAGGATATGACATCTTTTAGAGAAGATGAAAAAGAGTATGGGGAAACTGCAAGTGGACAAGTATTAGGAGCTAAAGATGGCGACCTTAGAATACCAAAATATGGGTTCAATAAATTAGAAAACCAAGAGGACGTAACAGATGAACTTCTTGAATCCTATATTTGGATGGGAAGTGAAGCAGAATTATATAAGGCAAGAACAGAGGCTTTTGCAGATATGGAAGCTATAAAAAACTTAATATTCAACACAAAATATTCGGGCAAATCAGGAGAAAAAAGCCGTGTATATCAAATGTTTGATAGTTTTTACCGTTTTAACATATACGGCCAAAATGAGGAATTTTCATACGAAACAGATTTATTTGGAGTCCTTCCTAAAAAATATAATATAGCACCACTTGCTAAGAAATTCCAATTTTGGGTGAGATTAGTTAACTTAGGGTTTAACCTTATTGTGCCATTAACATCTATACTACAAGGAGGAGTTAACCTTACAATAGAAAGATTTGTAGGGGAAAGGGTGGATAAAGACGCTTCAAAATTGGCAAGAAGAGAACTCAGAAAACTCCTTTCAGAGGCAGTAGGAGACTCTTTAAAATTAAATAGTAAATCAAGACTAAACTCTTTAGGAGAATTTTTGGGGATGTTCGATATAG
>CAYGMB010000002.1:93081-136560 GCA_964350765.1 uncultured Flavobacteriaceae bacterium
AAATTCAAATTACAATAGAGTTTCAAGAGGATTGTTAAAATCAGGATTCCTAACACACACATTAGCAGATGCACCAATTAAAGGGCAAATATTAATGACCGTTCTTAAAGATATGAGAGTTGTTGGTAAAGACATTATAAATTTCAATCAGTTTGCAGCTCATAAAAAAGCAATATTAAAAGAAGGAGAATCTTTAGATAAAAAAGCAATACGAGAAGAATGGAGAAAATATGAAGACAAGACTTTTGATAAATACCTTACTGTAAAAAATGGGGTAACTTCTGTAGAAAAAAGCAAGTTAATGGGAGATATGAAAATAAATGAGAATAGTTTAGAAGAAATACTACCAAATAAGCTTCAGTTTATAAGAGATACCATACAAAGAACATCTCAAGAAGTAGATACAATGATTCCCGCAGAGGAAAAATCCTTTGCACAACGTCATGCCATATTCTCATTCTTTTTCTTGCATAGAGGTTGGATGGCAGTGTCGTACAATAGAAAATTCAAATCAAGACAAATAAACACACATACAGGTCTTACAGAAGAAGGAAATTGGTGGGGGACATCAGACTTTATCAAAAAATGGATAAATGAGTGGAGAAATCCTGAAAACACAAAAACATTTTTTAAAACTGCTAAAGATATGTGGGACAATGCAGATGATACTACAAGAAGAAGCATCAATAGAACACTTGTAGAACTTGCAGTTACAAACTCATTAGCTTTACTGTCTTTATTATTAATGGGGATGGCAGATGATGAAGATGATGATGCTTGGATGGCTCAATTCTCTGCATATATGGGGTATAGAGTTTCTAATGAAGTTATTTCAAGTACAGTAGCGTATCCGAGACAAATAGGAGAATTTATAGAGGCACCTATAGTTGGATGGGATAAATTAAAAGGAGTATCTGATATGTTTGATTTGTTAGATGGGAGTACTGTAGAAAGAGGGAAATATAGAGGGGAAACAGAAAGAATGAGGTTTATATATAAAAACCTCCCTGCTTTTAAGGAGTACTATAATGTAAGAAACGCTCACGATACTCGCAACACATATGAATTTTACAATAAGCAAAATTTTAATTGGGCTTTTACATCATATTTAATAGGACAAAATCAAGATTGAAAGTTAAAATAAAGTTAAAAATTAGACCTCGTATTGTTATTGTGCGAGGTTTTTGTATTTTTATACTTTAAATACAGTAGATATGAAAACACACCAACAAATTAACGAAGAAATAGAAGAAAACCGAAGGTTAGATGCCGAAGAACTAGTACAAAGAATGTTTAGTTTTATATCTATAAAAGGTGAAGGTGTAACCAATGCATTAATATCAGCTAAATTTTGTGCTAAAGTTGCTTGTGATTATTTAATAGATAATCTACCGAACATAAACGAAACAGCACCAATAAACAGACTAGAAGAGCAGAAATACAAACAATATTGGATGGGTGTAAAAGGAGAGTTAGATAAAATAAGACAACAGTTTAAAGAACAGGGGTATTTATATAGTAACGGCAAAATGATAAAAATAAAAAATCAAAGATGAATTGGCACATACTACCAACAAATGATTTAAAAGAACACGAAGAATCTACAACTTGTGAATGTGAACCAAAAGTAGAATTTCAAGAAAATGGCGATATGCTGATAATACACAACTCATTTGACGGAAGAGAAGCAATAGAAATGTTTAACGAAATAGTAAATAATAAATGAAAACAATAATAAGGTGGTTATCAGAGATAACAGGAGTCGCAAATAAAATAAGAGAAGAAGAAAGAATTTTTATAGGAAATAAGCTATTACAAGATTCTTATTGGTTTAATGGGGGGATAATGTATAATAAACCGATAAAATCAATATCCAATTTTGCAACACTATATGGTGAACAACTAAAAGAAGGGTATTATCCAAGTATAAGTCCATTAAGAGATGATATATACAAAATGGAAGAACAAAGATTAAGTGTTTTCCATGACAGAGAAGTTTATGGGTATTGGAGCGACCTAAACCAAGAATTCATCAGAAAAGAAGATTATGATGGTGAAGAAGGTTGTCAAGCATTGTTAAAGATTAAGTGGAAAGAAAATTAATTATGGGGCTAACTAAGAAGCAAAAAGAAGATATAAAACAAATAAACTGTTTAAGAGCAGAAATTTCTTCAGTTATAGATAAAATTTGTGAGGATAACAAGTATAATATAACATATAATCAAATTAATTCGGCACTAATTCAAATACTAAACAGTAATTTGGCTTTTGAAAGAACAATTGAAAAATGACAGAAAAACAAATAACAGAAATAAAATCAATACTATTCCTACTATTATTAGGGGAGGGAACAGAAAAACAAAAAGCTACTAGATTGGCTTTTATAGCAGATAAGTGTGGCATATCAGATGAAGGAGATTTTATACCACCATTATCAGAGTATTCCTCTACAGCTATGTTTGTAGATAAAAGCCTTGATTTACTATTAGAAGAGCAGTATGACCCTTGGTGTGATTATCTAAAAGATGAGTTAGAAAAAGTTGAGAATTATGAACTGTTAAAGGAGCTACATTTATAGCTCCTTTTTTCTTAACTCAGATATAGGTTTTAACAAGTCAGGGCACATATCTAAGGGCTCTCCTATATATTCATAACAATAAGAACTTCTTGTTTTAGTAGTCCATGTGTTTTGATTTAATTCTTTTTTCTGAACTCTAGTAGGTCTGCCATTTTTAGCAGTAGGGTTCCATTTAGGAGAGTTTTTTCTGTACTCCCCTAATGCAGGATTAACTGTTTTAGTATATATTTTATACCCTTCAGATTTAAACATAGCAGAAACTATTTCTGATATCTTACTACCAATACCCATACCCTGATAATCAGGAAGGACAACAGTACGACTTAATCTAACTGCGTTTTTAACAGTACCACTAGGTAAAGAAGCTACAGCAACAATACCTACGGGTTTATCTTCCCACGTAAAAAGAAAAAACTTATTAGATTTAGGGACTTTTTCAGTTAGATAATGATGTTTTTTGAACAAGTCCCAAGCATCGTATTCGACTCTATGGAGTGATAGATTGATTTTAGGTTTTCCTTGCCGAAGATAGTCGTGTCTTTTGAACACGCCCCCCGTATTTAAATTATAAGACCAATCAGGCATCAACCATTCCATAATGTCATAGTGACAACTACATAGTATAATTCTTTTACCTATTTTTCTAATATATTTTTGTAAGGCGAAACTCATGGCTTTAGCTACATCTCTATCAACAACTGAGGTGTATTCATCTACTAACAATACTTCATTATCTCCTGCAGAAGCAACTAAATAAGCTAATTTAGCCCTATATTGTTCCCCATTACTCAATGTATGAAAAGGTCTGAGCCAAGTGGGTACAGAACTTAATCCCATTGAAGTAAGTAAAAAAGTAACTTCTTTAGGTTTCATCCAATCAAAATTTGATATTAATGATTTTTCTCCGCTAAAAGAAACACCTCTTTCTCCCCCCATTTTTTTCAAAATAGAAGATTTTCCACTACCACTACTACCGTATATAACACCAATATTCCAATTAAATGTTTTTGCCTCTCCTAAATCAATAGGTATCTTAACAACCGATTCTTCTCTGTTTTGTATATCAAAATTATCATATACATACTGAGTATAATCATCATTAACTATTTTATGTTTTAAAACTAATTCTTGCATTTTAATAATCTAAGTTCAAAATTCCATCTTTCCATTAATTCTACCATCTCATGAATTGACTTAGAAGCCATAACTTGAGGTAGATATTTGTTTGTAGTATACTCTATTGGATTATTTACTTGCATCCCAAATTTCAAATTTATACGTTGTTGGTTTATGATTAGTAGGTTCATCAAAAAAAGGGTCGTCTTCTATACTAATTGTTCTTAAATGTTTGCAAGGTGCTTCTATAGTACCAAAGCCACGAAATGTAGAAAAGAATTTGTCTTTTTGTGTTATAATAAAACCATTATTACCCTCTTTAAAACCATGTGTTAAGAATTCTCTTAATTGGGTGAAAGTATAATGATATTTTATAATACCATTATTTTCTGTAGTGTTTATGTGTTTCATATTTTATAAATTTGGTACCACCATTTTAAAGTTTGTTCTCTTTCGCTTTCAACAGCTAATCTTGTTTCACCATGAAGTTTTCTAATAACTCCTTTTCTAAGCTCTTTACCTCCTGATGTAGAGATAAAAACAACTTCATCTCCTACTTCAACTTTATTTTTTAAAAAATCTATCATAATGTTTCTTTATTAAAAATTCTAATATACCAAGGTAAAACATTTGTCAATGTTTTTCTAAAGGCACCAAAAATATAGTTAATATTAAAAAAATCCTCTTTAGGAATAAACCGCACTAAATAATATTCATGTTGAGAACTCCAATGTCCTAAAGTATTATCAATAAACTTCCCTTTCCTATAGTTTATAAAATGTATTATAGGGTATACCTTACAATTATCAAAGTAAATGCACATGGCAATTTTCTTATCTCCTTTATCTACAGCTTCATGAACAGCATTAAACTGACATCTAAAATTATACTTACATTTTCCTGCTGTAACATCTATCCTTTCATAATTGGATAGTGTATAGTCATAAATAATTCTTTCTAATTTTTCTCTAAACATATCAATAGGTTATAGTTGTTATTGCACTGGTTAAGTGCCAAACTTCTTTTTCTGTTGTTGAACAATAAGAGCATTTATACTTTCGACAAGGTTTTTTATCCCTTTCAGCCCAAGGCTTTGTTTGAGTTTCTAATATTCTTCTTAGTTCTTTATCCGCTTCTTCTGCAGAATTAAAACTTATTTTTTCACATGTTTTTTCCATAATTATAATCTGACTTTAAATTCTAATCCTAATTTAAATTGAGGTTGTAATTCACTATTATCTAAATCAGAACGTTTAAGGTAATATCCATCAGCAATTATATTTAACCAACTATTTATATTTATTACTAATTCAGCACCAAAGTGATATGTTCCTACCCCTTTTATAACAAACTCACGATTTATAATCCCAAAACCCACTAAGGGTCTTATTTCGTAAGTTACTCCAAATAAATATAAATCGTTAAAACTATAACCTCCTTCAACACCGTACCTCCAAAAAGCCCCTCTGTAATTTTTAGATAAATCTGCATACTCTAAAAAACTCCCTATTGTTAAAAACCCTGATTCTTGTTGACTACCATTAAGCCTAATTTTTAAAGAGGGGTTTGCAGTAAATGGTTTCAAGTCATGTTCTTTTTCGTATAACGCTAATTTAACGTCTTGAGAAATAATAACTGTTAGATTTTCTTGAGCATTCAATGTTGTAAAACATAAAAATGCAATAATAAATAATTTTTTCATCTTTAAATTTTTATTTGTTCAACTTCTTTTAAAATTTTTTGCCACTCTTCTATTTGTTTCAAATACATATAATCGTTTCTTCGTGTATTTAAAATACCAATAATCTTTTTAACCCAAAATATTGTATTGGCTTTTGCTGTAAGCCTATTTTTCTCTTCTGATAATTCCGCATTGAAAAACCTACTCAAATTCATTTCAAACAGCTCTAATGCTTTTTTCTTGTGTTCGTTCATGGTACATACAAATTTGTTGGATTATTTTTTTGAATATCTAAATCTCTCCACAAACCACTTTTAAATGTTTGTAAATTAAAAGGAGAGGTTATAATATGGTCTCCTGATTTAGAGGGAATAGTTTTTATTATTTTATCTCCAACAGGTTCTAATTTTTTCAAATAGTTTTTTAAAGCATCGTACTCTTCAGTATTAATTTTATAATCAACATCAATAATCCACTTCTTATTGTTATCATGTGAAAATTTACCTGCAGCCGACGAATACGTTTTATAAACCTTATCAAAATTTTTATTGATTATATTATCTGTAACCAACTTCAAATGTTGTAAAGCTGTTTTCTCAAACGACCTTTTATTAAGATTGATTCCCGCACGAGCACCAAAAATCTCACACAATTGTATGATTTCAGGCGTTACAAAATCTAAGTACTCTAATGATTTAACATAGTAGGCTTTTATTAATCTACTATTGTTATTGGTACCGTTTACTTTTAATCCTTTTGGAGCATCTTTTTTTCTTTGAAGCACTTGGACGAAGTAGTAGTCATCCTCCGAATTCCAAGACAACAAAGGTTTTATTATTTCAAAATTGTTTACCATAATTATTTATTTAATAACTTTACTTTAGTGTCAATTAATTTTATATCTCCCATATCATCTACTTCATTTATCAATTTCTTCAAAGTAGAATCAGAAGACAATTGAATTCTCATCTCTATACCATTAAGGTAGGCTTTTAAATCATCAACCTCTTTATCTATACCCTTATTAAAATTTCTGACTCTCTCCAACTCTTTTTTATAATCTTCGGGAAGAACTATAACATCTTCATATTCAGTAAATTTAATAGCCCTGTGTTTTTCCCAACCCATAGTATCCTCAGATAACCAATTTTTACCTTCTTTGGATTTTAAAGCCCGCTTTTTCAATACAGACAATATGTGTTCAGGAGATTGTATTTCTAAAGAATCGTTCATTATAGCTTTAAAAACATAATTACTAGCAGAGGGATAATCTAATTTTTTCTTCTTTAATTCTTCTATTTTTTTCTTAGTTTCCGATTGTATTTTTTCAATCAAAAATTTTCTTTGTGTTTGATTCATATTTTAAATTTTGCGCCATAGAAAAACAAACAGCTCTCTATAGCAATTAATAAAGCAAATATAAAACAAATATTTGATATAAAAAAGAAAAACCCCGAAAAAATTCGAGGTTTGTTTAAAATAATTGTTTTTATGTCATATAAACTTCAGAGTCCAAATTCAACTCTAAGTTACTTATTAAAGGAATAGTTTTCCATTTATCTCTATTTCTTTTGTTACACATTGGTTGTAAATTACTCCAATGATTTAGTAATATAATATCCTCCCTATTTTTAGCACTACAAAGAGGTATTATGTGGTCAATAACCCAACTACATTTATACTCATTAGTTTCACAATTCCCATAATTATCCCAACTCATCCAATCTAAAAATTGAGATTCAATATGTTCTTTAAATTCCTCCATTGTACACCCTAATATTTCTTCTGATTTTTCATTTTTTGAATACTTGCCATTACAAGCTCTGTGAAAAGCATCTTTGATAGTACAACGAACATTGCTTTTTAGTTTATACAAAGGATTATTTTCTCTTCTCTCTTTTTCTTGTTTTCTTAATTTATGTTTGTTTTTTCTTTTATATTCTCTTCTTTTCTCTAAAGAAACTTTATATTTTTTAAGGTTATGTTTATTTTTTTGTTTATAAATCCTCTTTCTCTGTTTTTCTTTTTCTACATTATTATCTCTGTATTTTTTACCATTTATTCGCATTTTTTCAGGGTTGTCTTTAGCCCATTTTATTGCTTTAGTAGTATTACAAATATTGCATATAGAATGTACACCCATACTACATTGATTATTTATTGGAAACTCAGAAGTATGTTTGTCTAAATTACAATTACTACATTTCTTGAACCCTTCTACAACTTCTATAGGAGTTCTTTTTAGTTTATTTTTTATGTGTTGATTATTTCTACATTCCTTGCATTGGGTAGCAATGCCATCTTTAGTCATAGAGTGCCTCCCGAAGCAATCGATGCTCTTAATTTCATTACATTTTTTACATAGCTTATTTTCCATCCTTTTAGAACCAAAAAGGTTTTGAGAATTTTAAGTTTTTATCTTTATGTATATTAAAGAAATTAAACCCTGATTTACTATTTTTGAAATTTGTTTTCACCCAATTTGAAGGGGGAGAAAATGCAGGATAGTTATAATAACTAAAATCATTACTTGTAGTGTCATCATAAATAGACTGATGTGAATCTCCCTTAGAAAATTCAATAAATTTACCATTGTATAGTTTATGTTCTTTACAGTATTGGTCTATTTTTTCAATTTGTTTAGAATCTAAGTGGGGTTTTAAACCAAACTTTTGTTCTCCTACATCTTTCCCATGTGAAATAATGAAAGTATGGTTCCCAATTGAATAGTGTTCTATGAATTTTTTAATAGTATTGACAGTAACTTTTTCAGGATACCTATTTTTCATTATTTCTTCAAAGGCTGAAGATACAAAATAAGCAAAAATACCTGAGTGATTATCATTGGTTATATTATTAAATATAATTTCATCATAATTTTCAACTAATGAGTCAACAAGAGAAATTTTAAATTCCAAGGCCAAATCAAAAGACTCTTTATCTGACATATTCTGTGGAAGCTCGTGTCCTTTCCTAGTTGTATGGCCACCAAGACCATCAAGAAAGTCCCCTAAGTCATCTATAACTAATAAAGAAGACTGTTGGAATTCTAAAATATGGGATACCATTAAACCTAACCTTCTGATAACTTCCTCTTTATCCCATTTCCCTTCATATAAAGAGTCTCCGTCTTTTCCATTTACATCCATACCTATGTGGACATCCGTAAACACTAACCTATCAAACCAAGATGAATCATTATGAGAATTTAGTTTATAAGGTACTTTTATGGGCTTAATATATTTTGAAACAATTTCATCTAAATGTTTATCAACATCTATAACAGCCTCTTCCTCGTCTGTAAAAAAAGCTATATTATATGTCATATGGCTTGCATTATGACTAACTAATTTTGAACTCTTTACAGTTTTTATATCTAACCCATAAACATCACAAAACTCCTCTATAGTGTAAAACCTTTGTTTTTCTATACTCCAAGCTGACGGCATTAGAGAAACACCATCACTTTTATATTGATTAGTTTTAGTTTCTGTGCCATTATCAATATCATCATCAATAGCTCCTATCTTATGAAGTTTATTACTGACTTTTCTTCTAAAATTGTCAGTGTACTCTAAATTGTTTTCTTTACAGTATTTTTTAGCTGCATGAGTGATGTTTTCTTCTTGCTCATAGAGCTCTTGTAATCTGTCTAAGTTTAATTCCATTTATTATAGTTTAGTTTCTAAATCGTTTATCGCTCTTTGAACACCTAAAAATATTGCTCTATCTCTACTCTTCACACCTGAATTGTTATATAAAGGTCTTTGATTAACGTTGCCATTATGATTATAATGTACTACGGTAACATATTTAAATTCTCCTCTTAAAGGAAGACCTATATAATAACCATTTTCCTCCAAATAATCCAATACATTTCCCGTGTGAAAATGGAATAGTTCCACAGTTTTATTTGTGGCACCTAATTCAAGTGCAACACAAAGATTCTCGTAATCATGCTCACACAACTCTTGAGATTCTTTACACCAACTTAAGAAATGTTTAATTGACTTCTTGTTATTATTAAACAACCCTCTTATGTTCATTCTATTTCTCATATTGTGTTCTTAAAGTTTTAACTACTAAAAGGGCATCCTCAAGAGCTGTATGTGGTACTTCACCATCAAATTCGCCTCTCTCAAGGCATTTGGATAGGTTAGGAAGCGTTTTATCCTTTTTCCAATCTACGAATAGTATAGCAGGGTCAATCGTTCTTTGATGCGTTCTAATTAAGTCATTCCATTTAGGAAGTTTTTGTAGAAATTTATCATCAAATGAGGAGTAGTTTTTACCCGCTACATTTATCTCTATTTTACCATTTCCGCCTTTAGAAAAACCATTCATCAACAGAAAATTCATAAACACCTCTGCTAATGAATCTTCGTATGTAAACTTACAATTATACTTCTGTTCCATAGCAATGAAATCTTTAGATTGATGAAACTCCTTAATCATCTCTATAATATCTTTATTCATATTAAGAGCAAAAGGCTCTCCTTTAATATAATCATGTATAACAACACAATGTAATTTAGGAAGTTCATCAAGAGGTTTTATATTCACCGTATCCTCTATTACGGCACCAAATGATAATATTTGACAATTTTCAGGATTTAATCCACTCGTTTCAATATCTAATGAGACATAAACCATTTTATAGTATGTTTTGATTAATTAATATTTTCTCTACTTCTTCCCAATTAACAAAAGGTCTGTTTGACACCCTTTCATCAAATTTCAAAGGGCATCCCAAAGCACTATCATCTATCATCAATTGGGCATAACTCTTAGGGGAGGTTGTCCAATTAAGTTGAGTGGGGTTTGTTTGTATTCCATAAAGAGGAATATCGTTTTCTTTAAACCAATTTACAGCATCTGTTAATAACATTCCCGTTACATCCTGTATTAAAGAATGACCTGTGGGATTTTTATTTTTTCTATCAGAACGCATTGTAAAAAGAATCAACCTATGTCCTTTCTCAACTAATTTTTTAAGAACAGGAACAGCTCCTATATCTTTTCCTATTTTGGGGAACTCGTGAGTAACGCACGTCCCATCAAAATCAACATTAATTTCCATATTTATAATTTCACCATTTCTTTTATTTCTTCAATATAATAAGGTATATTACCAATAGCAGTATCACCTTTAAATCCAAACAAGTTAAATTGTTTCTTTAGTTTTGACAAAGATTCAGAATCATATTTAGTCGGAAGCTCTTCATAACCCTCTGCAGCTTTTAGATGTTTGTTACAAAAACTTATAGCGTTGTATATTCGAGAACATTCATCAAAATCACCGCTCTCTTCATACTCGTCTAAAAGAAGCAACAGTGGTACTACACCATAAGAAAACAAAGCACTGATATACCGTTGTTCTTTAATTATTTTCCTTACCTCATTCATTATAATTCACAAACCTCTTTTTATCATAATCATATATTTGAGTTATATTCGTATATTGACATATCCTCATGTGAATCATTGTTTTCTCATCTCCCGAACCAAAACTATCTTCGTAGTACTCCCACTTCCTAATACCAAACATAAAAGCACCTTGAGCACCAAATATATTTATAATCAAAGACCTTGTTAAATTCCGCAAAGGAAAAAACAAAAGTACTATAATAATCAACAGAAAACAAGTATATAAAATCTCTCCTAACATATTAATTTATTTTTAACCTAACTCCCCCATTTCAATCAACATATTTGTCAACTTAGTCTCTAAATTATAGATATCTACTTTATCTAATTTAAATCCCTCTACAATATCGTGCCTAAACACACCTTGTTCTTTACGACATTCTCTTATAAGATATTGTATTTCGTGTTTTGTTAATCTACCCATTATATTTCATCTTTATCGTTATTGTACTTGTTATGTCTCCAATTTTCGCAGAGGAAAATACATAATGAGATGAATCACAATCCCATATAGCATCATCAAATCCTTTTCTCATGTCCTCACTAAATTCGTCCTCATAAAAATCATATATAATAAACTCAATTTCTTTAGGAAGAAAGATGTGCTCTATATTGGCCTTGTACCACTTAAGGTTTCTGTGAAAAAGCTCTTTTGATTTTTCCTTATCAGGGTTTTTACCAAAAGGAGCCGTAACATCAGACCACTCATCTTCCTTTATTTTCCATAAATCTTCAAGATTTTCAGGAATTTGAATAACATTAAATGTTTTCAACCCATCCGAAGATAATGTAGGAAGTTTAGGTACTATAGTTTGACCAATTAAGTTACCAATTTGGTAATCCTTGGAATACTTTGGTTTTTTAAAACACTCATCGGGTGTTAAAGGGTATTCTGTCTTGAACTCCTTTAACCTATCTCTCCATTTACTACTTTTCATCTTGTTCTTTTTTAAAACGTCTATACTCTTTCCACTCATTTGAAACAAAAACATTTAACTTAGTAAAGGGTATATACCAACCATGTTTCATATTTTTACCAACCCTAAAATAAAATTGTAATCCAAAAATAACAAACCACTTTCCTCCTGCATGAGACCAATCTCCTTTTCTAAAAGGAACCCATCGTTGATATCTAAGACTTTCTTCTTTATAGTGCTCTATGCAAAACTTAATAATAGAAAAAAGATTTTCTATAGCCTCTTCTTTACTACTACCTTGGGATACTCCTCCAATAAATTTTCCCAAGTACTTATCAGTGTCCTCATTTGTAGATGCAACATACCTTTCTCCCTCTTTAATTACTGAGATGGGAAAATCAAATGTTGTTTTGTTTTGTGAGTCTTCCCACCAATCTAATTCTTTCATAATTTCTAATTTTCCGCTAAGATAAAACAATTTTTTTAATTATCAAAGAATTTATTGAAAACTTTATAGTAGTCTGATATTTTAATACAATTCTCAACAATCTCTTTTATATTACCAATAGCTTGTTGTCTATCATATTCATTATCTATCCTCTCATATTCACCACTTAACCTTATAGCAAGACTGTTTCCTGTCCTTTCGTGAACAGCAGATTTATCTAAAGTGTTACCCTTACGCCCTAAACCAATAACATAAGTTTCGCCCACTTGAAAACCCAACTCCTCCAAACCATAACCGTAAATATTCAACTGTATATATTCCTCTGAAGAATAAAAATCCTTCTTTTTATCGAGATTTAATGTTTTAAAATCACATATATTAGTTTTACCATCTTTTTCATATTGCCTATCTGAAAATCCTTGCAGTACGGTTTTTTTAAGACCAAAAGGTTCTAAATCTATAAGAATCTCATATTCAAACTGACTTCCTTCGGGATGTTCTTTAATAATCTCATCCATCACCTTTTTATCAGCATCATCAAGGTACCCATCAATACGTTGGTCTTGAATATTGAGATAATCCCCAACCGCATTACCAAAGTATGCAAAAATACCTTGCTCCTCAGGATAACCCATCATATATTTGGCTATATATCCTCCCCTATATAAATCATCCGAAAAAGATGTATTTTGAGACACACTTATTTTGTTCCACCCATTGTACTTCTTATACTCAGGACGTGACTCTCCTTCCACATATTCATATTTACGTGGTAATGTTATTGTTTTTAACCTTTTACCTCTTTGGGAATTTTTAGGTGTTTTTGAACCCCCCATTACTTTTTCAGCCATTTTATAAATTATTTATTAGTTCTTCTACTATTTTTACCAATCTTTATAACTTTGTTTGTACCTCACACTTTTTATGAGGCTTCTTGAAACTTTAAAAGTTTTTGCCAAGTCGTCTAAATAACCATTATATTTTTTACACCCTCTTATTTTTATAACTTGTTCTTTAGTTAAATATCTTTTAGAAGGTTTTTTAGCATTGTTTTTATTTTTAAAAACTTGATTTAATAGTTCAGGATTATTAGTTATATTTACTAAATCATTTTTTATATCTTCAAGTTTCGAGTAATTAAAAACTTCAGTTTTAGCTCCTGCAAAAGGGCTTGAAGGGTTAAATTTATGTTTTTTATATTTTCTTTTTATGTAAACTTCAGTATCCCATATAAATCTTCTATCAAAACTTTTAATTTCAATAATTTTATTAAAACTATAATCCATTTTTAATTTGTACCTGTCTTCTACAGAAACACAAGTTATACCTATTTTTAAAAATCTTTCTTTTTCATTAAAAAATTCTAATAAATACAGTATCCCTTTATTTTTTGGTCTTATGTTTTTCCAATAATTAAAATTATAATTATTACCCTCTAACGCACAATCTTTACAACCTCCCCCTCTTAAGGCTGCAGAAGGGAATACTTTAAAATCCCCATGAAGTTTGCATGTTAAAATTATTTTAGTTTTTGCGTCAACATATTTTACTTTTGATAAATCGTACTTATCTTTTTGAATATTCCTCACAGCATTTATAAAACTTTCATGACTTCTTGTTTGGTTTTTTGATTGTATTTCTGTAGCACACTTAGGACACCCTCTCCCCTCTAAGTGAGAACCTATCCGTTGGGAGAATACTCCGTGTTTTTTACATTCAATAGAAACCTTATCAAACATTTTTAACCCCTTTAGTCTGTAGTTATAGGTATTGTTGTGTATTTCTTTAAATCTATTGATTAAAAATTTTTCATTAAAACCACAAGAATACCTAAAGGTTTTATTTTTCAACAAACTTTCATATTTTAAAAAAATATATCCATATTTAGTCATACATTTTATTTTTTCTCTTGCATTTAAAAATTTACCTACAATATAGAATACTTTTTTATAGTATTTATTTTTATCCTCTAACATTCTTAAAAAATAATTATGTTTAAATATAGCAGATGTTATTATAGGCTTATAATTATTATAAAGATTTGAGGGTTTTACTCTTAAGTACCCATACTTATCTTTTAATAGTATAGGAAATGAGCTATTTATGTATTTTCCTAAAACCTTAAATTCTCCATTCCTATAACACTCATTGTTTTCCCACAATTTTTCTAAAAATTCTTCATGTGTTAACCTCTTACTCATTTTATCATATTTAAACAGAAAACCCCATTACTTCAAATAGGCTCTGACCTCTATTATCCGCATGGGGTTTCTATTAGACTTTAAGTTGATACAAGGTCAGAGCTCAACTTGGTAAATATAAGTATAATAAATGTTAACCCCAAATACGTTAGTTTTATTTTTATAAAGCGTTCACTAACTCCTCTACAATTTTTAATTTGTCATCTATAATTTTTTGACTATCTTTTTTAAATAGATTTGTTTCTATAGAAAGTTTATGTATCATATCAATAAGAATAGGTTTATCCTTTTTTAAAAGACGTTTTTTGCCGATAAGAGAAACAAGCTCTTTCTTGTCTTCTTTAGTTATCTCATTGTTCACAAATATCCTTTTAAGAACTAAAGAATTGTCTTCTGCAGTATCTAAAGGATTAACTTCTTCTGTTTTTGTAGGTTCTTGTTTTTCCTTAGCGGATTCTTTAGGTTGTGTTTTAACAGCTTTTTTCTTCTTAATAGGAGGTGTTTCTAACAAAGGTTCGTCTCTAAATACCCTAAGAACATTAGCTGTAGTAAGAACATCTAATTCACAGTACCGAGCTATTCTTTCTAACCCCTCTTTACCCTCTTTATAATAAACATCTGAAACTTGTGACCCATCAATATCACTCTTAGGACTCGGAAGACCCATAGCTTCAGCCATACATACAAGAGGAGAGTTAAAAGAACTGCTTTGTTTAAATAAGTCAGTTAAGTCTAATGCTTTGACCAACCAAGGTTTTATGCCTGTAAGGTCTGTTACTCCTTTTGTGGTAGGAACCCTATTTATAACACTTCTTAAGAAAATAAATCTAAGGTCGAAGAATTTAATATTAACACCGCAAACTACCATATTTGGGTCTTCTACCATCCATTTACTTAAAGCACTATTAAAACGTTCTAAAAGTGTTTTTTCCTCATCGTCTTTAAATGTATATAAAGTCAAATATCCATCTACAACCTTACCTACGGTTATACAAGCGACCTTACCAAATTCAGGGTAAAGAGCTGCTTTTTCAGCAAACAAGGCCTTTACGTTATAAGAATTAAAATCCTTTCTTTGCGCCTCTTCCGCATACCTCATCTTATACATGAATGAATCATATAAAGGAGTATTTTCTTGTAATTCTTCAACCTTTCTCACGGTTTCAATATCAAAAAATAGAATTGATTCTATTGGATGATTTTTGTAATCTATGTCACTACTCATATCTATAAATTTTTGGTTTTTTCTAATATTTCTGCTATTCTTTGAGGAAGTTTATCTTCAAAAGCACACTCTCTTTCCCATTTATCACCATAATTACAATATTCTAAATGGGAATTTGCTAATTCTAAAACATCCCTTAACTCTTTAATTGTTTTATAATCCATAATTCTAAATTTTTCGCATTGAAAAAACTAACTCTCAATTTTTTCAACAGCCATATTATCTAATTCTTCCAATACATCATCACTAAGTATATCAATAATATCAACACCATTAACATACACACGATGTGTATCAAACTCACTAGGAGAACCATCATACCCACTACCATCGGGATAATAGGTAACTCTTTCGTCTCCTTTACTATAGTATCCCTCTAATGTAAGAGGAACGTCCATGTAATTTAATTCAATTGTTTGTTTCATATTTTAATTTTTTAAATTCTCTCGCAATATAAAACAAATATTTAAAACTGCAAAGAAAAAACTAATATTTATCTATATTTTAATTCGACACTTTGAATATCATGTATGCTTTCATCTTTGTCAATAAGACCTCTTTGAAGCAATATATTTCTAAAGTCATATATACTTATACTTAAAGTTCTATCAGTATTAGTATCAAACTCATCATCAGACCATGATTCATTATCTACTTGGTATTTAACTTCTATTCTTTTCATAAGATTTATTTACAAAACTTTCAAAATGGTCTATAACTCTATGTTTATTTTTTATTGCATTGAATATATAAGAAGGGTGAACTATTAAATCATAACTTTCATGTAAAAATCGGCATTGAAAAACAAACCTATCACTACCGTTTATTTTTAAATACTCTGCATTATGAGAGTCACTCCAAACACAGAACCTACCATCTTTATACTTACCAACATCTAATTTAACATTTCTTAAGAACTTATTATAAAGGTCTTTAGCCTTGTTCTTTACTTGAATGTTGTTCTCTAACTCAATTGTTTCTTCGTAATTCATAATATTATCTTTCTTTTAACCATAATTGTAACATTTTTTCACAATCCTCTTCTGACATATTAGGTGTCAATATAAGAGAATTTTTAGGTACTTCTATAGTAACCAAATCTTCTTCCATTTCTTTTTGTACCATTAATTCTAACCAATAACTCATATATTTCCTTTTAAAATATTATACTGAGCAAAACATTCATACAATGTTCCTGAACCTTTCTCCACACCTTCAGAATCTTTTAATACAGCTCTATTATCTTCATCTATGATAATAAAACCATCTTCACTTTTATATTCTGAAATATAGTGACCATTACTTCCCGAAGAGCACCGTAAAGAAAAAACTTGCTTAAAATTATCACCAAATAAATATTGACTGTTACGTTCTCTAATATCTTCATAAAGATATTTACTTCGTCTATACTCATCACCTAAATGTTTAATAATCTCAGAAACTACAAACTGCTTCTCTTCCTCTGTAAGTAATCTACTATCATCTTTATTAGGATATCCTAAATACCACTCCCCTTTAGTTTCAGAACCTATTCTATTATCTTGACAAACCTCCTTATCAAATTGAAAATATTTATGAAAAGGTAGGTTTTTAAAATACCTTGTACCTCCATCTCTGTATGTTCCGTGTTTTATCATAATGTCATTGTTATTTTAAAGTTTTTTGCATATCCTCCAACTACATAGCGAAGTCTTTCATGAGCTTTAATTAAGCTCTCTGCTTTAACAAGCTTATATTCTTTTGTCCCATTTGGGTTTTCTATTTCACCTAAAAAATATTCCATATTACCATCGTTTTTCTTGTTCCCCTGCCATAATACATCCATATGGCATTATTCTATCTATAACAGTACCTAAACCAAACTTTTCTATTTGTTTTTGTACTTCTTCAGCATCTTTATAAGCAGAAGGAAGTTCAGATGTATCGGGTTTTCCCGAATAAAATCTCACATCCAAACCCTCAGTTTCTAATTTTAAAGCTTCTTCAACAGAAATATTCTTTTTTTCCAAACGTCTTTTATGCTCAGAACGAGATATATTACGACCCGCACCATGAGGGGCAAAACCTAAATTGTTTTCATTTTCTTTTCCTTTGACCACTAAAACAGGTTGTGCCATATTTAAAGGAATCAATCTTCTACCGCAATAAGAATCAGGAACAAACTTATCCAATAAAGGAGTAGCACCCTTAGCATGGTAAAACAAATCTCCATCTTTGAAAACAAAATTATGCTCGTTCCAAAAATTATCTTTCCCCCAAATGCGAAGTTTATCTGCCACTTTATTGTGAATAGAACTATGGTTCAATTTAGTCCATTCTCTAACTATTTGAAGAGCTTCCCAATATAATTCACCTTCTTCGGTATTATAATCTAACCAAGCGTTTCTTTTTAGTGTTTTAGGACTAACTTTCTTCGTATACATCTGTGCTGAATGAAGACCTTTTTTATATACATTAGCACCAAAACCACGAGAACCGTGATGTGTCACCATCCAAGTATCTCCTGTGCTTTCAGAGGCACCAACAAATAGAAAATGATTTCCATCTCCTTGAGTACCAAGATGTGTTAATGCTTTTACAACATAATCTTTTGTAAAGTAGTTTGAAGTCAATCTCTCATACAGACTTTTATTATTTTCTAAAAGTCCTCCCCAATCACCATAACCTTTTCTACCCCCTACTCCGAATTGTGTAATATTATTAGCTATATCCAATACATCTTTAGGCGGTGTGTTGCCAAAATTAGTGGCCATAACAGAACAACAAACATCTGCAGAATGCATTGATGGATGTATAGTATTTTTAGTTACCACTACACCACCAACAGGTATTTGGCCTAATTCTCCTGTAGGGCATGCATCGGGCATAACAGCACCTGTAACAACTGTGGGTGTTTTCATAACCTCTTCCATAGTAAGTATAACTTGGTAGTTATTCTCTAACTCGTCTTTAGTTGTAGCTTCCATATTCCAAAGATATTCTACAGATTCTTTAAAAGGTTCTATTTCTTTAGGAACCAAGGATACATAATAATCACAAGTAGATTTTATAAGAGCATCTTTCTTATATTGGTCTTCCCAACTATTTAGTTGCTCTAAGGCCTCTCCAAACCATTTTGCAGGTTTATATCCTAGTTCTATTAATTTTTTACCTGTTATTTTACTCATAATTATTTATTTTCGGTATAGAAAAACCAATAAAACAGCCCTCTACAACCAATTTTGGTCAAATATAAAACTAATTTGTTTAATGTGCAAGAAAAAGTTAGATATTTTTAA
This sequence comes from uncultured Flavobacteriaceae bacterium, assembly GCA_964350765.1. Classification (GTDB taxonomy): domain Bacteria; phylum Bacteroidota; class Bacteroidia; order Flavobacteriales; family Flavobacteriaceae; genus CAYGMB01. The sequence continues at coordinate 111,953 of CAYGMB010000002.1, forward strand.
TGACATTGATACCAATTCTTTCCTAACATATACTCAAATCCCATAGGAACATTAATCTTAAAAACACTTTCAACCTCTCTCATAGACTTCTCTATTGCCTCAGATACAGGATTAGGTAAGGTAACATAAAACCCTTTATGACTTTCTCCTATAGCACTCAATTGACCTCCCTCCCAATTTTTAACAAAATATTCAGCCTCTTCTTTAGTATCAAACCTTTTGAAACTGAATAAATCAGGATTACAATACATATCTTGTTCATCATGATATTCTATCATAGAACAAACATCGGGCTTATTAATGAAAGGGTCTATACAATAACCCTCTTTTTCCAATTTTTGCATCATAAGTACAGAAATATATTTAGCATATATAATACCTGCAGATTGAAACAAACTGTTTAAAAGCGCATGTTTACTCCTTACCATTATTTTTCTCCCATCAAGACCTAATACAAATTTTTTACTTGTATTTTCCCAATACTCGGTAACAGCATCCCTTAAAGATTTTAAAGCAGGAGAATTATCCCAAAACATATTGTAAATTTCCGTAGCTCTTTTTTCATCTACATTGAGCATTTTCATTATTTTTTTTATCTGCGCCCCGTAGATTAATCCGTAGTCAACAGACTTTGCATCAGTTCTTTCTATGCCCATAGCATTCGCCTGAGATGTATGCCAATCGTCAGGTTTTTCAGCTATAAACTGCTTCCCTAATTCTACCCCTTGAGGGTAACGATACACATAATGAGCCATGATACGGGCCTCTAATGAAGCATAATCAAAACCGAAAAAAACCGCATCAGGGCCACAACCAAACAGACTTCTCATCTCTTTACCATATTCAGAAGTTGCTCTTGCAATATTTGCAACTCCAATATGTGTATATCTATTAGTAACAGCACCTATCTCTATTGAAGCTGTAGGAACTCTACCATCGACTTCCCTATATATAGAAAGGAACCCTGTATTAGGTGCTTCCTCATCAAAATCCATCTCCTCTATATCCCCTCCTGCTATAGATGATTTTCTATGTTTGTAAGTTAAATATAATGCAAAATCACTTGCAAACTCAACATCTTTACCTAATTTTATAAGGTTAGGGCAAAGGTCTTTTTCAACTCCAACACGAATAGGAGGAGAAGTAGGAACCCTAACAGGAAAATCTTTTTCCAATTTTTTAGTTAGTGTAGGTAATATTTGTTTTGGAGTGATACCTAACTCTTTTAACCTTAGTTTTTTATATTTGCCCCCCATAGTTTCTTTATACCATCTTTCTAAGGCTTGTATTCTTTTTTCATAAGGCAAAGAAACCTTTTTACTATCTTTTGTTAAATCACGTTCTCTCCATTCAGATGGAATCCAACCATAATCATCTATTAAGGTTTGTTTTACATGGTCAAGGTCATCTATGGTACCTTCACTATGCGTTTTTACAGGTTCTTCAAAAGGAATTTTAAAAGTTTTATCTCCATAAGAGACAAACCAATCTTCTCCAACTTGAGTTGTTTCCCCATTTGTTCTTTCTATGAACTTTTCCATGTAAGAGCTTAAAGTCCCGTCTTTTTTTACTTGTGTTTTTGGCGGGGTATATTCTTTAATCTCACCTTTGTTCATTGGTTTTGGAGGGAGAATAGGATTAACTTTTTTAGTTAAAACATCCATTTTTTCAGTTAAATCATCTAAACATTTTAAGGCCAAGTCTTTATCAAACCAAAAACCCAAAGACTCTCTTCTTATAGCTAAATCCGCTAATTTATGTTCTACTTTTATAGCCCTTTTCCAATCGTGGTGTTTTAACTCCCCTAAAAGCCTTTTATAGATGTCTGCGTTGACTTTTGTATCTTGTTCGCAATAAGATACCATAAGGTCTGAAAACACCTTGAATTCGGCTCCTTTTTCATCTCCTTTGTTTATTATACCTTTATCAATACATTGTTGTCTAAAATCATCTTTAAAATTACCTATACGTTGCCCCCATGCTTTAAGTGAATGCCCTCCAAATCTATCAGGATTTAAAAGCCGTGAGAGAATCAAACTGTCTATTAAAAAACACTCTTCTCCGAATAAAGTATCTGATTCGTTTAAATAACCAACCCTATAATCTAAAACACCAAACAACTTAAGAGCGATAAAGTCAAATTTTATTCCATTATGTGCAACTAAAACCTTACAATCAGAAAGAGATTCTTTTAACCACTCTTTTGTAATATCTTCTTTTGTTGCGGTTTTTGTTTCTCTTGTTTTAACATTGGTTATAGATACAACCCATAATTTAGCATCCCCTTTTAACTTATAAGGGAAAGAAGAAAAATCTAACATATTAGCTAATAAATTATTAGTTTCAATGTCTATAGTATAAGTCTCTGTTCTTTCCATATCCTTCATTTTTCACCAAATATAACAATCTCTTTACTTCTTTCCAAATTAAAAGTGGAAAAGTTACACAACTTAAAATATTTTCTATCTCTTTGTTTTTTATTCAAATCTTTCTTGACCAACTCTTTTGGTTTTTTATCTTGGTGTTTTTTAAGGTATAGTGGAGCTCTCATACCTTTATTAATCATTGTAGAAGCTGTTTTTTTATAGGTATTGGATTTTGTTGATAAATATGGAGATTCATCTATCCATTTAAATAGATAATTTTCAACCTCGTCATAAGTGATGTACCCACTAGAAATATACCCTGATAACACCAAAGAACTGTTAACTACGTTAGGATGCCCTATATTTTCTTCATCAGCTTTTTTAATTATGTTATAGGCTTTTTGAAGCACTTCTTTCTTATCTTCATCGGTTACGTTTTCTATTTCCTCATAATCTCCTACATACTCTTCAAACTCATCATATTTACCCCCTCTTTGATTCCAAACCTCAGGGTCTTCTCTCCAACGAATGTTTTCATCCCAACTAAGAAAATTTGGCAAAACAGGGTTTTGACCACTTCCATCGAAAGAGTCCATATGTTCTAATTCATATGCAATACCATAAAAATACTCTTTAAACTCTTCTACAGAGTCTACTTTAGGTATGTGTAATAACGCTTTGATTCCCTTAGCCGAAGGAGAAACATATGCACATATAACCGATTTAAGATTATTGAACAATTTATCTCTAAACTTTTCAGCATCTCCTTTTATATGGTCAAAATCTAACACTAAGATACCCGAAAAACCAATAACATTGCAATAAGACCTTCCTTGCCCATCTAAGAAAACACAAGGTGTAAAATAAAAAAGATTGTTCTGTTTAAGTTTTCCTTTAGTCTCCCAATCTTCTTTTTTTTCAGCTTCAGCTATCTTATTAAATACCTCTTTTATATTTTCTTTTGGGTTTTTATGAGATTCTATAAACTGTCTAAGAGTTATTTCACCAAGTGGTTTTGGTTTCCATATTTTTCCTTCAAAATATTGTATTTTAGTGTCTAATATATTCACTTTTCCATTACTTTTTTAATTCTACTTATCACACAACTATCTAAATCATTATAATTATCCACCAAGAAAAAACCACCGTTAACTTCAACCTGCTTGTATATATCCAAATTATATAATGCTTGTGTAAACCTAAGGTATTCTGCTCCTTCTTGTGATAGGTACTGTTCTATTAAATCGAGTATTTTTCTGTGACTATCTTTCAATTGTTTAATCTTTCTTTTACCATTTTACTTAATTCAAGATATATAGAAGAGTCTACCATCATCCTACTGTATTTTTTAAGTAATTCATATATATCTTTAGCTGAAAACAACTCTATATTGTTTTCTATATAAGCTTGTGCATTTTCTTTTTTAGCAAAACGTTTTGTTTCGTCTTCAGGCATATCAGGTTCAACATAAAACATTATTTCAGAACCTGTTAAACGTCTTAGTTTTCCTTCTACTTGAGGAACATAATATCTGTCTCCTGCTATTAACTCAACACCATCTTCTGTTGTGAATATTGGTTTTTTAATAGGTTTTAAATCTTTTAGCATGCATCTATTTTTACCTTTTTTTGTAGTAATATAAATATTATTAAATTTATTTTCAAATTCAACTATAATTCCATAATCAGAAAATTTTGTTATAGCTCTATCACCAACAGTAAATACCTCACCATCAGATAATCTTTTAATTTTCCAAATATCAAACCCACCATTTAAACAGTGTTCTAATGATAAATCAGAAACTTTAAAATTAGGATTATATAAACCATTAGGTGTTAAATTAAATTGAGTTCCTTCATATTTAGAATCTTTATTTCTTCTAAAAGATAATATTTCATAATCTTTTTCAACTACTTCTTCCCAATCACAACTATCTTCTATTAATGTAGAAGGAATGGCGGTGGGGAAACTCTCCACCTCATAATAATCTACTAACGTCTCGCTTTTAGTAGCAATATATCCTTTTGTTTTATGCTTGTATTTCATAATCATTGTTTTAAAATTGTTCTTAGTAAATCTATCTCATTATGAAACAGTTCTTTTTTAAGTTTCACAGAATCTTCTTCTATTTTAACATTAACCATTTTAATTAGCGCATCAGAAAAAGAAGATGGTATTTGTCTTTTATATAAATAAGTATGATTTGATATTTCAATTATACCATGACTGAGTAAAATACTTACCTCTTTTTCTTTGTTGATTAAATAGTATTCTTGTAGAGATGGATTTGTTTTTATCTCCACCTTATCATTCTCCAAATAAGACTTCACTATATCTTTGATATATAGCTCATCTTTAGTTGGTATTTGTTTTTTAAATAACCTCATAATTATTAATTTTTGGTAAAGATAAAACAAATAATCGAATTATCAAACGGTTTTTAGATATTTTTTATAACTACAACACTGACCTTTATATGTAGGTATATATGCAGAAGCCTCTACAGCACTATTACGTTGTGTAAATTTCTTATGTTCTACAAAGTAACTACTCAACTCTCCATTAATATCATAGTAATTTCCATCAATCTCAGTTATCCAATGACCCTCTTCATCAGAGTATAATGCTTTGGCCGTAGGAAAAACAACCTTCAATATTCTATAAAGCCTAAAACAACTGCCCTCCAAGAATATCTTATCCATATCCTTGTAAGCATATTTAAGCTCTTTTAAAAATTCTAATATAATTTCTTTGTTCATTTTAAATTTTTATTTATGTACTCCCACATACAATATTTTGCCATACGGTCTGCCCACTCATTTACATAACTTCTTTTATCATCTACACCCGAATGTGCCAAAACATGTCTGAATTCTGTATTATTTTTAATATCTACTCCTGATTTCTTTCTGTATTTACTGCAAATCTTGTTATACTTTTGTCTGTATTTTTTAAAATGTTGTAATTTATACCTTCTGACCATCTTCCTATCATCTTTTAAAATGTGTATGGCGTTAAGACAATCTGTGTTGACAACTAATCCACTGATTGATTTATCCTGCCTTAGAGTGAGTGAAATGGCGTTTATAATGCACTTGAGCTCCGCTTCCACAGGATTTTTTACAAAAGGTTCTTTAAACACAGAAGCTTTCTTTAATTTAAAGGTATTACATACTACCCAAAAAGCATAGGCACCAACCTTATATTTTGGATGAAACGAAGCGTCAGTGTTTATTGTACATAACATATTAATCCTCCAAAAAATCCTTAATGAAATATTCCAATCCCTTTAGTTTCTTAACGTCAGAAAGTGTCTGTGGAAATATTACTATTCCGTTCTTTAGCTTGTTGTAGTTTGGTGTGTTAAAATCTAAATCTCCGTTTTCTGTATATTCTATTTTCATAATTAAAATTTATATTGTTGATAATCAATCCACGTATTCCAATACTCCCATTCGGGCATATATCTGTTTTTTATCAACCTCTCTCTTTGTTCTTTTAAATACTCTTTTCCAAAATCCATTAATGAGCTTAGTGGTGGGTCGAATAAAGGGGGAGGGGGAACTAAAATGTAAAATTCAAAGTCTCTTCCTTTTTCCTTAAATTTTTCGTATAATGTATTATATGTTAGTCCCACCATCGTTGTATATCTTTTTCAATTATCTTCCAAAGCAGTTTATGTGCTCTTTTCTGCTTTTCTTGAGATTCCTTAAATAAAATAGTTCTCATATCCTCTATTTCTTTCTCATTAGGTTTTCCTTCATACCCCCATAATAACTCTGAACAGCCTTCTTTTTCAGAAGGTACAAATTTAAAATCTGTAGTACCTTCTCCAAACATATTATCTAACTTGTCTAAATACTCGGTTCCATACTCCTCGTTATATACTTTATCCATTAATTTAATAACGGTTCTTATTCTTTGAGCGTTATACTCCGCAGAAACAGTCCGTGCTTTTTGGGAATCTAATTCATTTGCTATTTTAGAAAGTTGAAATTTAAATACAGCTATTGCATACATATAATCCCAATCATATTGGTTCCAAATAATAGAAAACCATTTAATTAAGTTCTTTATTTGCCAAATTTTTCTTCTAATCCACCACATAATTATTCCTCTAAACTACTAAAAAATACAGCCCCCAATAAACAACTAAACCACCACCAACCACTTGGAGAACCCTTAATAGGAAAATCTGTTGGAGATATTGAGATAATCCAATAAAAGAATAATACTATTGTTGCTACCCAAAAAACAGGTGCTAATGCTGATATAAATTTGTTCATAATTTTGTAATTAAATATTTAACTTCATTTATTCTAATAGACAACTCTATAATTCTACTTGAATCAATATTTTTATCCATCTTTTTGTTTTTCAATTGCGCCAAATCACTTTTTAAATGATTGAGGCGGTCTTTAAGTAGTTTTTTCATATTAATATAAATCTTCACTATACAATTCATCATTAAACTCAGGAATACCTCCATTTTCTTTAAACAGTTTATGTGCTTCTTGCCTATTCAAAAACCTATTTTTTGTCGTTAAAAAACCTTGTACATTTTCTCCCATCTCAAATTGTCTTTTCCCTAATAATGACATACATTGCCCTATAACTAAGCCATGCCTAAAACCACAAAGAACTACACCTTTGTCTATATTACTTACAGTATGTACAGGTGCCTCAAAATCTTTATACCAAATAGCAGCACATAACACTCTTTCTTTTTCGTTTGTAAAATCTTTTCTCACTTCTTAATTTTTAGCTAAAATAAAACAAATAATTTAAACTACCAAATAAAAACCATAAAAAATCCGTATAATAAATTAAAAATTTTGATACTCAGATTTTCTAAAAAAGAAAATCCCCAATTAAGGGGAAATTTAAAATTCGGCATTGAAAAAACAGCTACCAATTATAATCCATAGTTATTCACTTAAAAAGGAGGTTCATCCCCTTCATCATCAGATACACCAAATGCATCTTCAGGAGACAATGTAGGTAAATCAACATAATCACTTTCCTCAGTTTGTCTTGGTCTTAATGTTGGTATCTCGATAGAAGAAGGAGATTCTTTTACTTCTGACCTCATTTTGTTTAATTGTTCTTCAGTGAGTTCCATTTTTCTTATGAAAAGGTTTTTGTAGGGATTGTCTGACTCTCTGGTTTTCATAACAAAATAGAACATATTTCCCAAAGCACTAAAAGAAACCTTTCCTTTATCATCTTCATCAGTCATGTAGTCTTCTAACCAATCATATCTATCTTTATTGACCTTTAAGAATTCATTGACTCCTAATTTAAATGGGTCTACAATACCTACTATATAGGCACTCAGAAATTCAAAATGAGAGCTTCCATAAATCATACTTGCCCTTGGAATCATATCATTGTTTTTATCTGATATGTGCAAGAAACTACTTCTGTTAAATTGGGATAGTAATATGAAATAAACATTATCAAACTCTTTCCTGAGTTGGTTTATATAGGCAGTTAGTGTCTCTAATGGGTCATCGTTCTTATTTTCTTTTTTAAGTAGGAGTACATGGTCTAAACTAATTATAATAGCAGAAGCGTCCTTATTTAACTTACAAAAATCCTGAGTCATTTTGTAAAATTCATCTGTAGTTATAGACTCCTCACATACATATCTCCTATTATCTTTTAATCCTTCATAATAACGTCTTACTATATCTTGTTCTTCTTCCGTAAACTTCTCTTGTAGTATTTGACTTTTTTTCTTACCCGTTTTTTTATTAGTGTCACGTAGTATCCTATTCAAAAAACGCATTTCTAATGAATACTCTAAGGATTTTATAGTACTTGCATTAGGATTCACTTTCTCATCTAACATTAAATCTAATGTATCATAGAGAAGTTTGGTTTTTCCAACACCTGAATTTGCAGCATATACAATTACATCACTTGGAAGTAACCCATCAATATGACAATCAATAAAATCCTGCCCTGTTTTTATTATAGATTTCTCTCCTGTTTGGAGTTTATTTAAATAGGAAAAAGCCTCTTTAGCGAGTATTCCTGAATTTTGTATTCTTGGGTCTAATTTTATTTCAGACATATATTATAAATTATTCTCTATATATTCAATGTTTCTTAGTGCATCATCAAATTCATCTCTTAGTTCTTTTGGTACTGTTTTTATCTCGTGCATTTTATTTAATAATTCAGGAGCCTTGAAACAAATGTAGCTATAATCTACATATAAATCAGATACCTCTGACAATAAATCTTTTATTTCTTGTTTTTTCATAATAGTTCTTTTTCTTCAATCTTTATATCACTATAACTCAACTCTTTATATTTCGCATGGTAAATATTCACTCTATCAGCAATTTCCTCCCATTCATCTCCAAGATAATCAGAATCATTATATACACTGAAATCTGTATCATAATCTTTATCAAAATCTTCCCAATATTTATTTTTTACAATTTTTATTTTATCAAGAAGCTGTTGTTTTTTCTCTATGGCGATTTCTTCCGTAGAACAATATTTATATATTCCCCAAGTATCATATTCGGGTATATGGTAACTGACTATATATATTTTATTCATAATTTCCATTCATGTTTTGCATCAGGTACAAATGTTATACTTGTTCTCCATTCATACCCTTGGCTGTTAGATGAACCGTAACCATCATGCATAGTTGTCATTACATCATCTGTGCTCATTACAAGCCAACCACCAAAAACTTTAGCTCTAACTAAGTAATTACCGTGATTGTGTTCTATTGATTCCCATTCTAATCCCATATCTTTGTATTTTCCAATTCTTTTTCTAATTCCTCACATTCACTTACCAATTCCTCGCCCCAATCTCTAAGAGCACTATTGGCACTCCTAAGTTCTTCTAATTCATCTTCTAACCTCCAAAGTTCGTTGTCTATAGTAGAAGATTCATCTGCCATAGTTTCCAATAACCATTCTTGTCTTGTAGTGTACCCATCAAAAGACTGTAGTTCTCCTATATGGCCTATAATTGCAGATATTGATTTTTGACTTTCTTTAATAGCATCTATCACCCTATCTATATCAGGACAGGTATTTCCTACAGGTGCGTGTCTGTCTATACTCATAATTAAATTGTAGTTAAAAATTGTCCATAAAATGTTAAATAACTGTTATCCCAAGTAGATTGTTTGTTTTCATCTACCCAACCCCAACTCTCTCTTGCCTTTTTGATATCAGGTTCATCCGAACCATATTCATCGTAAAATTTAGTATACCACAACCATTGCTCCCAATATCTATTATCATTCCTCCTACCCTGTAAAACAGACCACGGTGCCACCTTAAAAGCAACATATTGTAAACCGAAAAAATAAACATAAAAAGCAGGATTCCATTCGTGACGAGGTGTTCCCCATTTTTCTTTCCAACCTAATTCTAATCTTTTAAAATAAATAGGTGTTCCAACAGTTATGCAAAATTCAAAACCTAAAAAAGATACAGTTCTGTTCCAATTAGATTCAAATGTAGCTTTAATCCACTTATCACTCCCCTTTTTCCTAGCACGTATTTTTATAATACTACTGTTGTATTTTCTAGGGTAAAAATAAGGACAACCAAATCTTACTTTTCCAAAGTACCTTTTGGTAATCGGTTTTTTAAACATGTCTTTAACTTTTTCCATTTTCTAATTTTTCAAAATCCTTATCAAATTTCTCTCTATACTTCTCATAATATAACCATAACTTACTCTCAGACAGTTTTGGCTTAGTTTGGAAATGATTTTCACTGCGCCAAAAGATATATTGGAGAACGTTAGAATATTCCATCCTATCATCATCAGAAACAAAAGTTCTGCATAAATGTAAAAGACTGTTTTCTGCTATACCGCTTTCTACTCTGAACCATGCAATAAGTTCCTTACATTTCTGCTCTGAACCTATCTCTTTTCCACGTTTTTTATAGAGGTTTTTCAGCCAATCAAAAACTATTAAATCATTCTCTATAGTGTTCCAAGTCTGAAAATCCTCTAACAGTTTTTTACCTTTAGAAGTTAATCGCATCTTTTGAAATTGGTCTTGTTTTTTGGTACCTTTTATTTCTTTCACCAACTCTTTTTCGTAAAATAAATCCAATTGACGGTCTGTAATATTTTCCGCAATGGAAACAGACTCATCTAAAAACCTATTTTGTGAGATTAACTGAAGAACCTTACAGTCATCTAGGATATAACCTTTTTCTCTTATTAAATCTGTGTTGAAAAACATCTACTTACTTTTTAGTATTGTTAACGCCTCTCTTGCGTGTGTATTAATATGATTAAATCGTTTCTCTATATCTTCAAAAGACATATCTTTAATTGGTTGTGAGGTGTACAAAAATATACTTTCCAAAGCTGAATAAACATCATGTTGATTATATAGTTTCTGTTTTTCTTTTTTGCGCCTTTCCAATTCATTCTCGGCATCATCAAGAGAAACAAATATCTCAACATCACTATCTAAATGATATTCTGTAATTTGAACAGCCTTCACTTTATCTTCCCAATTTTTATGTACTATCCTAAACACTGTATCACCTACAGCTAAAAGAACATCTGTGTCTTTATACCTGTATAGAGGTGAAAATATATGAGGATAATCTCCACATTCAACTTTATTAGTTGATGTTACAATCTTACCTTTCTCCATCCAAGGATTAGGTGTGTCTACTCTGAATTTGTTTGTCTTGTTTAGCATATTTTATGATTTTAATTGTTAATTTTTTTACTTTTTAAAGGATTGTGTTCTACTTTACTTTTACAACAAGGACAGTTTGTGTAAAAAACAAAAAAATCTTCTTTAGTTTCTCTTATATCACTTTTGTTAAAAGTATATATAGACTCGCATGAATCACATATAGTTATATAGTCATCTAATAATTCATTATAATTATTCTCAATTATTTTCATCTTTTATAGTTTTGTTTTTAAAATAACCCCAAGCTTCGGGTCTCTCAAGGTCACTGGTCTGCACGTTTACTATTGACCTTTGTTTTAGTACTTCGGGTGACTTAACCTTATCGTGCCTAACAGCTTCACTACTTGGGGTTTTATTATTTAATTACGGAAAAAATCTCTTATATATTTCCCAACTATAAACCACAGACCAACAATAAGTGGCACTCCTATTAAAAATAGTATTGTATATAACATATTATTTTGCTTCTAAGATTGGTAGTCCTGCTTCTGTTGGGATATAAATTCTTTCACCTTCTCCACTATTCAGTCCCTGAATCATTAAATATTTTAGATATTCACTGTTGCCTTTTAAACTTTCGCCTATAATTTCATTAGCCCTAGCAACACCATAAGCACGTTCTATTTCGGCTTGTGCCTCTGCTTTGGCTATTTTAACTTTTGCTTCTGCTTGTAAAGTTGCTGCTTCGTTTTCTGCCTTAGCTTGTTCAATCATAGCCTTCTTTTCGTTTTCAGATTGAATAAGAATAGATTTTCCTTTATTTTCTGCATCTTTAAATCTCTGCTCTCTTCTAAATTCCCAACAAGAAGTTAGGCTAAATAACATTGATAATACTACTAAAATTTTTACTGTTTTTCTCATTTTGTTTTAATTTAAATTATTTATTTTGTCAAATATAATACTAAAAAGATTAACATCCAAATAATATTACAATAATTGAAAAATTTAACATTTGTTTGACACACACCGTCTATGAAAAAGTTCTTGGCTCCTTCAAAATAGCTAAACAAAAACCAATAAATTAATAAGAACATTGTAGAAATAACCGCCAAAGGAAAAACAAACAGATTAATCAACAGTAAGTTTCTAAACAACGGTTTCTTCTTCCCCAAATACAAAGGAACACCAATACCACTTAATCCAAAATCAGGTTTAAACTCTAATCTGTATCTGTCAAATATTTTCCCATAACTAACCAACCCTAATGAGAAAGCAATTACAGCTATTTTATCCTGTGACCAAACTCTAATTGTTTTCATCTTTCCTTTCTTCTATTTGGTTCCAAAATTCTATTTTCTGTAATGAATTTAATTCAAGTCCATTGTATATAATTTTTGATGTTCTTATAAGGCCAAAACCCTCTTCATCACTTACTTTAACCATATTTAAAAACCCATTGATTCCTGTCCTAAGTCCCATACTTCTCTCATCTCTGTGAATCTGCGGGGGTGTTACTTTGAAAGAAAGTGTTTCTTTATTATCTATTACGTTTATTGTTCCTGTGTCTTCTAACATAACAATTCATTTAAAGATTTCTCCTCTTTTCTTTTCTCTTCCTCTTGATAATTATTATATTTTTCTGATATAATTTTCGCTATTTCTAAAGCCTCTTCACCATCAAAAGAAAAATGATGTGTAATTTCGTCACTTGGATTTATAACTTTTCCATACACAAAGTTTTCACTTTCATAACCATATTTATGGAACAAGTTAAAAAAGTATTTTTTCAATATTACCTTCTTTTCTTGTGTTTCTATCTTAATATCTGCAAGTATACCTCTACCTTCTTTCTTATTTGCCCATATATAAATACATGAAGACCCAATACTAACATCTCTTTTCTTATTTTTCGCTGTATCCAACATACACCAAAAGGCTTTAAGTGCTTTTTTATCTTTTTCTGTGTTCATATTACTCTTTGCTTTCAATTCGTTTCAAATAACTACTCTCAGATGCCAAACTATCTGTCATCATTCTTATACTGTTCAACAAGTCTCTAAGGTTTTGGTATAAGCCGTATGAAATAGAGCTTAGAGAGATGTATTCTTGATAAATTGACGTACCTCCTTTGATTTTATCTAAAGCCGAGATAGACGTACTTTTTAATTCACTTTGGAGGTTTTCATCTCCCTTTGCCTCTCTCATACTTTCTACTTTAACAGTACGTTCTCTTTTCTCATAAAAAATCTTTTGATAATTTATCGAAAAATCCAACTCATCTACAATATCACGGTAGAGGAAATTCAAATCAACTCTAATACCATGAACATCTTCAAACCGCCTTGGAGAAACCAAACTTCTATATGTATCGGATATCTCCTTATACTGCTTTTCATACTCATTTAAAGTATCTTTAAGGTGCACAAGCTCTGTGTAGTCGTTTTTCAAGTAAAGTGCTTCTAACGTATCGTTAAGTACTTCTATAGCCTTTTCTTTAGTATCTGCACTTATTATTTTGGGAATAAGTTCCCCTGCTTTCTTTTTTGACATAGTTATTTATTTTTTAATAATTTAGGATTTTCATATAAATTACCAACAACTTCCATCCTTTTTTGATAATATTCTCCCAATATATAAGGCTTATAAGAAGTAGAGCTTCCACCACTTCCTAATGGGTCTTCTTCGTCAAAAGGTTTATAGTTAGACTTACCAACTAATCCAAACATACCCCATTTTTCAAAATACTTTACTTCATAATGCTTTTTATTAAATAAAACAATATCTCCTTCATATATTTTAGTTTTATTTTTATCTAACAAGTTTGTTAATTGTAAGTCTTTGTGTGTTTTTGTAAAATTATTAGTAGAAGGGGAAGTAAACTCAGAATGTTTTACTCCAACACCCCACTCAGTAAAATGACTAAAATCTCCATTTTCTTTAAAAAAAGCTCGTTTAAATTTAATTTCTCTCATCTCTTAAATTATTTATATAGTTAATCGCTTCTACTGTTGCATGGAAAGTATCTTTTATAATACCCTCTCCTTTATGTCTTCCAATATAATATGACGGGTCTAATTCTAAACCTACATCATAAAAAGATTCGTCTCCCCATCTATTAAATTCAATACTTTGGAAATTGTTGTGTTCTCCTCTACCATCTTTCCACTCATAATGAAACTCACTCAAATCCTCGTTTTCTATTTTTTCAATTGCGGGAATTAGGCTATCAAAACTGTTGTAAAACCTAAGTTGGTTGTGATTTCTACAAACATATTTATAATATGCTTCTTTATGTATCGACCAACCTCTTTTAGTATTAATAGAGTCAGAAAACATTGTTGTATCTACTTTTTTACCTGATTCCACAGTTATTTCAGATTTTTTCCTTACTTTCATTTGGTACCAACCCGCTTTAGGAAAACCCTGTAAATCATTTGAAGGAACATATTTCCAACCTAAATACTCGGCTATTAGTTTACTACCTTTTAGTATATTGTTCATAATTTATTTGCCTTTTCGTATTTTTTTAAGTCACTCTCTAAATTTTTTAAAAGTGTTTTATATTTATGGACACTAAAATAATTTAAACCTGCTTTTATTACATCCCCACCTGCTAAAGGATTCCTATTTAAGCACTCAGATAACATTAGAGAACATTTTAATAACTTATCTCTATTTTCTTTACTATTTTTATTCATAATAATTCTTTTGCCAAATATAATATATTATTTACTATTTTCCAAATATTCTTCAAACTTTATCTTAAAACGTGTCTGTTCTTTTACTAACGGTAATAGTTTTTCCATACGAGAAACAACAACTGACCAACTATTGGGAAACTCTTTTTCTAACTCCTCAAATCTGTGTTTAAATAACAACTCATCAAATTTTGTATGCAAGTCAAGAGTCATGTAAGCACAATTATCTAAGTTATCCTCTACGCTAGGATGATTAGATTTTGCAAAAAGATGTAAAATGTTCACCCTACTTGGATACGGTATTACCTCTCCACTTTCTTCACAGTGAGTGCAACGTTCTATGTGGTAATCGAAGTATTTGTTTCTTCTGTTTGATTGTTTTTCTTTGGCGGATTTTTTCTTTTCCGAGACTTGTTTCGGTTTTTTATATGATTTTGAGGCGCACATTTGGCACCTACCTCTGCTGAAAATATATTTTTCGTCGCCACAGGAAACACAAACCTTCTTTTTCCTTTTAATCACAACAACCCATATTTTAAAAGTTGGTCTTTATTCAATATAACTTCCATATTAGGACATTCCGTTGCCATAATATGAGCAATACTCTCTTCCTTACAGAAATATTCAAAATCTCTGCAATGTTTTTGTATTTCGCTTAATGTCAATGTTGTTTCCATTCTTTCAATATGTTTTTAGTTCGTATATATCTAATATCAGCTTCTGATTCCGCATAGAAATCAAAAACTCTTGTAATATGTGTTTTTTCAACCGTAATTCCTCTTTCCTCACACTCTTTGAATAGTTGAGGGTATCTAATATTTAAAGGAATATAAAGTCTTTGATAATATAGTACTTCATTCTTCATTATAAATATAAATTGTATCTATTTTTTTATCATTTACTTCTATCCTATAATCTGTTGGGTATAATACCTTTTCTCTTGATTCTATATTATTAGAGTTTATATCTATAATTGCCAAAAGAACACTTATAAATGAAGCTCCAATTAAAAAAGCCACTATTATAATAGTTCCAAAGGCTCGTGCAAAAGCTTGTCCTATTCCTTCCATTTTATTTATTGTTTTTCAATTTAATCCATTTCCATTCAATTTGTTGTTTTACTGTTATTCCGTTGTATGGTAATGCACAACCTTTTGAACGTAAATAGTCAGTAGCAAAAACCCCATTATTACATTCAGTTATGCTATGTGTATGTAATACTTTATTACCATCATGGATAAAAACTTTAACTTCATTAAACTCTCTTACTACTTTAATTTCTTTTCCTGAATTTCTAAATATTTCCCAATTTAGAAAGCAAACCTCAATAGCATCTTCATCACTTATGTTTGATAGTGGTTTTAGTTCTAAATATCCAACTTCAACCGTATTATCCATTAAATTACTTACAGGATAAACAGCTTTAGTCTTTCCACCCAATCTTAAAACATATTGCTTATAATATTGAGCAAAGAATTTAGCTTTGTTTTCTAATGTGTTCATCTGTTGTTTTTTATTTGATACAAGACCATCATAGCATTGCACGCAATAGA
The DNA here is from genome assembly GCA_964350765.1 of uncultured Flavobacteriaceae bacterium. GTDB lineage: Bacteria > Bacteroidota > Bacteroidia > Flavobacteriales > Flavobacteriaceae > CAYGMB01. The sequence continues at coordinate 128,220 of CAYGMB010000002.1, forward strand.
AAACAAGTGGTCTTCTGCTGTTTCCACATCACCTTCAACAGGCTGTTTGTATTTTCTCCAATGGCGAAATATAGAGTCCTCTAATGAGTCAAAATCTTCTTCTGACATTGGTTTTTTCCAATTATCCTTGGAGTATTTAACTTTGTTCTCAGCCATTTTACGTGCCATTCCATCTATGAAATCCCAATCGAGTTCGTAGTTTAATTTTCCTTTTGATTCTTTTTTACCTTGCATCATATAATTTCGTCTGCTCTATATTTAGTTGTTAATGGTCTGTAATCTTCAGGAGAACATTCTCCACATTGTTTACATTTCATTTTCGGGATTACATTTCGATGAAAATAATCATCGTCATACCCACTCACCTCTTTCTCAATGTGACCACAATGCTCACATTCCATATCAGCATAAAAATCTCTTCTATACTGAGAAATAATTTGTTTAATTTTCATAATTTCCAATACTTATATTTCCATCTTAATTCACTATAAGAATTTTCTTCATCAAAATCTTCTGTTCTCCCTACATTCTCCAACCAAGCCCACTCTCCTGATTCTGTTAGAACAGGGTACCAAGCAAACCATATACTTTGATGTTTATTTAGTGTTGTCATAATTTAAAAAGCTAAATCAAAATCTATTGATGTGTTATATATTGACATTCCTTTTTTAGGATAGTTTTTTAACTTTGGTTTTCTATCCTCTATAGAGTGCATTAAATCACAACCCTCTCTAATTATATTCCTAAGTTCTTGAGGAGCCGTTTTTAGATTTTTATATCCATAGAATTGACCAAAAGCACCGTTTTGATGCAATTGTAAATCATATCTTTCCCCTTCCCATTCAAATACATAAAAACTTTGGTTTCCAAGAGAATTATAATAATTTGTACCTAAACAATGCCTTTGTTTACAACCTTCTACATACATTTCATAAGGTGTATTCAACCTTTTAAACACCAACCCTTTTTCCCTCCAACAAGACTCAAATTTTTCATTATCAATAGGATAAAATTTCTGTTCTTTAGAGTAATCTTGTGCCGTTTTTTTACTTACCTCCCAAACTAAATCATCATGTAGTTGTGTAAGTCTGTTTTTTCCTTTAGGTATAATTGGTTTGATATTGTGTTCGTATGCCAATTTAATATAATCATCTAATGTGTGCATAACCTTTTGGTCTGCGTTTTTGAGTAGATTAAATACATTTTTCTTTTTATCAGCCAAAATAATACTATCAAACTCATGTGAATACCAATCGTCTTTAAATATTTTATAAAAGTCCTTGTTGCTTATAAAATCAAAACCAATATAATTCTTAGCCTCTTTTAGAGAATTAAAAGATTGAAAATACTTATATTTCCACAGGTTTTTATAATTTTTCATCCACTCATATTTTCGCCCAATGAAAAAAACCTCTATAATACCCTTATAAGTTTCACCATACAGATGATTATCTAACAATTTCAATGTTAAGTTGCTCCAAGCTGTCCTATGAAATTTAACTTTCAATGCTCCTGTAGGTTTCAATAAAAGAACTACACTTGCGTCTGATTTTTCAAACTCTAAAGTGGTTCCTAAAGAATCTAATGTATTTTTAGTAACTGAACGCCCTGTTTTTAAAATCACCTTTTTCTGCTTTGAAACACCAAGTCTTACATAATAATTTCCTTTATCGGAGATTTTATAGTCAGGGAAAGACTTTTTAAAAACTTCAATTCTCTTTTCTTTAACTTTTTTTAACATCCTGTAAAATATTTATATGCAAAAAATATTAATGATAACCAACATAGTACATCAAGTACTATAACTAAATTTCTTTTTGTCTTGTAATTCATAATCCTAAAGCTTTAAATTTTTAAATGTTTCTGAAATAATTTTAATGTGCAATCTGTAATCTCTTTACAGAATTCTCTGTGAGGGTTACACCAATATTCTTTTGTTATTGAATTAACTTCTCCATGAGGACAACTTCTGTTCTCGTATTTTTTAGTTTCCATTTCTCTTAAAGTTTCTTTCAAATATAAGTGTAGTTGTTAATATTAATATTGTCCCTATGAAAAACACAGGAAAACCTAGTATAAAACAAATAACTGTAACTATAATATCAGATGTATTAGATGTACCTGCATCCCCCATCATAAGACACCATAAAAATACTACTATAAAACTAAATACTGTCCATAATGTTAAAATTTCTCCTATTTCCATAATTAATGTTTTGACAAATATATAATAATTTAATTTAACTGCAAAGAAAATAATGTTTTATTTTCGTTAAGACCTAAAATTTTCAATTTAGGTCAAAGAAAAACCCCAAAAAAAATTAATTCTTGGGGTTGTTTTTAACATTATTTGTTTTTACTCACAAGAGATACATCCCATTAAATCTCTGCTTACTTTCTGTGCCATATTAACACCTCTTTGATAATACAATGTCTTTATCCCTAATTTCCACGCTTCTATGATAAGAGAGTTTATCTCTCTAACTGACGTATCAGGATGAATCATAGTATTTAAAGAAATTCCTTGGTCAATGTATTTTTGTATTATAGATGCGTTTTGTATTATTTCTAATTGACTTATCTCCCCAAAAGTCTTAAATACTTCTTTTTCTTTATCAGATAAGAAGTTGAGATGTTGAACACTACCTCCTTTTAACATAATGGATTTCCATACATCTAAGGTATTTTTATTTTTCTCCTCTAATAATTTCTCCAAGAACGGATTTTTATATGTAAATTTTCCTTTTGCTACGTCCTTTACAAAATAATTTGAGTGTAACGGTTCTATACTTGGACTTACTTGTCCCAAAATGAATGAAGAGGATGTTGTTGGAGCTATTGCTAACCTTGTTGTAAATCTCTCACCATACCCTTTTAACATATTAGGCTCTCCTTTTTCCTTCGCCAATTTTTTAGAAATTGCTATTGATTTATTTTGTATGTTCAAAAATATTTTATTTAATAACATTTTTGTTTCCAACCCCTCAAAAGGTATATTTTTGGATTGCAGATAGGAGTGTAATCCAAGAACACCTACTCCTATACTACGACAATCTTCTGCAAATCTAACAGCTTTTTCTAAGAAAGGGATATCTTTAGCCTTATGAATAAATTCATCTAAAACAGTGTCTAAAAATATATGCAAATCTTCTATTAATTCTGTATCTTTCCACTCATCATAATGTAATAGGTTTAAAGAAGAAAGACAACAGGTAAAGGTATAAAGGTCACTTGTAATCTCCAATATCTCCGTACATAATTGACTTGTTTTTATCTTAAGCCCCTTGTCTTTATATACCTGAGGCTTATTATTGTTCACATTATCTTCAAAGAACAGGTATGGATAACCTGTTTCAGTTCTTTTTTTAAGTATTTTTGCCCATACGGTTCTTTTTTCATCATCCCCTTGTATCATACTCTCCATCCAATTTTCAGGAATGGTTACACCTATAGAAATATCCTGTATATTACTATCATCATTTCTTATTGTAAGAAATTCATCTATATCTTTATGGTCTGTTGGGAGGTAGGCTGCAAAACTTCCTCTTCGACTCGCACCTTGTGAAATTATACTCATCATAGTATCAAATATCTCCATAAAAGAAACCGAACCATTAGTTTTTCCACCTCCGCTTATGGATTCCCCCCTTCCTCTTATATTCCCAAAATAACCTGCTGTTCCACCTCCGTGTTTGGATAACATCCCTATTTCAGCAGAACCTCTTAATATGTCTGCTGTATCGTCTTGAAATTCTCCTCCAAAACAACTTATAGGTAATCCTCTAATTAAACCATAGTTACACCAAATAGGGGTAGATAAGCTAACCCAACCTTTTGACATATAACTATAAAATTTATCTGAAAAACCTTTAATTCCACTTAATGTTTCAGCTCTTTCTGATATTTGTCTTATTCTATCTAAAGGTGTTGTTCCTTCCTCTAAATAGCCCCTTTCCATAAATTTTATGGAGTCCTCGTTTAACCAATAAAATTCTTTCATTTAAAATAATTCGTCTTTTGTGAATGATTTGCTTTTTTTAACATAATCTATAGGCTTCTTATGAAAGAAGTCGGTCATAGCAGGAGCTAATACTTCTTCCTCCATCCATATGAATTTTTTCATATCCTCTTCCTTAAGTTTGAATGGTTTGTTCACTCCTATTTTACTAAGACATTCATTGAACCTATACTTTATGTATTTTTCTAATATTTCTTCAGATAGAAATTTATTATTGTATCCTCTTAAAATCCAAGATATAAGCTTTTTTTCCGACTCAAAAGCTTCTTTTGTCTCTTCATAAATCTTTTCTGTTAATTCTTGGTCAAAAAGTTCAGGGGATTCTTTTTTTATTTCGTTTATCAAGGCAATACCCCCTTCCATGTGAAGATTTTCTTCTTTAGATGTATATTGTACTATATTTGAAATATCCTTTAAGACACCATTAAACCTATTAAACCCTAATATCGTATAAAATTGACTAAAAAGAGAAGTTGCTTCAGTGAATAAAGTGAAAAGAACTAAAGAATAGAGTATATTTTTTCTATCATTTTTGTATATTTTATTAACATATTTGGTTAAGTACTTTACCCTGTTTTGAACTACCTCTTCATTTAATAACTCTATAAACTCGTCATTCAACCCTAATTTTTCTAGTATTTCGCTATAAGCTCTACTATGGATAACCTCTACACCACCAAAAACAGCTCCCATATCAGCTATTTCAGGTTTGGGGAGTAATTTTCCTATATAACTCCAATATGATTTTACGGCTACTTCTACTTGAGATATTAAAAGTACTGCTCTTTTTATAACACCTTGTTCTTCTTCTGTTAGTTTTGTTTTAAAGTCTTGAATATCTGATTTAAAATTGAATTCCCTGTGTGTCCAATGTGAAGCCCACATTGCATAAATTAATGGGTCAGTTATATGCGAATACTCAAAAGGCTTATAATTTTTTCGTTCTGTAAAAATACTCATTTAATTTTTTATTTATTTAATTTTATTGGTTAAAAAAGCACCTTAATTCCTATCAAGGTGCTTATGTATGGTGGATATGCGACCCCTTCTATTCAAGGCTAATCCATATCCAATTGCCTCGGGCAATGTTATCAATATGATGTGTCAAATATAGAAATAACTTTTGATTCCACCAAATATATTGTATGTTTTTTTATAAATTGTTTTCAACATTATCTATTTGGTTTGAAAATATCTTTAGTAGGAGTATTATTCAGTTTTATTATTTCTGTTTCTATGTTTTTCATTTGTGCCGAAAGAGAAACAACCGACTCCATTGGTTTTAATGATTCTTCAATATACTTTGAAAAACACTGTGAGAGTTTAGGATAATACCATTTCTCTGTATGTACATACATTTCTTTTATACCTTCCTTGGTTTTTCTTTCTTTTTTTGTGTCTTGTTCTAATACCCAACTAAAGTTGTCAGGTACAATTCTGAAATTTTCGTTTAATTGTATCATTTTTGTTGTTTTAAATTAATTTGGTAATATTAATGTTTTAAATGTATCATTTGATACGTGAGTATATATTTCTGTTGTTTTAGAACTACTGTGCCCTAATATCTTTTGTATTATTCTTAAATTTGTTTGAGATTCTACTAAAGCTGTCGCATAGGAATGTCTCAAAATATGTGGAGTAACACCTAAATTTTTACACTAATGTTTTTGAGACTTGTATATGAGTACTTATCTTTAACACCTTCAAATAAAAACTCTTTTGGTCTGTATTTTTTAAAATAGCATCTCAAGAGCTCTAAGTTATTTTTGGAAAAGGGTACATATCTATCCTTATTAAATTTTGAGTTTCTTATTAATATTAACATTCTAATTGAATCTACGTCAGATATTTTTAAATTTAATATTTCTGATGCTCTAATCCCTGTTCCGTACAATAGTGATAACATTGTTTTATGCTTTATATTATCAATGCTATTTATTTTTTCAAGTAATACTCTTTTTTCAATAACTCGTGGAAGTTTCTTTTCTTTTTTAGGTCTAATAAAATCAATTTTTAAATATTTTTTACCTAACCCTTTTTCCCACGCAAATTTCAAAGCACTTATAACTATATTTTGTTTACTTGCTGATGAAAATTCATAATTATTTATATAGTTTTGAAAATCCTTAGAATTTAATCTTGAAGGATGTTTACCTATTTTAGACTCAAATTCAGCAATATAATATAAATAAGAATCAATAGTGTTTTTTGAATATCTTTTTTGATACAATTTTTGACTTGTAATTTTGTATAAACTCATAGCTTAAGTATTGATTTTATTGGTATTGTTGATATATAATAGTTGTGTGCCATTAAAACGGCAAGGGCTAAAGCCCACACAACAATAAATAAACGCAATAAAAATTACTACGTCCGTTCTCGCTCCAACTTTTCGTTAATAGCATCAACAAGCCACCTTCCAAGCTCATCTTGAAAACTTGCAGCCTTTTCTTCATCAATCAAGCCTTTTTTTGTTTTGAATAAGTTTTGTATTGCTCCCCATCCTCGTAGGTCTGCAAGTTTTTGGTGTCCACCATCTTTATCAACAGCCCAAATGTATTGTCCGTATTCGTCATAGGTGGCCTTCACTCCTATAAAATCTGTTACTTTCATTTCCGTAATTTTTACTGCGTTTATTATTTTCCGTTACAGGGTAATTGCCCTACACCTCAGCACTATGAGGTTTGCTATCATAACCCACATTCACATAGTAATTCTAATGTTCCACGCCCGTCCATTCTTATCGGCTTATTGCAATTTTCGCAAACCTCGTGCTTCGGTTGCGGTACAGAAAAATCGTTTAAAATTTTTTCCTTACATCTAACTAAAAGTTCACCAATTAATAAATCGTAATCTTGGTCTGGTCTCGCAGGAATATTTCTACTTGGAATCTTCCCTGTCTGATACATTTCGTCTGTCATTTTATCCACACGATTTATTAATTCTTCGTTGGATAGAGTGCATAATCTAAAGCTTGTAATTGCATTCATAATATTAAAATTTTAAACTTTCTTTTTTCTTCAATTACCCTGTAACGCCACCGTATTAATGTGACCACGAGTAAAGTCTGTTATTATTTTCTTTCTATTCGCTTGCCGCAGGGCAACGTACCCGTAACATTGTTTAAAGCGAATGTGGCACATTAAAAAGCTCTCCGTGTGGCTGTGCCACACTACGCTTTACACGGTGGCGTTATAGGCAATGCTTATGAACGTGCGTAATTTTTTCACATTCGTAAACTGTTTCTGGTCTATAATCAGTTTTTATTTCATCTCTTTCAAATTCGGCATATCCTATAAATTTACCACATATATCACATTTAAAGTAGTGCTTATCGTGTTTAGTCGCACTGCCTATAACAAGCGGTAATACGGCATTGCCTTTGTTCTTTTCTGAAAGTTTATCTGTATTCATAATATCGTGTTTTAAATTAAGTTTCTACAAGTTCGGTAAACGGCAACGACCGCATACCGCCAGCCGTTAGCCACCATTTAAACCAACCCTGCTAAGAAGTCAATTTTAGCATCAACTTTCCCAAGCTCTATTTGGTAGGTGGGAAAACCTTCGTCAATCAATGTCATCAGTTCTTCAAAGTCGTCTGTATTATTTGTGCGCTTTACATCGTTAAGTATGTTTTTTGCATTTTGAAACCATTGCGGGTTTACCTCATTGAGTTTCCTCATTGCGCTTGGAAGTTGATGCGTCATAAAATTATCGTCAAATATGTAATTCAACATTTCATACACATCACCTATTTCTGTGCTAAGTCTACCATCTAAAATTGAGAAGGCTTTTTTTAATGATACTTTCATAATAAAAACGGTGGCTAACAAAGTATATAGCACATAGCCTGTCAGCCATTTTTGAAACTATGTGCGTTTATTAAATTATTTTCTATTTTACTTAGGTCTGTGAGTGGCTACGTGTCATATACAAACCGTTGTGCGTAATGCAACTAATCAGTAACATTTTTAAGCGGCATTGTAAAATTACTGCCACAATTAGGGCATTTATTTACGTTTGTCAACTCATTTAAGGAGTTACTATAACCCCACTTATAGTTGCAGTTTCCACATTTTCTAAAAGCACTACGCACAACAACAGGTATAGTTAATGCCTGTTCTGTGCTGATTTCTAAATCTTTCAAAATTAGATTGGTTTTAAATTATTATTCTCTCCATGAAACTCAATAGCATACCATATTTGTTCCATAGTAGCATCATTTTGTAACGCTTTATCTAATACCTCATAGGCTTCTTCATCTGTACAATCAAACTTACATTGTACGTCTCTCATCCTCCACCCCCCCCCACACCCATCACC
>CAYGMB010000003.1:0-27991 GCA_964350765.1 uncultured Flavobacteriaceae bacterium
GACTTATTTGTTGTTAGAATGTCTGATATAGTAGCCACTCTTCCTTCTTTTCTTAGAATCTTTACTTCCCTTAGGTCTACCCAGAGTTTTTCCTTGACTTTTAGCTCTTGCTAGTCCGTCAAGAGTTCTCTCTCTAATTAATTCCCTTTCAAATTCTGCAAAACTACAAATTATATTAAATTGCAGTTTACCTGTTGCAGTTGATAAATCAATATTGTCTCTTATTGAAATAATATTAATACCTTTTTCGTTTAGCTCAAGAATTTCATCTGTTAACTCTTTAAGTGATCTTCCCCACCTATCAAGTTTCAAAAATACTAAAGTAGAAAATTCTTTATTTCTTAATCTTTGAAGTAGTGCATATTTTACTGGTCTTGTTTTTCTTGTACTCTCTTGTTCTTCAAAAAGTTCAAAATCCCAACCTTCATTCTTAGCTCTTTCAATAAGAATCTGTTTTTGATTGTCAGTGTTTTGAGTTCTTGTAGAAACTCTAACATATATTGCAACTTTCATAGTAAATAATACCCCCCTGTCTTTTTATACCTTTTGTTTATAAATAAAAGGGTATGTAAAAAAACGGGCGTTTTTCTAAGCATTGAAAACTACAATACAACTCGGAAAAGGAGCAGAGTTTTTAGAACCTCCAAATTTAAGACGACCTTTGATAAATCTAATTTCACAAGCCTTCATGATATATTCATGCCAGTACTTAGTATCTGTTCTGCTTGGAATCAATAAAACAATAGTTTTCCCTTTCTTAGACTCATGAAAAGCTTTCTCACACCAAGCTTTAATATTTGAGTAAGGGGGATTTACAAAAGTTCTTGAACCCCACTCAACAGCTAATCCATCAAAGTCTGGAGATTCATTTAGAGGACAAGGATCAAAATTAAATAAAAACTCTTCATCAAGCTTCTCGTAAACTTCTTTAGGCGTACTCCAATTGTCATGTGTCGATTTAAACATTACTTTGTTAAATGCCATTTTTATTGATTCATTCCTTTCAGTAGTATTTGACGAGCTTCAAAAAAAGATATTTGCGATTCCATACTTTCAAAATAAAAACCTCCATCATTTGATTCTCTTTCATCTATAACCTCAAATCCTAAGCTCTTCATTATTTCTATAACTCTTTTTTCTTTCATTTTTCTTTAATCTAAACTATCGGAGGTTTTTCTCTATTCAATTTTACTTTTTTTAGGAACATACACCTCAAAATCTATATAAACATTTTCTTCAAAATCACAACGTGTATTATTACACATAACAAGAACTCTACTTTTATTAGCATACCTCTCTGATGAACCAACAATTGAAAAACTTGAACATAAGAACAAGTATTGATTTCTTTCTGTTAATAGCCCATCATTTTTACACTTTGGACAAATTCCTTTTATTTTTCTTAATTTCATTTTTCTTTAATCTAAACTACCTCAACTTTACATTTAGGACAAACCTTGGCTCTAATGTATCTATCGCAAATTCCACAATAATATCTTTTTTCTTTCATTTTTCTTCCTTCACATTTCTTAAACTTATTTTCAAATTCCTTTAACATTTCATCTCTTGTTTTTAATTTTTCCATTTTTCTTTAATCTTCTTCTACGTAATTCTACGTAATCCTCCTCAATATCCAAATCTACATAATCATCTAAAGATTTGAGGTGATTTACTAGTTCAACCCTTGCTTTTTCTAAGGCTTCCTTCTTATTTTTCGCTTCTACTCCTAAAGGAGTTGTAAAGCTCACATTTAAACTTACTAAATAATTTTTTTCCATTTTACTTCGTATAATCTCTCTTATCCGACAAATGAAGGACTTTTAGACCAATAGTTTTCCCTCTCTTCTTGTTCGCCTTCTTCAATTCTTTGCAGAAGCTTTTGATCTTGAGTATTTTGTCTTTGCATAAACATAATAACTCTCTTCATTTCCATGATATGAAGTTCCCTGTCTCTTATATTGTTCCTAAGAAATTCTTTCTCTTGAAAACTCATTTTTGTAATTCCTCTTTAAGTTGTTTAACTAATGGATAATCAGGACCATTAACATTGATTAGAACCATTATAGCTTGTTCTAATATCCAATCCTGACCACTTCCATACTTAGTCCCCATGCTTTGCCTCCCAAATTTTCCTTAGGATGAAAATAATCATGTTTACTCCAACCAAAACAGCAAATAACAAAGAAAACAATATTATCTCGCTTTGAAATTCGTGTAGGCCGAAGAATTGCGCTCTCATCAGAAGAACATTTACTAAGATAGTAAATATTGCTCCACGAACACTTACTTGATCAATAGTGTTAAGCATCCAATCTGCATTCTGTTTCATTGTTTGACCTCCAATTCTTTTTCGTTTGGGTGGTCTTGGCCAAAACCTCGCTCAATTTGTTCAGATACTTTGGCTAGGTCTTCTTGTTCTGGTAAGTGTTTCAGTTGTTTTTTCTTATTCATATTGAATTTCCTCCTCTTTAGTTATTTCGTCAAACGCTTTCTCCATAGACTGAAAAGCCTTAGGAAACTTGACTTTATACTCAACACAATCATTGTAAAAAGAGATGAACTTCTTTCTACCCATTGCTTTAGCAAGTCTTATTCCTGAATCATAGCGTTTCTCAGGTCCTGCCCTATTCAAACATTCCATCCAAGCAAAAGGAGTTAAGTTTGGAGCTGTCACTTTTCCACCTCCTGAATACAGAGAATCTTATTTATTGGAATGGCAAAAGGTGTTTTCTTTCCTTTTGGACTTACTAAAATGCCATCTGAAAGCATCTTTTCTAATTTCCCACTATATTGTTTCAAATCACAAGTATCAACAATAACATATTTAGAGAGAAATTTGTTACGAATGTACCCATAGAAAGAAATCATTTGCCTAAACCCTCCAAGTAAGCGAAAGCTTCTTTTTCTTGAGCTTTTGAACTTGTAGCACTATGTTGAGATAGAAGTAAAGCTGCTTCCTGAAACTTATGAGAAGATCTAAGTTGAATAATTTCTTGAGAAATATAATCTGATTGATTATACATAGGCTTTTCAGGTATTTTGTTTAATTCAAACAATAAAGCATTAAAAATAATCTTCTCAGCATTATCCATGCTTTTTCTTGGAGACTTATATTTCAAAGCTTTCAAGAGTTTTTCCTTGTAAGTTGAAAATTTCAAGTCTCTGTTAGTAATTACTAAAAAGTCTTTTTTTACAGAAAAGAAGTGTTCCTTCAACTGAGGATACCATTTTGACTTTTTATGAATTAGAACAAAGTCAGAAGCATTTGAGCTTTCAAAATAATAAGGAAGATAGAAAATGACTATCTGTTGATCAGATAAAAGCGTATTAAACCATCTTGATTGAGTTCTTAAATCATTATCAAATAATTCGTTTCCAAAAAAAAGCTCATTCATTGCATCTGTTAAGAACATCCTTGAATCTTCTTTGATTTGCTCTATTAATTGTTCAATAAATGCCTTCTTTTGCTTTAAATTAGAAGTTTGTGTTTTTGTTTGTGTGTCAGAAGGAATATAAGAAGCTAGTAAATTTTCTGCATATTCTTTGAAACCTTGAAAAACTATCTCAGAACGTCTCTGATGGCTAATATTACACTCCTGTTCTAATCTTTGGAATAAATGTTCATACATTTCATCTTCCTTTTCTGTTAATCTTAATTGTCTAAGAGATAATCTTTTCATAAAAAGTCACCTCTTTTCTTTTTTGAAGAGATACTGAAAAGATACTGAAGAGTATCTCTTTCACTTACTTTTGTGCACAATAATAGAAAAAGAGTATCTCTTTCACTTACTTTTGTGACTCTGTATATAATAGTACGAAGTGATTTTTTTAACCAACATACATTTTTATGACCCCACACACAAACAAAAACACAATTTTTCAAAAGAAAGTTTCCCTTGAACCCTTCAAAGAAACTTTTCATGAGAAAGTCACCTCTTTAATTTTAGAAATAAAGGCTTTTTTGTATTTCTTGTTTCTTCTTATGAGCTTGAGTCTTGCTTTGGCGTGATCTTCATTCTTGACATTTCTAATCAAAAACCAAAACTTTTGTTTTCTATCTCCTGCAACAGAGTAAAGAATTTTGAAGGATTTCATCTTTGCACCTCCATTTCTTGAATAAATTGTGGAAGTGCTCGAATTACTTGAATTCGTCTATTCAGCTCTATGAAACTGCCTGAAACTCCGTTAGCTTTATAAAAAACCGAGTTTATGTTATTATTATCTGATTCTTTCATGTTCAATTAACCTTATTTTTGAAAAATCAGGTAAGAAGCCCTGTTGTCGCAAGGCTTTTTCGGGTCGCGGTTCAAATCCGCGCATCCCCGCTTACCTGATTTTTTATTTATTTAAAATTCTGTTATTTATAAACTTTGTTATGGCAACAGCAAAAAAGATAATTTTATAAACTATTGAGTTATTAATTCACAATGCCTAAAAAAGTTAAGTTTGAAAAAACTAAAGATGGTTACAAAGTAATCAGAAAGCTAGTAAAAGGAAATAGAGATTATAGAGTTATTATTCCTAAACCTATTGTTGATGACATAGGAGGAGATGAATTCGAATTATACATTAAAAAAGTCAAGGCTTAGCCCTCATTCCCTTTTCTAGTTCTCCTTCATCTCTTTCAAAGTAGACTTCTGTACTCTCTGCACTTCTTGGCGAGTGATCTAACAACTGCATTGCAGCTTCTCGAGAGCCTGTAATGTTCTTAATTCGTGTTGCAGCATGCCCACGCCCTGAATGTGTTGTAAATAAATGTAAACGTCCTCCGTCCCCTTGCCGTAAAGCGTAAACGGGGTTGAGTCCCTCAGACTCCAAATAAGCCACGATTTTTCTATTAATGAACTGAGAGGTCAAAAAAGGTCTTTTCGTCTTAGGATGGTGCTCTGAATCCCTTGTATAGAACAAATAACCTTCGTGCTTATCTATTTCTTTTCTATGTTCTGTAATCCAGGCTTTCAAATCCTTCTCAACTTGTTCAGCCAAAGGAACTTCATACCAATGAGAAACCTTATGATTGTAAACCCTTAGTCTGTGATTCAAGAAATCCACACAAGAAACTTTAATTTGTAAGACATCATTTATTCTTGGCCCTTCAATTCCTTCTACTTCAACGGCAAGAGCTATCTCTTCATCAATCATCTTGAAATGATTAAAGATATTTTCATAGATAGAATGAGGGTAAGCCTTTGTTTTGTTGCCAAGTAAACGTCCTTTCCTGTGTGGGAACCTTTGTTTAATCTTTTCTCCAATGATTTTTTTTAAATCTTCGAGCTCATGTTTTGAATCCTTATCAAGAAATGTTGATAATCTATTATCCTGTTTCAACAATTCTATTGCTTTTTTCATGTGAATTTATATTTATTATCTTCGCTCAATAATTTTTCTATCTATTCTGGTTTCTCCAGTAAACACTTTTTCAAATTCAGTAATAATTTCTTTCTCTACAGTTAAATTTGTTTTTACAATAACACCACTAATATTTTCAATTCTTTCAATTTCCTCAGTAACTACCTCAACATTAGTAACCACTTCCTTATTTATACAATCAATGTGATCTTTTGTATATCTCCAGTCATAAGAAGCCCCGTTAGCCACTAATTCTTGCATAACTATATCTCCATTTGAAGCAATTAAACAAATTCTAGTATGCTGAGATTCATCTCCTAAGAATGCATGAGGGGACTGAGCTTGTAATGCACCATAATAGAGTGTTCCTGTCAAGTTTTGGTCTCCCTTTACATGAAGTTCATGAGTGGGGTTTGTTGTTCCTATTCCTACAAATCCCGTGTTTTTAATTATTGCTTTTGTTGTTGAACTTTGTAAAGTTGTACCTGTTCCACCTGCATTAGATGTTTGAAAAAGAATATCTCCTCCTGTTGCACTCCCTGTTGCTTTACCTCCTGAAATTGTTATATCTCCTCCAGCAATATCTGTTCCACTTCCACCCGTACCATGAATAGAAATATCAGTAGGAGAAGCTGTTGTAACACCTTTTCCAAAATAAATATTATTTATTGGCCAATTACCTCCAGCAATTATAAGCTGATTAGCTGAGGTACTAGCTACATTAGTAAAACCATTATTAATAACTATGCTCCCTGTATGTGAAGCTGTCGCATCATCTCCAATAGCAATAGTTCCGAAACCTGAGGCTGTTGTATCCCTTCCTATTGCTAGAGAAGCTAAAGTTCCAGAAGCATCACTATTTTGACCTATTGACATATAACCTCCACCTGTGGTACTTGAACCCGAACCAATTACTACTGCTGAAGCGATTGTAGTTTGTGCATTTGCTCCAATAACAACAGAAGAAGCAGCTGCACTTGCTAAATAACCTATTGCAGTTCCATCATTAGCACTTACACTTGCTCCATATCCAACGGCAGTTGCTCTAAATAATCCTGAGCCTAAAGTAATATCTCCACCTATACCCGTATTCCATGATCCTTGAACACTAGTTCCCTCTCCAAATCCTTCTGAGACTCTCCCTGCAAATGATTCTCTATTATTTGAAAAATAACCTTCTTCTGTAATTCTCGCTCTTAATGAATTATCTGCGAGTCTCCATTCTGCTAAATTAGCAGATTGAGAACTTACTCCTTTAACAACTAATCCAACTTTAGAGGCTGTTGTAGAATTAATAGTTAATTTTCCTTGAATATCTTCTGTAGATATTCCTAAATCTTTACCATCATAAAATATATTTGAATCATCTAATAGACTAGAAGTGTTAAAATAAGGGATATATCCTATAGTTCCATTTAAACTACTATTTCCAGAAATATTATTTATTAGAGATTCAATTTTTTGAGAAGAATAAGTAAAATTTAGTGAGCTATTTGAATCATTAATAAATAATTCATCAAAGTTTTCGATGGTAAAATTACACGCAGAAAGAAAAAACAGAAGTGTAAAGACAACTAAAATCTTTAACTTCATTTCTTTTTCCTCTTTGATTGTAGTTTCTTTCTTCCTTTTGCTAGTGCCTTTTTTTGTGCAGAGCTTAATGTTTTTTTCTTGGTAGCCTTTTTTCTAGTTACTTTTCTTGTAACTTTCTTCTTTTTAGGTGCTTGTTCTTTAAGTGTTAAAGTCTTTTTATTCTTTGAAAGAGAATATTTAATCTTTTTCAGTTTCTTTTTTGGTTTTTTTATTTTTTTAGTTGAAGTAATCTTAGCCGTTTGTTGTCCAGGTGTACTTCTCAATATTCTCTCTGCACTCTTTCTTGCTGTTTTAGTTGAACTCTTTTTCCTCTTAGGACCTTTGTTAATTGATAAGGTAATTTTAGGAGCACTTTTCTTTTTGGTTTTCTTCAAACCTCCTTTAATTACTTTTATTTTTGTCTTCGTTTTTGTCTTAGGTTTGGTTTTAGTCTTTGTCTTAGTCTTTGTTTTCGTCTTAGTCTTAGTCTTTGTTTTAGTCTTCGTTTTTGTTTTTGATTTAGTTTTACTCTTTGTCTTGCTTTTAGTCTTTGACTTGGTCTTAGGTTTTGTTTTTGATTTGGTCTTTGACTTTGTTTTACTCTTGGTTTTTGTTTTACTTTTTGTTTTTGATTTAGTTTTACTCTTTGTCTTAGCTTTTGTCTTGCTCTTTGACTTTGTTTTAGCCTTCTTAGAAGACTTTTTAGAAGACTTTTTTACTTTCTTAGTGTCTTTACCCTTCTTTTTTGAAAACTTCCCTAATTTTCCTTTTAATTTATTTTTCAAAGTTGTACTCAGACCTTCAAGAAAATCTCCTGGGATTTCCCAAGGATCTAAAGCATTAGCAACAAAGCTTCTGACTTTCAAATCTTTGCCTTCAAATTGTAAAATTTTGTTTTTGTTCTTAACTAATCCTTGTTTGATGTACTCTTTGAGTATTTGTTCTTTCGCATTTTTATCTAAGGAATTTTTGAATACTCTCTTTTCTGCAACAGAAAGTTTATTTTTTTTAGCGTAAAGATTCAAGAACTTGTTTAGATACTTTTCTTTCTTCTTGTTTGAGAGTTTCTTTAAAACTCTGTTTGCTACTTTGTTTTGAGCTCGTGTAACTTTTGTCGCATTGATTGTCTTTAGTTTTGATTTAGAAAAATATCTTGAAAGAAGAACCCCTCCTGTAACTGCTAAGATTACATCGCCATACGTAATATCATAATCTTGTTGAACTGCCTGAGCTCCTAAAATTGTTATTCCTTCTCGAGCTCCTGCAATTGATACAGCAGTTTTAGTTTTAGAGAATTTAAGCAATGATTGAGCTAATCTTTCACTACCATACTCAATTCTAACAAAGGTTAAAACTTGGGCCATAATTTGTGAGATTCTTCTTTTTTCTAGATTTTGTATAAGATTTCTTGCTTCTCTTTGTGTTAATCCTTGTTCTTGAGCTAGCTTAAAAAATTCTTGCTGACCTTTCAAGACTGAGCTTTTAGTTCTTGCATCTACTCCAAAGAAACTTGCAGCATCATTAACATCAACGCCTTTCTTATTCATAGCTCCGAGATAAGCAGTATATAATTCTCTATCAGAATAGTTCAATTTTTTTGCAAGTTTTTTTATTTGAGATTCATCTACACCATAATAAGTTTCAAAAGCTTTTGGAGACCTATTTGCTAAACCAATAGTTTTTCCAACATCAACAGCTCCATCAAGAAAAACATTAATTTTGCTTCTGCTTAATCTATTGAAAGCGTTAGCAATTTGCGAAACAGATGCTCCTTTTCGTATTTTTCCACCAAAACTTAGGACTGTACTTGCCCCTTTACCTAAGACTCTTACAGGAGGAGCAATTGAAAATAAATCTAAAACAAGAGTTACTCTTTGATTTGTTGTTAAAGGTCTTCCTGTAACTAAATTAGCTATTCCCTGTCTTGCATCAGTATTAATAAAAGGAACAAATTCAATAAAAGCATTTCTTACACTACCTGACGCATTAGCCTTGATAACATTTTTCAACTCAGTAGTATTTGTTACAGGCTCTTGAATTTTATTGCCAGGTTTATTCTGATTTTGAAAAGACCTAACTGATCCAATATTAGCAATTTGTTGAGAACTAAGACCTTTATTTCTTAATTGTCTTATTGTAGGTTCAGTTTTTTGTAAAATTGCATCAATTTCATTTTGACTAAAACCTATAACACTTAATTCTCTTCTAGTAAGAGGTCTTCTTTCTCTGTTAGCTCTATCAACAACTGTATTATTAAGTTGATTTTGACCCTGATTAGATATTCTTTGGAATGCTTGACTTCTACTTAGTCCTTGATTTTCATAAAAATTTAATAATTCTTTGTTAGTTTTAGGTATGTTTTGAATTTTTTGAGCAAATGTTTGACGTGGTTTTTGAATTTTAGTTCCTGCAAACGTTTTTCCTTGGTCACTTGGCGCATCTGATTCTATTCTTACATTTGTTTTTGAAGAGCTTCCTCCTGATGATGAACTAGGAGGTTCAATTTTAGTTCCTGCAAATGTTTTTCCTTGGTCACTTGGCGCATCTGAGACTACTTTAATTTTTGTTTTTGATGATGAACCTCCTCCACCACCTGAAGAAGAGCTCCTACTAAAAGCTTTATCTCCTTTAGATCTAAAATTAGAGATTGAGGTTGTCTTACCACTTTTTTTATCTGTGACAGTTCTTTTATCAAAATTAATCTTTTTACCGCCTGCACGAATTGCTGCCATCTTGGGCATTCCGTTTAAAGAATTTATTTATAAAATTATCTGTTAAAGAAGTTTATGTATCTAATTTCGTTAGCAATCCAACAAAGCATATAACTTACTAATAAGAAAAGTAAAAACCATTCATTCAATAATCTGAAAACATAGATTGCACTGTAAATATCCAAGAATAGAACTACAATTAACTGATCAACAAGAATGGATTTAATATAATTGAATATAATCCCAATAATGTAAACCATAAAAATTAGTAGTACATTAAAAGAAGAAAAGACCTCAGTTATTTCAGCAGGAGGAGAATCACGTCCAAGAATCCAACTATACCTTATCATGTAAAGTATTCCTATCATTCCAATAAAATTCATGAATGTAATAAAAGGGGAATTTGTAAACACGTACTGACTTTTGAACTCTAGATACTCATCGTAACTTTCATTTAAAGAAGTTGCATTAACAAAATTGTCTTCAGCTATACTAATACTTTCATTTCTAATTGTCTCGTTCAAACCTACTAAGAAAACACCTAAACAAAGAAACAAGTAAAGTGCTAGATACCTAAAAGTTATTGTTGATGTGTTCATTTTAGCTTTTTACCTCCTATCTTACTGAAATAAGATATTGCATAAATATCTGTTTTCTTTGCCATTTCAATGCAATAGTACATAAACTTAATGGAATATAGGACTCCATAATTAATGAAAGCGTAATAAAATGTCGGGAAAAACATATCTTTCAAGAAAACCTTCATCTCCTCAGTTGAATAAGTTGTCAAACCCATTATAAAACACATTGTAAAGGTTACAAATAACCAAAACAAAATAATTTTATGAGTGAGATAGAGTAAATATGAAACTAAATTATCTGAATCAAACTCCTGTTTTAATTTAATCAAGAAATACAAAGTTAAGAGTAAAAACGCTGCATAAATTAATACATCCCAAGATAAGTCCACGCTAGTAATATTTATTGTTGTCATTTTTCTGGGTCCTCCAAATCCTTTTTAATTAACGCAATAGCACAAAGAACAAAGTAAATAACTACTAAATCCCAAAAGATTACATAACTTTCCAATATTCTCCAAATTAAGAGATAAATTCCTATATCAATAGCTACACCTAATGATGCAAAGAACATAGTAAATTCATCAAAGAAACCAAATTGAGCTCTATTTTTATAGATAAATAATGCCATACTAAAACAAAGAATAATGAAAACTATTAATCCTACATAACCGTTTGAATCTGAGTTAGAAGTTGCAATTGCATTAGGTAATATATCTGTAACGTTCAAATTACTAAAATTGTAACTAATGTTTCCTATTGCATCTCCTATTTGTGATATGTTAGCTGCCATTTTATTGTGTTGTCCTCCTTCTAAAAACTATATAGAATAATGTGCTGTAAAAGAATACATTAACAATTAATGAGACAAAGAAATTATAGCTAGTAACTACAATAAAATTGTACATGAGCATTTGGAATAGTATCCCTGGAACAAAAAGTATGTTAAGCGCTAACTGAACAAGAAACCAAATGACTGACCCTATTACTTTCAAGACACCTAAAAAAGCGTTTATGATTCCTTCATTAAACAAATTTCTTGTTTCTAAAGAACTTTTGAAATTATCTAATAAGGTATTAGCTTCATTAGACGGGTCAAAGTCTCCATTAACTTGATCATTCAAAAATAAAAGATAAGCCTGATTCTCTGAACTTATTCCTGTATCAAATTCAGGCATCATTTCTATGAATAAATTTGTACAAATAAAAAATACAAAGAAAAGAAGATACATTTTCACTATTGTTTTTATTGTTAATGCCATTTTATTGCCTCCTTAATACTAAATAGAATGTTATTGTTTTTAGAAACAAGAACAACCAAACTAAGCCTGTAACATATTTTTCTTGTAAAAATGCCTGAGTTCCGATTATTCCTAACAACAATAATAAAAATCCTGCATTGTATACTGAGAATTTTCTGAATGAGATTAAAAGAGAAATTCCTCCAAAATATAAAATTAAAAAGATTGTATCTAAAACAGAGAATTCCTTTAAATCATTCAAAAGACTATTAGCTCCATAACTAATATATGTACTCAAAATGTATGTATCTCCTTCAAAGACATAATAGAATACATACTCTAAATATTGGTCTGAGTCAAGACCGAATGTTTGAACGACTTGCCCAGAAGGATTATTGTTACAAAAACTACCTAGAAAGGTATCAGTTCCATTTGTGTTTCTTGTGACATTATAACAAAATGAACTTACTAAATTCTGCGCATCTGAAAAAGTCATTGTCATTTGTTCACTTATGTTTGTCACATTTAGAGTTGAAAAACTCCATTCAATATATCCTAAATACCTCTTTTCTGTTGCATTTGCATCACTATCATGAACAATCTGAAAAGGGTCTGTTTCAGCATTAACAAATATTACTTGATTCAAACATTTCTCATTTCCTTGATATGTGTTACAAATATTGTATACAGAAGTGTTTTCCACAATATTGAATACAACTTGACCCAAAACGTTTGTTGTAGCTATTGTTTCTAAAACAAAAGTTGAATTAGAGATGTAAGTGTAAAGATAAACATCTGTATTAGGAATTGCAATAAGGTCAGCAGTTAAAACCTCAATAGTTCTTGGATTTGTAGATTCAAAAGTAATGTAAATAGGTATAGTAACATTTTGTCTTGCAGTAACTATTTCTATCGTTGAAGTTACAGAAGTATTACCAACTACTGTGATACTTATTGTAGTATCATTTACATAATTATTCGCTATTTCAAGTGTGTTATTATTTTCTATGATATGGGTTTCAATTGAGCCCGTACTTTCATCTGTAATAAAAAAAGTATAATTACCTAACGGCGCTGCCGAGCCATCTGAAACATCTTTAAGTTCAAAATTAATAAATGCCGGATCCAAAATGATTGTCTGATTCAATACCGAGAATGTTTCATTAAGCAATAAAGAAAAATTCAAATCATTAAATCCTGCCTTTTGAAAAAGAAAAGTTTGATTTCCTAGACCATAAGTGTAAACCGTTCCATTAAAAGAATTTGCATAAGTAGTTCCATTAACAGTAAAATTATTTACAATAGTAGAATCATTCAAGAAAAATACTGTGAAAGCAGGATCAACAAAAACTCTATTATTAAGTATCCTTGCATTGTTTCCTGCTGAATCATTCACAGAAACGTTAAAAGTATGGTTTCCGTTTGTTGTCCAATTATAAAAAGTTGAATTACAATTAGTAACATTACCTTCATCAGTTGTAACTAAACAACTGAAAGGGTTATCATCTGTAACATTAATTATTGAAGCAAAAGAAAGATTATAAACATTTGTTATACTATTGTTTGTTACATTAAGTTCAGGAGCAGTTAAATCAATAAAAGTTTCTTCAAATGTACTTACATTACCAAAATTATTGTTTCTACTAATCCACTCAAAACTATTTATTCCTTGTACTAATCCTGTAATAAGAGTAGAATTATTTGAACAATCATTACAAATAAATCTTTGAGGAGAGATTTCAAATAAAGTATTAGCTTCTGAAAGACTTAATGATCTATTATAAACTCTAATTTCATCAATAGATCCATTCCAATGTCTTAATAATCCTGATTGACCTGCTACAACGAAATTATTTTGAGTGTTGGCGTATTGTGAAAGACCTGTATCAGTTGCATTTGTACCATTTATATATACAAAGAAATCTCCGTTATCAGCTCCTGCACAAGCTTGATTCCATGTATTAAGTGCAATACCATCATAACCAATTACTTTCTCATAAGCAGTTCCATTGAAATAAGCTAAGGTTAAATCATTATTTCCTACTGTCAAAGCTAAACGATTACTTGTACCATTAGAATTACCCCATAAAATTTGTTGATTTGTTGATTTTGTATAAAACCATTGGCAAACTGTCCAATCTCCATCATTAACAATAAAATCAAAATAATCATAAGTAATCATTCTATCTTGCCCGTTAAAAGTTGCTTCAGTTCCATAAGTTTGATTTATTGAAAGTTGAGTAAAAATAGTTCCATTATTAGTTCCATTATTAAATCCTAATTGGTCTTGAAAATCTCCGTCATTGTAGTTATAATAAGAAACAAGTCCATCTGAAATGATATAATCAGAATTATTTACAATGTAACTCATATTTGTTTCAGCTGATGCATTTAAAGAAACATTTATTGAAGTAGAATTATAAAAGTCAGTTAGATTAGTTACAAGAGTTGGAGTTCCCCCACCTGTAAAAGCTGCCATAATTATTCCTGAATCACCTGAAGAACTTAAACTCCAATCCATTGTATAATCTTGTGCTGGACTGATTGAACCTCCTGAATCTCCCAAAGCACTATCTCCATTATTTCCTCTATCTGTTGTTCCTGTTGATGCTGTTAGAAGTCTTGTTGAACCTACTGAATTAATTGTCCAAGAATTATCTGAAACTGTATTAAGAGTTGTACTTACTGTTCCTGTTGATATATCTCTTTCAGAAATTGAGTTAAGAATTGGGCTAACTTGATTTACACCTGTATAAGATGCAGCTTCAATTTTAAATGTTGATGTAGTTGAGCCTCTTGTTGCTTGTAATGTATGTGTTCCATTATCTGCTCCAACTAAATAATATAAATATTGATGATCACCGCTAGAAATCTCTACCTTGTCAATTTGAGTCAAACTATCTCCGTTAAACGTAACTCCCGTAACTGTATCTCCTCCAAAATCACTTACAGCTACAAATAAAATTCTATTGTCTCCTGAAACAGTCATTGAAGTTGATACAGTTGTAGAACTTGAGGAAGAGGCGGAAGCATTGTTATCAAAAGCAATTGCACCAAAACTTGAACTAATCATCAAACAAAAAAAGAATACAAGTCCAACAAACAATTTATTTTTCATGAATTTACTGCCTCATATTTTTGAAAAACTGCATTAACCTTTTTCATAGAATCCAAAGAAATAGGAAAATCCTTGTAAAGAATGAGAAACACTTCATCCTTAATTTTTGTAATCTTTGACTCACACTTTTTCATTGGGGAGCCGTTTAAGGTAATTATTTATAAAACTAACTATGAGTTACGTTTTTCTTTTGCTTCGAGACTTTCCTTACAACTATGAACAAATTGATAAATTAAGTTTGCATCTTTTTTTTCTTGTTGTTTAATCTTTTTTTCTTCATAAGATAAGCTTGGGTCTATCTTAGTGGATAAACCTATTTTATTTGGAGTCAAATAATTAGCAAAGATTCTCATAAGATTAGGAGTTACAACAATTTTTTTGGTATTTCTTTTAGTTCTATTCTCTTCTTTAGCTCTCTTGATATATTTCTCTGCATCAAACATAAATACATCTTCTTTCTTAGAGGTTTTGAAAACATATTTTTTAGGAATTTCAGAAGTATATCTCTCCTTAGTGACTTCTAGCAAAATCTTTTTTATGTCTCCTCTTGTAATAACTTCATTTGTATGAAATGAATAAGTGAAATCTCCTCTTGGAATTAATATTGTATCTACAGTATCGGGGTCTGATCCAAACCCATCTTTATTTTTGGAGAATCTATTTATTCTTACAAAGTTAGTTCGACCTAATGTAAAATCCTTTACGAGTTCCCAAGGTTGAGGATAACACATTAATCTAACTCTAAGCTTCTTTCTGTCCTTTCTCATATCATCTCTAAAAGCTTTATTTGTTTCTTCCCATCTATCCTCTCCTTTCAAGTCACCAGCTTCATCACAAATAATTATTCTCCACAAATCATCATTATACAAATCGCATAAATCCATAAATGCTTCAAGATTGTGAGCTAAACAATTTTCTTCACTATATTCATAATAGGTGCCTAAATCTTTTCTTAACACATTACATTCATTTAATATGTACCAAAAACAATATCCTACTTGAGAAGCGTCAGTACTTTTACCACTACCCTCAATACCTCCAAATAATCCAAATACGTCTTGAGTTTTGAAAACCATGTCATAAACATATTGCATCCACTTCCTAAAACAATCTTGATCTACTTTGAAAGTTTTATTTTGTAATGTTAGAGTTTTAGGTGGCTCTTTAAACAATTCCTTCCATCTTTTAAGATTAAACTCTTTTCGAGTTTCTTTTACTCTTCTCTCAACTATTCCTGTTTTCTCTGTCATTTTTTACGTAATAATAAAATATCATAGGTCTTAGAATTAATAGGAGGACCTAACATAAGACCTAATCCAAAAGGGATTAATGAAATCCATCCTAGACCTTCAAAGAAAAGATATATCCCTAATGAAACAAGAAATCCTGAAATTAAACCCATTATATGTACAATATAAAGAAGCCTTCTAAGAATTGTTCTTGACGGCAGTTCCAATTTTCCTTCTTTGTAAATTACTTCTTCTACCATTTTAAGTCCATGTAGGGTCAAACCCAAACTTTTTTTTAATCCTTGGAGACATATCAATCTCTCCAAATTCATGAGACATATACCTTTTAATCAAACTAATATCTTTTCTAAGAGGGTTTAGAATTGAATTAACTGTGTTTTGTAGATTACTAGGCATTAAGATAATCTCGGTATACTCGTAACTCTTTCTAAGAGTATCAATCTTGTCTTCATCTTCTAGGAAATTAAAGTCGAGTCTTTTAGCTAAATCTAAAGCTATCTTATCTCTTTTGAAGTATGGAGAGAAAACAATTAAGATGCAGTAAATACATCTTCGACATTTCATAATATTGTTTAAATTAATATGTGTTGTAATCTCTGACATTTTCATTTTGAGACCTTCTAATTCTTTAAAGAAATAATCATAGTTAGCGTAACCTATTGTCTTGAGTGCTGATTTACTCTTGATATTTGGTAAGAATCCATTTTCACTCGCAATATCAATAAAGTTTTTCATTACATCTAGAACATTATCAAAGAACGAATAGTACTCTTTAACAAGATGAGCAAACTTCTCTTTACCTAGTTTAGTAACATCATACTCATAATGAACTAGATCTTTACGTATCTTAAGGAAGTCTTGAGAAGGAAACTTATTAAGCTTTTGAGTAAATTGGTCAAAGTTTTCTAAACTATAAAGAACTTCTGTATCAGACTCTTTAGTCTTTTTAACATCATCCTCACTTAGAATCTTTTTACCTATGATGTAATAAGAATAATTGTCTGTAAAGTCTAGTACTTCTTCTTTAACCAAAGTAATGTTATATTTCTTTTCTTCTATAATGCTGTTAAGTAATCTGAACAATCTTTCATATAAATTAGCATAGAAAAGCCATAGATTCTTATACTCAAGAATCTCACTCGACTGATTAATATTCATGTTCTAGGCTGTTTATTGATTTCATTTATAAAATTAAGTGTCTGAAATTTGAACGCACAGGTCGAGCCCTAGCTAGAAGTCATGATAAAGGATTTCAAGGATTTTCATTCGCTGAGCCTTCTACTTTTCAAATTAATAAGATAAAAAGTAGAAAAAAATTACTAATTAAAAGTATTTTTTTCAAATCATTAGGTCCTAGATTGATTCAAAATGAAGCCAAACTCATGTAATAAAAAAAGTCTTCTAGAATTGGCTTAGAATTAATATTATCTAAATTCAATGAGTAGAAGGCGTGTATTATTATTCTATATTTTTAATTTCTTTTTTACAAATATAAACATAGTTTTTATTGCCATTGTAAAGAGCTATTATGTCAATATAGTTAAGAAAAATTAAATTAAGAATAATTCCTTTGGTCATGTATCTGTAATAATAATCATTTCTATTATCTTCTAGAATATCATTTATTGTGAAAGCTTGAGAATTATTCCAATAAAGATTTATTCTAGTAATTATTTCTTGATGAGTTTCAAGATATGCTTCTTTTCTTTCTTTTAAATCTTCAATCATTCTCAGTTGTTTTAGTTCTATTTGAATCAGTATGTTTAGATTGATAACTATCGCTTAACGCTGATAGAATCTTATCTCTGTTACCTTTTGAATATCCAATAAGGTTTGTCATTTTAAGTGCTATTCCACTCATAATCTCAATAACTCTAGGAGTGTCGCAACAGGCATTAGGAATTTCTAAAAGAATATCTAAACTCTGTTCTAATGTAAATATAATTAAATCTGCTTGTTCTTCATCTTGTTTCTCTGATAGAAAGTTTATTTTATTGAAATTGTCTGTTAAAAGATTGTAAAGAGCATCTATTTGTCTACTTGGAATGATTGCTTTTCTAACCTTTTCAAAAGTTTCTTTAGCTCCATCACTTTTTCTTATATATCCTTTCCAGGAATAATACAGATCATTAACACTTTCATCAACTAAATATCCTAAAAAGAAGTCTTTATGTCCTTCTTTATTCTCTATTTTTAAGAAGTTGGAGTTTTTCAATTTATCTTCAAATTTATCTTCAATATCCTTTTCAAAGTCTAAAGACAAATAATTTATTATATCTTGTTTTTTATCTCTAAGTAAAGTATCTAGGACAACTTCTTTAATTCTGACATCCCCCTCAGTACCATACTCAGCTACAAGCTCGCTAATCTCTTGAGTGAGTTCACTTAAATATTTCCAATCTTTTGGTACTAATTTAATATCGGTATCTATTTCAAAGATACCTTCTAAAATGTTATCTTCTTCTCTAGTTAAGGCCATTGTTCTATCTTGGTGTAGAGAAATCCGTTGTAGGTCCTCCTGAATTATTTATGGTTTGAGGCACTGCTATTCCTCGAGCTTTCAATGTTCCCCTAAGAAAATCTATTTCATTCTGATAGCCTAAAGTTCGTGTATCTACTGCCTCAGCAACTCTTTTATCAAATAAGACTTCGTCAAAAGTAATCAACTTATAAGCCCCAAAACAAACTGCACATGAGACAAGAAAGATTAATATTGAAAATAGGATTTGTTTAAAATTGATATTTTTTCTTCTGTTAGTAATTGTTTCTACATCTCGAATAATCTTTGTACCTTTAACACTTCTAATGTTGTTTTCTTCAACTACATATCCATCATCAGTGAATTTAAGGAAATGATACTCGCCATTCCTCTTTTTCATCATTAAAGTTTTCTTCTTTGTAAAGGGATGTTGAAAATTAAACATTGCTGTTTTACCATACTTTATGCTTTGCAGAATCTTTTCTAACCTTATCTTTTCTTCTTTAATGTCCTCAATATCAATTAAATTGTATCTATCATCTCCTTTAGCAATTTTATCTTTAATATATAAAAGATATTTATTTATTTTTTCAAGTTGTTTTTTTGTGCTCTCCTTGTTTGCATACTCCTCTTCTAAATTTATTTCTAATTGAGGGAAAGGATAGAGCTCCTCAATAATTATTGTTCCTCCTTCAAATTTTTTATTAATCAAGAATTCTTTTCCTGCAATTTTAATCATCTCAAAAGGAACTGAGTCTCTTGCGATTGTCATATCAGAATAATAAAAAGTAATAAAATAGTCTTCTCTTGTTTTGAAAGGATTATTATCTTCATATTTTTTTACTTGATAATACTTCTCTAAAGCTTCGTAAAGCTCTTCTTTAGTTAAGAATTCTTTTGAAACTACCTCTTTTTTCTTTTTTATAATATCAGCAAGAAACTTTTTATCTAAGTTTTCATGAGGTTTTTGTACCTTAATATCTTCAGGTTTAATACTCTCTTGCAGCTTCTCTTCTTTGGTCGGTGAAGGTTTTTTTTTTAAGAAACGCATCTGCTGGGCTGTTTATTGCCTGCATTTATAAATTTGTCGCTAGAATTCAGATTTTGAAAAAATGAGATGTTATTTACATCTCTTCCCTGCTGTCCTTTTTAGATCCTTTTTTCCATAGTCCTGAAGACCGTAGAGCAAGGAACAAGAACACAAGTCCTAACAATGAGAAGATAACAATTGTGGACTGTAAGAACAGAAGCACAAGAGGGTTAATCTCAGCTTTGAACTCTTCGTAATCCTGGAATGCCTGTGTCTCTACCGAAGTATTGAATGCAGTACATTGAGATTGTGATTGTGATTGATTTATACATTGGTATTTGTAATCAGTCCAAACGTCTCCATCTACTACACCTTGACCAAAATAAAGACCTACACCTCCAAAATATGCTGTAATAATCGCAATCATAAATGACCCGAATGCAATAAATACATACACGAGAGTTTTAACATAGGTACTTTCACCACCGTTCATGGTGTTTTGCCGTTTAGCCAAATGATATATAGTTATACCATTTTACTTGTAGGTAGTAATATTAGTTCTCTCTAGGTGCTTTATTTAAAATATCAACCATGAAAAGAACAAAAATTAAAATGATGGAGCCTAAAATAAAAACAATAGTAATGTAAAATAATGCATTTAGGACTAGAGTTGTTATAACTTCAATAATAAGTCTGAAACTTTCAAGAAATGTTCCTCTTAAAAATTTTGAAATTGTCTCAAGATAAAGACCAAAGGTCCAAGAGATATTGAATAAAAATAAAGAAAATAAAAGAGTTAATACAATTGGTTTATTGATCTTTTTCAAATCCATTGTGACTCTGTTTAAGTCACTTATTTATAAAATTATTGAGTAAAATTAGTAGAATTTTGAACTGCTATTTGTTCAGTAAGATCTAAAACAAAGAACAAAGAGAAAATCAATATACTACCAATAATTAATATTAAAGAAATAGTAATTGCCCAAACATACCAATCCCAATTTGATATTTTCCATTTAATTGTAATGTAATAAGATTTCATGAAGTATATTTTTTCTAGAATGAAATCATACAAGAAATATTTAATGAAAAGGTATTTATCTTTTACAACATAGCGAATAATTTTAAAATCCTTAATTATTATTAATAGAAAGAAGATTACTAAAATAGAGAAAAAGAATAAAACTATGTGAGGGATGAAACCCCAAGTAAAGAAATTCCAAAGATAATAAAACATTGTGAAGAATAAACCCTCTTCTTGTAAAAGATTGCCAGACATTTGGAGGCTGTTTAGAGATTGTATTTATAAAGATATTGTTATTTTGTATGTCTTAACCAATAGCCACTCTTCCTTCTTTTCTTAGTATCCTTACTTCCTTTTGGTCTTCCAAGTGTTTTTCCTTGACTTTTAGCTCTTGATAGTCCATCAAGAGTTCTTTCTCTAATTAACTCACGTTCAAATTCTGCAAAACTACAAATAATATTAAATTGAAGTTTTCCTGTTGCAGTTGATAGATCAATATTATCTCTTATTGAAATAATGTTTATTCCTTTCTCGTTGAGTTCGAGAATCTCGTCTGTTAATTCTTTAAGTGATCTACCCCATCTATCAAGCTTAAGAAAAACTAATGTGTCAAATTCCTTATTTCTTAATCTTTGCATTAATTGATATTTAATTGGTCTTGTCTTTCTTGTGCTTTCTTGTTCTTCAAAAAGTTCAAAATCCCAACCTTCATTCTTAGCTCTTTCAAGAAGAATCTTTTTTTGATTGTCAGTTGTTTGACTTCTTGTAGAAACTCTCATATATAATGCTACTTTCATGTTAAATAATACCCCCCTGTATTTTTATAGTTTTTCTTTATAAATAAAAGCCCAAGTAAAAAAACGGGCGTTTTTCTAAGCATTGAAAACTACAATACAACTCGGAAAAGGAGCAGAGTTTTTAGAACCTCCAAATTTAAGACGACCTTTGATAAATCTAATTTCACAAGCCTTCATGATATATTCATGCCAGTACTTAGTATCTGTTCTGCTTGGAATCAATAAAACAATAGTTTTCCCTTTCTTAGACTCATGAAAAGCTTTCTCACACCAAGCTTTAATATTTGAGTAAGGGGGATTTACAAAAGTTCTTGAACCCCACTCAACAGCTAATCCATCAAAGTCTGGAGATTCATTTAGAGGACAAGGATCAAAATTAAATAAAAACTCTTCATCAAGCTTCTCGTAAACTTCTTTAGGCGTACTCCAATTGTCATGTGTCGATTTAAACATTACTTTGTTAAATGCCATTTTTATTGATTCATTCCTTTCAGTAGTATTTGACGAGCTTCAAAAAAAGATATTTGCGATTCCATACTTTCAAAATAAAAACCTCCATCATTTGATTCTCTTTCATCTATAACCTCAAATCCTAAGCTCTTCATTATTTCTATAACTCTTTTTTCTTTCATTTTTCTTTAATCTAAACTATCGGAGGTTTTTCTCTATTCAATTTTACTTTTTTTAGGAACATACACCTCAAAATCTATATAAACATTTTCTTCAAAATCACAACGTGTATTATTACACATAACAAGAACTCTACTTTTATTAGCATACCTCTCTGATGAACCAACAATTGAAAAACTTGAACATAAGAACAAGTATTGATTTCTTTCTGTTAATAGCCCATCATTTTTACACTTTGGACAAATTCCTTTTATTTTTCTTAATTTCATTTTTCTTTAATCTAAACTACCTCAACTTTACATTTAGGACAAACCTTGGCTCTAATGTATCTATCGCAAATTCCACAATAATATCTTTTTTCTTTCATTTTTCTTCCTTCACATTTCTTAAACTTATTTTCAAATTCCTTTAACATTTCATCTCTTGTTTTTAATTTTTCCATTTTTCTTTAATCTTCTTCTACGTAATTCTACGTAATCCTCCTCAATATCCAAATCTACATAATCATCTAAAGATTTGAGGTGATTTACTAGTTCAACCCTTGCTTTTTCTAAGGCTTCCTTCTTATTTTTCGCTTCTACTCCTAAAGGAGTTGTAAAGCTCACATTTAAACTTACTAAATAATTTTTTTCCATTTTACTTCGTATAATCTCTCTTATCCGACAAATGAAGGACTTTTAGACCAATAGTTTTCCCTCTCTTCTTGTTCGCCTTCTTCAATTCTTTGCAGAAGCTTTTGATCTTGAGTATTTTGTCTTTGCATAAACATAATAACTCTCTTCATTTCCATGATATGAAGTTCCCTGTCTCTTATATTGTTCCTAAGAAATTCTTTCTCTTGAAAACTCATTTTTGTAATTCCTCTTTAAGTTGTTTAACTAATGGATAATCAGGACCATTAACATTGATTAGAACCATTATAGCTTGTTCTAATATCCAATCCTGACCACTTCCATACTTAGTCCCCATGCTTTGCCTCCCAAATTTTCCTTAGGATGAAAATAATCATGTTTACTCCAACCAAAACAGCAAATAACAAAGAAAACAATATTATCTCGCTTTGAAATTCGTGTAGGCCGAAGAATTGCGCTCTCATCAGAAGAACATTTACTAAGATAGTAAATATTGCTCCACGAACACTTACTTGATCAATAGTGTTAAGCATCCAATCTGCATTCTGTTTCATTGTTTGACCTCCAATTCTTTTTCGTTTGGGTGGTCTTGGCCAAAACCTCGCTCAATTTGTTCAGATACTTTGGCTAGGTCTTCTTGTTCTGGTAAGTGTTTCAGTTGTTTTTTCTTATTCATATTGAATTTCCTCCTCTTTAGTTATTTCGTCAAACGCTTTCTCCATAGACTGAAAAGCCTTAGGAAACTTGACTTTATACTCAACACAATCATTGTAAAAAGAGATGAACTTCTTTCTACCCATTGCTTTAGCAAGTCTTATTCCTGAATCATAGCGTTTCTCAGGTCCTGCCCTATTCAAACATTCCATCCAAGCAAAAGGAGTTAAGTTTGGAGCTGTCACTTTTCCACCTCCTGAATACAGAGAATCTTATTTATTGGAATGGCAAAAGGTGTTTTCTTTCCTTTTGGACTTACTAAAATGCCATCTGAAAGCATCTTTTCTAATTTCCCACTATATTGTTTCAAATCACAAGTATCAACAATAACATATTTAGAGAGAAATTTGTTACGAATGTACCCATAGAAAGAAATCATTTGCCTAAACCCTCCAAGTAAGCGAAAGCTTCTTTTTCTTGAGCTTTTGAACTTGTAGCACTATGTTGAGATAGAAGTAAAGCTGCTTCCTGAAACTTATGAGAAGATCTAAGTTGAATAATTTCTTGAGAAATATAATCTGATTGATTATACATAGGCTTTTCAGGTATTTTGTTTAATTCAAACAATAAAGCATTAAAAATAATCTTCTCAGCATTATCCATGCTTTTTCTTGGAGACTTATATTTCAAAGCTTTCAAGAGTTTTTCCTTGTAAGTTGAAAATTTCAAGTCTCTGTTAGTAATTACTAAAAAGTCTTTTTTTACAGAAAAGAAGTGTTCCTTCAACTGAGGATACCATTTTGACTTTTTATGAATTAGAACAAAGTCAGAAGCATTTGAGCTTTCAAAATAATAAGGAAGATAGAAAATGACTATCTGTTGATCAGATAAAAGCGTATTAAACCATCTTGATTGAGTTCTTAAATCATTATCAAATAATTCGTTTCCAAAAAAAAGCTCATTCATTGCATCTGTTAAGAACATCCTTGAATCTTCTTTGATTTGCTCTATTAATTGTTCAATAAATGCCTTCTTTTGCTTTAAATTAGAAGTTTGTGTTTTTGTTTGTGTGTCAGAAGGAATATAAGAAGCTAGTAAATTTTCTGCATATTCTTTGAAACCTTGAAAAACTATCTCAGAACGTCTCTGATGGCTAATATTACACTCCTGTTCTAATCTTTGGAATAAATGTTCATACATTTCATCTTCCTTTTCTGTTAATCTTAATTGTCTAAGAGATAATCTTTTCATAAAAAGTCACCTCTTTTCTTTTTTGAAGAGATACTGAAAAGATACTGAAGAGTATCTCTTTCACTTACTTTTGTGCACAATAATAGAAAAAGAGTATCTCTTTCACTTACTTTTGTGACTCTGTATATAATAGTACGAAGTGATTTTTTTAACCAACATACATTTTTATGACCCCACACACAAACAAAAACACAATTTTTCAAAAGAAAGTTTCCCTTGAACCCTTCAAAGAAACTTTTCATGAGAAAGTCACCTCTTTAATTTTAGAAATAAAGGCTTTTTTGTATTTCTTGTTTCTTCTTATGAGCTTGAGTCTTGCTTTGGCGTGATCTTCATTCTTGACATTTCTAATCAAAAACCAAAACTTTTGTTTTCTATCTCCTGCAACAGAGTAAAGAATTTTGAAGGATTTCATCTTTGCACCTCCATTTCTTGAATAAATTGTGGAAGTGCTCGAATTACTTGAATTCGTCTATTCAGCTCTATGAAACTGCCTGAAACTCCGTTAGCTTTATAAAAAACCGAGTTTATGTTATTATTATCTGATTCTTTCATGTTCAATTAACCTTATTTTTGAAAAATCAGGTAAGAAGCCCTGTTGTCGCAAGGCTTTTTCGGGTCGCGGTTCAAATCCGCGCATCCCCGCTTACCTGATTTTTTATTTATTTAAAATTCTGTTATTTATAAACTTTGTTATGGCAACAGCAAAAAAGATAATTTTATAAACTATTGAGTTATTAATTCACAATGCCTAAAAAAGTTAAGTTTGAAAAAACTAAAGATGGTTACAAAGTAATCAGAAAGCTAGTAAAAGGAAATAGAGATTATAGAGTTATTATTCCTAAACCTATTGTTGATGACATAGGAGGAGATGAATTCGAATTATACATTAAAAAAGTCAAGGCTTAGCCCTCATTCCCTTTTCTAGTTCTCCTTCATCTCTTTCAAAGTAGACTTCTGTACTCTCTGCACTTCTTGGCGAGTGATCTAACAACTGCATTGCAGCTTCTCGAGAGCCTGTAATGTTCTTAATTCGTGTTGCAGCATGCCCACGCCCTGAATGTGTTGTAAATAAATGTAAACGTCCTCCGTCCCCTTGCCGTAAAGCGTAAACGGGGTTGAGTCCCTCAGACTCCAAATAAGCCACGATTTTTCTATTAATGAACTGAGAGGTCAAAAAAGGTCTTTTCGTCTTAGGATGGTGCTCTGAATCCCTTGTATAGAACAAATAACCTTCGTGCTTATCTATTTCTTTTCTATGTTCTGTAATCCAGGCTTTCAAATCCTTCTCAACTTGTTCAGCCAAAGGAACTTCATACCAATGAGAAACCTTATGATTGTAAACCCTTAGTCTGTGATTCAAGAAATCCACACAAGAAACTTTAATTTGTAAGACATCATTTATTCTTGGCCCTTCAATTCCTTCTACTTCAACGGCAAGAGCTATCTCTTCATCAATCATCTTGAAATGATTAAAGATATTTTCATAGATAGAATGAGGGTAAGCCTTTGTTTTGTTGCCAAGTAAACGTCCTTTCCTGTGTGGGAACCTTTGTTTAATCTTTTCTCCAATGATTTTTTTTAAATCTTCGAGCTCATGTTTTGAATCCTTATCAAGAAATGTTGATAATCTATTATCCTGTTTCAACAATTCTATTGCTTTTTTCATGTGAATTTATATTTATTATCTTCGCTCAATAATTTTTCTATCTATTCTGGTTTCTCCAGTAAACACTTTTTCAAATTCAGTAATAATTTCTTTCTCTACAGTTAAATTTGTTTTTACAATAACACCACTAATATTTTCAATTCTTTCAATTTCCTCAGTAACTACCTCAACATTAGTAACCACTTCCTTATTTATACAATCAATGTGATCTTTTGTATATCTCCAGTCATAAGAAGCCCCGTTAGCCACTAATTCTTGCATAACTATATCTCCATTTGAAGCAATTAAACAAATTCTAGTATGCTGAGATTCATCTCCTAAGAATGCATGAGGGGACTGAGCTTGTAATGCACCATAATAGAGTGTTCCTGTCAAGTTTTGGTCTCCCTTTACATGAAGTTCATGAGTGGGGTTTGTTGTTCCTATTCCTACAAATCCCGTGTTTTTAATTATTGCTTTTGTTGTTGAACTTTGTAAAGTTGTACCTGTTCCACCTGCATTAGATGTTTGAAAAAGAATATCTCCTCCTGTTGCACTCCCTGTTGCTTTACCTCCTGAAATTGTTATATCTCCTCCAGCAATATCTGTTCCACTTCCACCCGTACCATGAATAGAAATATCAGTAGGAGAAGCTGTTGTAACACCTTTTCCAAAATAAATATTATTTATTGGCCAATTACCTCCAGCAATTATAAGCTGATTAGCTGAGGTACTAGCTACATTAGTAAAACCATTATTAATAACTATGCTCCCTGTATGTGAAGCTGTCGCATCATCTCCAATAGCAATAGTTCCGAAACCTGAGGCTGTTGTATCCCTTCCTATTGCTAGAGAAGCTAAAGTTCCAGAAGCATCACTATTTTGACCTATTGACATATAACCTCCACCTGTGGTACTTGAACCCGAACCAATTACTACTGCTGAAGCGATTGTAGTTTGTGCATTTGCTCCAATAACAACAGAAGAAGCAGCTGCACTTGCTAAATAACCTATTGCAGTTCCATCATTAGCACTTACACTTGCTCCATATCCAACGGCAGTTGCTCTAAATAATCCTGAGCCTAAAGTAATATCTCCACCTATACCAGTATTCCATGAACCTTCAACACTAGTTCCTTCTCCAAATCCTTCTGAGACTCTCCCTGTAAATGATTCTCGATTATTTGAAAAATAACCCTCTTCTGTAATTCTTGCTCTTAATGAATTATCTGCGAGTCTCCATTCTGCTAAATTAGCAGATTGAGAGGTTACTCCTTTAACAACTAGTCCAACTTTAGATGCTGTAGTAGTATTAATATTTAATTTTGCATTTAGTAATTTAGTATTTATTCCTAAATCTGTACCATCATAAAATATATTTGTATCATTTAAATTAGTTGAATTAAAAAAATAAGGAATGAAACCAGTAGTTCCAATTATAGTTGAGTTTGTAGTTATTATATTTTGTTGAAGAATTAAATGTTCAGTATTTGGAGAAGAACAAGAAGCAAGAAAAATTAAAAAAATAAATATCAAAATAAATTTCATTTTCATTTGTTCTTTATCAAATTTATCTCTTTATAAAGTTTCTTTCTTTTTCCGTCAAATATAGAGCTTTCTCTAATAAAATTCTTTAACTTTTTATATTCTTTTTCTCTTTTCTTGCTAGGTATTCTTTTAATAGCATTTGAGAGAAATATTATTATTATTCTATTAGATAAACCCATTTTATTTATTGCGACTTCAACCAAGTATAAAATCTAAATGCTATATACATTATTAAAAGTATAATTATAGTAACATAAATAGTTACAGGAACACTAAACAAGTCATCTACACTCAATAACAAGAAAGCCATTAAAGAGAATAGAACTATTACATCAGCACTAACACCATTACCAAGCATTAGCAAAATAAAGAAAATAATTACAAAAAAACCCACTAAAAACCATAAACCGCCTAAAGCAATTGTTATTTCAGAAGTCTCTCCAAATATTGTTTCTAATAATCCCATTTTAACGCCCCAT
>CAYGMB010000003.1:28001-29078 GCA_964350765.1 uncultured Flavobacteriaceae bacterium
TAAAAAGTCTATTGGACTAGGTAATAAGAATATAATACTTATGAAAGGAATTATAAAAAGCACTATTGTTTGTATATATTCTAAACCTATAGCTATCCAATCAAGAAAACCTGTACCTCCAGAATCACTAAAAGGGTTACTAAATTGTTCTGTATCTTGATCTAATGCAGTTCCGTTAGCTAATTGTTCAGAATCTAATCTATAAACACTACCTGAATCAATTTGATTTCTTATATCTTCACTAAAAACACCACTATTAGATAAGTCTTTTTGCACTGTAGGAGTCTCAAAAGGAGCAGAGCCACCAAATAATTGGTCTGGAAAAGCTAGAGCACATAATAAGTTTACCAATAAACCCACAATTAATATAAAATCGAATCTCATAGTTCCCCACTCCTGCTCCCAAAATAAAGAGCAATACTACCAAATGCACCTATTAATGCATAAGTTGTTGGTATCCAATCAACGAACCAAAATAAACCTATCGGTATTAAAACTAATAAAGGAATACTATTTCTTGCTAATCCGAATTCTCTATTTATTTTTGTTCCTGCAATTAATACAGAAGCAAAGACAATCATAATAGTGAACCACCTTAAAAGTGCTGCTTCTGTTGTATTATTTTCTTTGAATTGTTCTATTATACCTAATTCACTAGATTGATTAAATACAGCTATTGTATAACTTTTATTAATAGAATTTAAGTTACTATTTCTTAAATAAGAGATTTCTACATTAACACTACTAATATTTGGGTATAAACTAGTATTAAAAGGAAAAATAAAAGTAGTACCTGTACTAGATAAAGAAGAATTAGTATTTATTATTGTTCCGTTAGACAATCTAATATTAACTGAACTCAAGCTTAATGATGTTCCTATTATTGTTTGTTGTAAGTTATATGTATCTCCAAAAAAAAGGGGACTGCTACCAGGCAAGAATGATATACTTACATCATCAACATTCTGAAACTGTGAACCTTGCTTTTTTAATCTTATTGTATAGGAGGTAACTCCAGGAATAGTGTTAATAGAAGCACTAGTATAACCATCTTTAGAGATTAAAAGTTTATACTCT